>CAIMEE010000181.1 GCA_903839865.1 Enhydrobacter aerosaccus | reverse complement strand
CGCAGCGTGTCGTCGGGCCCGAACTTGCCGTGCTCGAACAGCACGCGGATCATCGGCTCGGCCAGGATCCAGAGCGCCGCCATCGACGGCAGGCTGAACAGCAGGCCGAACTCAATGGCGCGGTTCTGGTTGGCCATCGCGGCCTCGTCCTGGCCCGCGCGCAACTGGCGCGCCAGCAGCGGCAGCAGCGCAGTGCCGACCGCGATGCCGATCACGCCGAGCGGCAGCTGGGTGATGCGGTCGGCGTAGTAGAGCGCCGAGATCGACCCCGCCGGCAGCAGCGAGGCCCACACGACGTCGAGCATGGTGCTCACCTGCTGCGCGCCGCCGCCGATCGCCACCGGCGTCGCGAGCTTCACCAGCTGGCGTACGCGCGGGGTGAAGCGCGGCCGCACGAGCTTCATGGCCACACCGTCGCGCCAGCACGAGTAGAGCAGCCACAGCCATTGCAATAGTCCCGCGATCGCAATTCCGATCGAGGCAGAGTAGCCGGCGTCGGGCAGCATCGGCGTCAGGAACAGCACCGCGCCGATCAGGGCAATGTTGAGCAGCACGGGCGTGAATGCGACCTCGGCGAAGCGGTCGATACCGTTCAGCACGCCGCCGTAGAGCGACGCCAACGAGATGAACACGAGATAGGGAAAGGTGATGCGGCCGTAGGTGACGGCGAGATCGAAGATTGGTTTTTCGGCAGTGAAGCCCGGCGCCATCACCCAGATCACCGCCGGCATGGCGACGATCATCAGCAGGGTGAACGGGACCAGCACCATCAGCAGGCACGCATGCGCCTGCCGGGCGAAGACGAGCGCGGCGTCGCGCCCCTCGCCTTGAAGCTCGCGCGCGAACAGCGGCACGAAGGCTGCCGAAAAGGCGCCCTCGGCGAACAGGCGACGGAACAGGTTGGGGAGCTTGAAGGCCACGATGAAGGCGTCGGCGACCGGTCCGGAGCCCAGTACGGCCGACAGGACGATGTCGCGCACGAAGCCCACGATGCGCGACAGCAGTGTGAAGAAGCCGACCGTGGCGATTGAGCGTCCCAAACTCATAAAATCACTGCCACAATCCTGTCATCATCGGAGCCTATATACCTCTCGGTGGCGGCCGGTGATGTAATGACCGGGTCCAACCGCTACCACGGCCGGTCCTGTCAGGGGCCGGTTTTTTATTGTGCCTTTGCAAGGTTGAGCAGGGTCTCGCGGTCCTGCGCCACGAGCCGCTTGTAGTCGGCGACGATCTTCTCCAGCTCCTGTGGCGGCAGTACGGCATCGAGGTTGGTGAAGCCGTCCGGTGCGCGCTCCTCGACGATGTCGAGCATGATGTCGATGCCTTTGCGGCGGTTGCTCTCGACGATGCGCGCCATGGGCGGCAGGCGGCGCTTCTCGTAGCGCTGCAACGCGGTTTCAGGATCGCCTCCAGCCAGAAGTTCCTGGGTGATCGCCTCGCCGTCGATGATCGCCTGGGAGGCGCCGTTGGAGCCGATCGGATACATCGGATGTGCGGCGTCGCCCAGCAACGTGATGCGGCCATGGCTCCAGCGCGGCAGCGGATCGCGGTCGACCATCGGGAATTCCAGGATCGTGTGCGCCCGCTTGATCACTTCGGGCACGTCGAGCCAGTCGAACTTCCAGTCCTTGAAGCGCGGCAGGAAGTCCTCGAGCTTGCCTGGGCGGTTCCAGTCCTCGCGCGGCAGCATGGCGCCGTCGCCCATGTGCAGGTCGCAGATCCAGTTGATCAGGGCCTCGCCTTTTTCATTGTGCGCGCGGCTGATCGGGTAGCAGACGAATTTCTGCGTGTGGTGTCCCGCCTGCACCATCGTGGCGCCACCAAGGTATGGCTTGCCCACGGTGACGCCGCGCCACATCAGGATGCCCTGCCACTTGGGCGGACCTTCGTTGGGATAGAAATGCGCACGCACGGCGGAATGGATGCCGTCGGCGCCGATCAATATGTCGGACTCCGTCTTCTCGACGGTATTTCCGTTGCGATCGGCGAAGGTCGCGACGACCTTGTTGCCCTTCTGCTCGAAGCTCGAGATCCGGCGGCCGAACCTGATCTTGTCTGAGCCCAGGATCTTCTTCGCGGTCTCGAACAGGATCATCTGCAGCTCGCCGCGATGGATCGAGAACTGCGGCCACGGCAGGCCGGCATGGCGGCCGCGCGGATCGGCCCAGATGGTCTGGCCGTGACGGTTGGCGTAGCGCAGCTCGCGCGTCTCGACGCCGGTGGCAGCCAGCGCCGGCTCCATGCCGAGCCCCGACAGGATGCGCACGGCGCCCGCCTGGATGTTGATGCCGACGCCCAGCGGCTTCAGTTCGTTCACGGCTTCCAGGACTTCGACATCGAAGCCCGCACGCTTGAGGCACATCGCGGCGGTAAGGCCGCCGATGCCCGCGCCGGCAATGACGATTTTCATGGTCTCAGGGATCCCGGCTCAGGCCTTTGAACAGCAACGCGGACTGATAGGCGGCCCAGCGCTCGGTCTGCGTGTCGGCGAGTTCGTGCAGGTACGACCAGCTGTAGATGCCGCTGTCGTGATTGTCGTCGAAGATGATGCGGATCGCGTAGTTGCCGACCGGCTCGACGGTGACGATCTTCACGTGCCGGCGGCCCGATACGAGCTTCTTGGTGGCGGGGCCGCCGTGGCCCTGCACCTCGGCCGACGGGCTTTCGACGCGCAGGTACTCGGCCGGCAGGCTGCACTTCACGCCGTCGGAGAAATCGATGTCGATGCGTGCGCCCGCCTTGAAGACGCGCAGCTCTTCCGGCCACGGCGTGGTCGGCGCCTCGTAGCTGCCCTCGTCAGGCGCGGCTTTCGGAAAGTCCGGGCTCACGGATTGCCTGTCAGATGGCGGGCTTCGCTCACCAGCATGATCGGAATGCCGTCGCGAATGGGATAGGCGAGACCGGCCTTGCGGCTGATCAGTTCGCCGGCGGCCGCGTCATACTCCAGCGGTCCGTGCGAGGCCGGGCAGACCAGGATTTCCAGAAGCTTGGGATCGACGCCGGAGCGGCGCGGCGGGGCTTGGTCGGACATGTCCCTATTGTAGCACGACCTCAGTTGGCGCGCTCAGTTGGCTCTCTGGGGGGTCTCCGACGGCGAACCGAAGGCCGCCATCTCCAGGAAGGCGATCAGCAGCTTGGCGCGGGCGGACGTGTCGGCTGCCTCCAAAAGGGCCTGCTTTTCAGCCGGTCCGAAGGGCAGCACCATCGACAGCGAATTGACCAGATTGAGGTCGTCGGCCTTCTGTACTGAATCCCAGTCGGTCGACAGGTTCTTGCCCCGGAAGAACGCGGCGAGCGCCGCCATCAGCCGTTCGCGGTCGAGGGTCACCATCTCGTCGGCATAGTCGAGATCGGTGCGATAGGGCGAGAACAGTGCCGAGACCCGCCGATAGCCACCGTGGGCCGGGTCGAGTTCGCGGGTGATCTGGAAGCGGCAGACTCCCGAGAGCGCCAGCAGCAGTCGTCCGTCCTCGGTTTCGTTGAAGCTGACGATCCGGCCGGCGCAGCCGACCTGATGGACCTTGGGGGCGCTGTCCCCGGCCGGCATGCCGTCACCGGCGTAGCCGCCCGGCTGTATCGGCTGGACCATGCCGATCATGCGATGGCCGGCCAGTGAATCGAAGATCATCGACAGGTAGCGCGGCTCGAAAATGTTGAGCGGCAGCTTGCCGCCGGGCAGCAGCAGCACGCCCGACAGCGGGAAGATCGGCAGCGTGTCGGGCAGCCGCTCGAAGCTCGGATCGAACGGGTTTCTTCCGGTCACGAGAACAGGATGGTGGAGAGCCGCTTGCGGCCGTCGACCGACAGCGGATCGGTGAAGCCGAGAGCCTCGAAGAACTTCAGCAGCTGCTGGCGCGCGGCGCCTTCGTTCCAGGCCCGGTCGAGCTTGATCATGGCGAGCAGCTCGTCGATCGCCTCCTGCTTCTGGTCGCCGGCCCAATAGGCCATCGCCAGATCGAGACGCGACTGGAAGTCCCTCGGATCGGCGGCGGCCTTGGCCTTGAGCTCGTCGACCGGGCCCGCTTCCTTGGCCTTCTCGGCGAGATCGATCGCAGCCTGCGCCACGACCACGTCGGCGTGGTTCTTTTCCTTAGGCGGGATCTGCGCGAGCAATTCCTTGGCCTGCTCCATATCGCCGATCGAGACCTGATAGCGCGCGAGCCCCGCGAGCGCCGTCACGTTGGTCGGTTCCGCGCCCAGAACCTCGCTGTAGACCTGTGCCGCGGTATCCATGTCGTTCTGCGCGATCGCGGCCTTGGCCTGCTCGAGCAACTCCGCGACTTGCACGGCGCCGGGATCGGCGGTGGCGCCGCCCGAGGCCTGGATGAGGCGATCGACGAAGCCCTTTACTTCGCTCTCGGGCACGGCGCCCATGAAGCCGTCCACCGGCCGCCCGCCGAAGAAGGCGTAAACCGCCGGGATCGACTGGATGCGCAGCTGCTGGGCCAGCATCTGGTTCTTGTCGATGTCGATCTTGACCAGCTTGACCTTGCCCTTGGCCTCCTTGACGACCTTCTCGATCATCGGCTGGAGCGTCTTGCAGGGTCCGCACCACGGCGCCCAGAAATCCACGATGACCGGCACCGTGCGCGAGGCTTCGAGCACGTCCTTGGCGAACTTGGTCTGGTCGCTGTCCTTGATCAGATCGGCGGGCACAGCCTGCGGCGCGGCGCCCTGCAGCATCGTTTCCATGAGTCCTCGGGGAGGGAATTTGCGGTCACCCCCAATGTGGCTCCCGCCTCCCGAGGGCGCAAGGGGCTACCGATTGTCGACTTTATCGACGATCCGATGGACTTCGTCGGCCGCGAAAACCGGCAGCGAACAGGTGCCGTTGGCGCAGGCAAAGGCTGCTGCTTGCGGCATCTCCGGATATTCGACGTCGCTGGCCGGCAGGGGGCCCTCGCGCTGGTCGAGCCACTCGATGCGCAGGTAGCGCGTCGGATAGGTGCGGGCGGCGGCATAGAGCGCCTTTGCCTCGGGATCGGACTTGGCGCCCACGATCGTGACGTGCGCCGGCTCGCGGCCCAATTCGCGGTCGGCAACCAGGGCACCCGGGAGCACGAAATCGTTCTCGGCGAGCTGGAGCAGGTAGCGCATGCCGTGCTCGGCGTCGGCGCGGAAGGCGGCCTTGCCGGTGTTGCGCGCGAGCAGGTTGAACAGCCGGATGGTGGCCACGTTCTCGTCGATCTGCTTCACGGGTTTGGCCAGCACGCCCTTGGCGCCCGGCTCCGGCGCGCGGACCATGTAGCCGCCGCTCTGATCCTTGTTCTCGTGTGCGATCACGGTCGCGAACTCGATCGCATCAGCGAGGTAGCGCCGCTCCGCGGTGCTGCGGTAGAGGGCCATCGCGGCCTCGGCCATGGCGAGCGTGTCGCCGAGATGGGTGTCGTCATTGGCGGCGCGGCTGTGCCCGAAGCCGCCGTTCGGGGCGCGGCGATTGGCCAGCACCCAGTCGAAGGCGCGCTGCGCCGCGTCGAGCAGCTTCTTGTCGCCGGTCACGTCATAGAGCGTCGTGAGGCTTGCGACCGCCCAGCCGTTCTCGCGCGCGTAGGAGTTCTGGTCGATCGGCGGCTGCGCGCCGGCGCGACGCTCGGCATCGTTCTTCGCATAGAAGACATTGCCATGCTCTGCTGCCGCGACGTCGGCATCCTGGCTGGTATAGAACGCACCGCTCGGCGCGCGCATGAAGTCCATCAGCCAGCGGCCGATGTCCTGTGCGGCCTTGAGGTCGGCGGGATCGCGGTAGATCTCGTAGGCCAGCACGTAGCTGCGCATGGCGTCGCGCTGGATGTTCAGCAGTTTCTCGAAGTGCGGCCCCGACCAGTCCAACTTGTCGGAATACTGGAACATTCCGCCCCAAACCGGATCGATGATTTTCCGTGCGCCCGTCAGCGTGCGCGATGCGACGTCCTTCCAGACATCGGTGTCCGCATTGCGCTTGAGCGGCCGGCTGCGCTCGAGCGCCCACTCCATCGTGTCGCCCTGGATGAAATGCTGTGCGTCGCCGAAGCCGCCATGCTGCTTGTCGTATCCCTGCAGCATGCCCGCTTCCATCTTGGTGCGGCGGTCGGCGGTCAGGCCCACGGCATTGGAATCGATCTCGGCCGTCCGGTTGAGCGAGGGCAGGGCAGAGGGGTCCTCGATCACGGCGACCAGAAGCTTGGCGAACAGCTCGGGCGGAATATAGCCGCGACGCTTGAAGATCTCGTTGCCGTCCTTGTCGAGCATGATGGTCGCGGGCCAGCCCCAGTCCTCGTAGCGGTAGCTGAGTTCGGGATCGGCATCCTGGTCGACGCGCACGGGAATGAACTTGTCGAGGATGGTCTTCTGGATCGCCGGGTCGGCGTAGGTCGTGCCTTCCATGACGTGGCACCAGTGGCACCAGACGGCCGCCATGTGCAACAGGATGTACTTGTTCTCCTTGCCCGCCTGGTCGAACAGCGCGGGATCCCACTTCTTCCACGGAAGCGAATGTGTCTCGGCGTGGCCCGCGCTGGAGACGAAAAGGAGGAGAAGGACGAGCAGGCGTTTCATGGCCTGTCTACGCGGTCTGCTCAGGGCCGGATTTGATACTTCATCAACTCGTGACCGATGCGTCCGGTCAGGAAAAGGCCGCACATGCGGTAGTCGCTGACCAGCGACCATACCGGGGCTTGAAACGTGGCGGGCCGGTTCTTCTCGATGAAGAAATGACCGAACCAGGCCGGGCCATAGCCCAGGAGCGGAACGGCCAGCAAAAGCCACCCGTCGCGGGTGGCCAGCGCCAGGATCAGCGCCGCCACCGAGGCGATGGAGCCCACATAGTGCACCGCCCGGGTCGAGGACTTCGCATGTTCGCCGAGATAGAATGGCCAGAATTCTGCATAGGTGCGGAAGCGGGTCGCCATGGCAGAATTGTCCGACGTTTGGCGCTCGCTGTCATCCGGGGAGGCCGATGAGAAAGCTGGTCGCACTGCTGGGTCTCGCCTTGGCGCTCCTGCCATTGGCGGCGCGGGCCGCGGAACCTGTCGACATGCTGCTGGTGCTGGCCGCGGACGTCTCGCGCAGCGTGACCGAACCCAAGTTCAGGCTCCAGCGCGAAGGGGCCGCGGCGGCGCTGGCCAACCCGGACGTGGTGCGCGCCATCACCTCCGGGCCGCGCCGGCGCATCGCCGTGTGCTTCGTCGAATGGGCGACAGTCGGCGTGCAGAACGTCGTCGTCGACTGGACGGTGATCGACGGCGAGGCGTCCGCAAAGCGTTTCGGCGACAGGCTGATCGAGACGCCGCGATCGTCCATCGGCAGCACGTCGATCAGCAGCGCCCTCGATTACTCGGTGCGCCAGATCGAGAACGCTCCCTACAGTTCGGACCGGCGTGTCATCGATATTTCCGGCGACGGCAACAACAATTCCGGAGGCTCCGTCACCGACGCCCGCGACCGGGCGCTCGAGAAGGGCATCACGGTCAATGCCCTGGTGATCCTGACGCCGGCGGCCGAATCGTTTCGCCCGGAACACACCAATCCGCCGGGCGGCCTCGAGAAATATTTTCGGGACAATGTCATCGGCGGACCCGGGTCGTTCACCGTGGTTGCCGAAGGACACGAGTCCTTCGGCCGGTCGCTCACGAAGAAGCTGATCCAGGAGATCGCCGGCAGTCCTAACCCAGGACGCCGGCCTTCCTGAGGGCGGCGATCTCGGCGTCGCTGTGGCCGAGCTCACGCAGGATCTCGTCGTTGTTCTCTCCGACGGCGGCGGGCGGGCCGGAGATGCGCGGCTTGGCGAAGCCCAGGCGAATGGGATTGTTGATGGTGCGCGGCACTTCGGGATTGGTCGTGTCGGCGAAGATGCCGGCGTGGCGCGCCTGCTCGTCGTCCACCACGTCGATGGTCCGGCCGATCACACCAAAGGGAATGCCGGTCTTCGACAGAACGCTCTCCCATTCGGCGTAGGTCCTGCTGGCGAAGATCGGCGCGATCTCGGCGTAGAGTTCGAACGCGCGGCGCTTGCGTTCCTCGCGGTCGGTGAAGCGCGGATCGCTCTCGAGCTCGGGCCGGCCGATCGCCGCGCAGAACGTCGACCACATGCGATCGTCGCGCACGATCAGGAGCTGCAGCCAGCGCTCGTCGCGGGTGCGATAGAGATTGGCCAACGCATTCTTGGGCCGGTCCGGAGGTTCGCGCGTCACGAGCTTGCCGCCGATCGCGGCGCCCGCCAGGGTCGTGCCGTTGGCCCATGCGCCATTGGCATAGAGCGAGGTGCCGACCCAGCCGCCCCTGCCGGTCTGATCGCGCCGCCGCAAGCCCAGGAGAATGGCGGCCACCAGTGTCATCGCCGTTGCGCGGTCGCCCTGGGCCGGCAGAGAGATGCCTGGCGGGCCGCCTTCGTAACGCGCCGAATCGAGGATGCCGGAGCGGCCGAAATAGGCGGTGATATCGAAGCCCGGCCGGTCGCGGTCGGGGCCAGTCTCGCCGTAGCCGGTGAGTGAGCAATAAACGAGGCGCGGGTTCAGCGGCTCGACGTCTTCCCAGCGCAGCCTGAGGCGTTCGCGCGCCGGCGGCGGAAAATTCACGATCATGATATCGGCGCGCCGCACCAGATCCTCGAGGATCGGCCGCACCTCCGGCCTCTTCAGATCGAGCGCCAGCGAACGCTTCAGCCGCCCATCGAGTTGAAGTGGAAAATTATGGTCGCTTTTCGGGTAAGTGCCGGCACGTTTGTAGTTGTGACGATGCGGATCGCCCTCGCCCGGCGCCTCGATCTTGATGACGTCGGCGCCGTAGTCGGCAAGCGCCACGGCTGCGGCGGGCGCTGCGATGAACGTGCTGATGTCGAGGACGCGCAGCCCTTCGAGCGGAAGCGGTTCGCTCACTGCGTCGCTCCGCTCGACTTGAGGGTCGCGATCTCCGCCGCCGACAGTCCCGCTTCGCGCAGGATGTCTTCGCTATGTTGGCCGAGCGCCGGCGCGGCATGGGCGATGCGTTGTTCGGCAAAGCCGAGGCGGATCGGATTGGCGAGCGTGCGCGGCATGTCGGGGATCGCGGTCTCGACGATCGCGCCGCACGCGACGGCCTGCGGGTCGTCGGGCACGTCCTGCGGCCGGCTGATCACGCCGAAGGTGATCTGGGCCTTGGCCAGCGCCGCCAGCCAGTGGGCATAGTCGCGGGCGGCGACGGCCTCGCGCAGGATGGTCGCCAGAGCGGCGGAGTTCTTGCGCCGCTCGGCGGTCGCGGCGAAGCGCGGATCGTCGATCAGATCGGCCCGCTCGATGGCGCGTGCCAGCGGTGGCCACATCTTGTCTTCCTGCACGATGGTGAACTGCAGCCAGCGGTCGTCCGCGGTGCGGTAGATGTTGCCCAGCGCCGAGCGCGGCCGGTCGGGCGGCGGGCGCGGCGCGAGGAACGCGCCGACCAGCGCCGCCTGGGCCACCACACCGCACGACCACAGGCCGTTGCCGAGCAGCGATGTGCCGACCCACGAGCCCTCGCCGGTCTTCATGCGATGGATCAGCGCCATCAGGATCGAGGAGACCAGCGCCATCGCGGTGGCGCGATCGCCCTGGGCGGGGCCGGGCACGCCGGGCGGCCCGCCTTCATAACGTTGCGCGTCGAGCAGGCCCGAGCGCGCGAAGTAGGCGGTGGCATCGAAGCCCGGCCGGTCGCGATCGGGTCCCGTTTCACCGTAGCCGGTCAGCGAGGCATAGATCAGGCGCGGGTTCACCGCCTTCATGTCTTCGTAGGTGAGGCGCAGCTTGTCGCGCACGGGCGGTGGGAAGTTGCAGATCACGATGTCGGCCTTGGCAATCAGGCGGTCGAGAGCGGCGCGCGCGTCGCTCTTCTTCAGATCGAGCACCAGCGAGCGCTTGTTGCGCGAGTCCATCTGCCACGGATAGTTGACCGAACCCTTCGGGTAGTTGGCCGAGTCGTTCATGATGCGGCGGTTGGGATCGCCGTCGGGCCCTTCGATCTTGATCACGTCGGCGCCCCAGTCGCCCAGCACGACGGCGGCGGCGGGTGCCGCGATGAACGAACTGATATCCAGAACGCTGAGGCCTGCCAGCGGCAGGGCGGACTCGGTCATGTATTGTCCTCGCACAGAAGAACGTGATTAAACGCGTTACGGCACGCGACGTGCAAGGGACCATACATGCTCAGACGCTCCATACTCGCCGCTTTCACGGTGCTGGTTTCGAACAGCGCGATGGCGCAATCCTGGCCCACCAAGCCGATCCGCATGATCGTACCGCTGGCGCCGGGCGCCACGGCCGACATCATCGCCCGCATCTATGCCGATGAACTGGGCAAGGCTCTGGGGCAGACCGTCGTGGTCGACAACAAGACGGGTGCAGGCGGCACCATCGCCACAGCGGAAGCATCGCGCGCCGCTCCCGACGGCTACACGATGCTGCTGATCTCGCAGGGTACGGTGGTGTTCAATATCGGGCTCTATCCCAAGCCCGGCTATGACCCGGTGAAGGATTTCGACGCGGTGGCGCTCGCGGGTTCCGTCTCGAACGTGCTGATCGTGCATCCCGACAATCCCGCCAGGACGGTTGCCGACGTGGTTGCCCAGGCCAAGGAAAAGCCGGGCGAATTTACCTATTCGTCGGGCGGCACGGGCACGAGTCATCACATGTCGGCGCTGCTGTTCGAGCGCGACACCGGCGTGAAGATGCAGCACGTGCCCTACCGCACGACGCCCGCCGGCATCAATGCCGTGGTCAACGGCGAGGTGAAGATGGGTTTCTTCAACACGCCCACCGTCGTTAGCCTGATCAAGGGCGGCAAGCTGAAGGCGATCGCCATCACCAGCGAGCAGCGCTCGGAGCTGCTGCCGGACGTCCCCACCATGGTGGAGCAGGGCGTGAAGGGCCATGTCTTCAATACTTGGATGGGCTACGCCATGCCCAAGGGCGCGCCACCGGCCGTGGTGACCAGACTCAACGCCGAGCTCCTGCGCATCGCCCAGCTTCCTAGCGTTCGGGAGAAAATGAAGGCGCAGGGTATCGACCTGATGCCGCCGGAGCCGCCTGCCGCCGTCGACAAGCTCGTGAAGGACGAGCTGGCGCTGTGGGTGCCGATCATCAAGGCGTCGGGCGCCACGGCCGAGTAGCCTAGACGCACCCGATAAAGGAGCGTATTGGCTGCCTCCTTCATTTCAGGAGGCCGCTTTGGGCTACAGAGTCGCCGTTGTGGGCGCGACCGGCAATGTCGGGCGCGAAATGCTGCAGATCCTTGCCGAGAGGAATTTCCCGGTCGACGAGGTCGTGGCGCTCGCGTCGCAGCGCTCGGTCGGCCGCCAGATCTCGTTCGGCGAGGACAAGGTCCTCAAGGTCCACGATCTCGCCAAGTTCGATTTCAAGGGCTTCGACATCGTGCTGAGCTCGCCGGGCTCCAAGGTGTCGGCCGAGTACAGCCCGCGCGCGGCCAAGGCCGGCGCTGTTGTGATCGACAACACCTCGCACTGGCGCATGGACCCGGACGTGCCGCTGGTCGTGCCCGAGGTCAATCGGGCCGCCATCAAGGGCTACAAGGCGCGCAACATCATCGCCAACCCGAACTGCTCGACGATCCAGATGGTGGTGGCGCTGAAGCCGATCCACGATGCCGCGACCATCAAGCGCGTGGTCGTGTCGACCTATCAGTCGACCTCGGGCGCGGGCAAGGATGCGATGGACGAGCTGCTGAGCCAGACCAAGAGCTTCTTCGTCAACCAGGAGCTCGAGCCCAAGAAGTTCGCCAAGAACATCGCCTTCAACGTCATTCCCCAGATCGACACCTTCATGGAAGACGGGTCGACCAAGGAAGAATGGAAGATGATGGTCGAGACCAAGAAGATTCTCGATCCCAAGATCAAGGTGCATGCCACCTGCGTGCGCGTGCCCACGCTCGTGGGTCATGCCGAAGCCGTGACCCTGGAACTCGAGCGGCCGCTCGACGAGGTCGAGGCGCGCCGCCTGTTGGCGGCCTCGCCCGGTATTCTCGTGGTCGACCGGCGGGAGCTGGGGGGCTACGTGACGCCCAAGGAAATCGTGGGTCAGGACCCCGTGTTCGTGAGCCGCGTACGCGTCGATCCCACGGTCGAGAACGGACTCTCGATGTGGATCGTGAGCGACAATCTGCGCAAGGGCGCCGCGCTCAATGCCGTGCAGATCGCAGAAGAACTGATCAAGGGCTACATCTGACGTTCAGGAATGCGAAGCGGGGGATGCCTACGCACCGGCCGTGATGTAGACTGCGCGGCGTGAACGACACGCCGTCGATACATCCCCTGCGCTGCGAGTCGGAAGCCTCTTCCGGCGCGACGCCGCTGTTTGGCAGCGAGGCCGACAGCTTCGTCCAGCAACTGCGTCTGGCGGCACAGGCCCACCGCGCCGGCCGGCTCGACGAAGCGATCGCGTCCTACCTGCGTCTGCTCGCGCTGCGGCCCTATCACGCCGAGCTGCACAACAATCTCGGCGTGGCGCTGCGGCTGGTCGGCAAGCTCGATGCCTCGGTCTCGCATCATCGTCTGTCGCTTTCCGCCGATCCCGCCAATCCGGCGCTGCATTCCAATCTCGGCAACGCCTTGCGCGCGGCCAACCGGCTCGACGAGGCGGTGAAGCATCACTACAGGTCGATCGCCCTCAACCGCGACTACACCGAGGGCTTCTATAATCTCGCGCTCTGCCTGCGCGATCTCGGCCGCCTCGACGAAGCGGTCGGCTGCCTCGGCCGCGCGCTGGCGCTCAGCCCCGACAATCGCCGTGCCCGCACTGAGCTTGCGATCGCGCTGCTGATGCGCGGCGACCTCGAGCAGGGCTTCACCGCCTACGAGGCACGCAAGCGTCTGCCCGAGACTCCGACGCCGGAATTCTCGCAAGCGCCGTGGGATGGCGGTCCGATCGAGGGCAAGCGCATCCTGCTCTATCCCGAGCAGGGGTTGGGCGATGTGCTTCTGTTCGTGCGCTTCGCACGCGAGCTGAAGCGCCGGGGCGCGACGGTGATCGTGCTGTGCCAGGCGCTGTTGAAGGAATTGCTGTCGGCCGTCGATTTCGTCGACGAGGTGGTGGCCGAGGGCGAAAAACTGCCGACGTTCGATCTTCATGCGTCGCTGGTGTCGCTGCCGCATCTCTGCCGCGCCGACTTTGCCGCCGTGGCGGCCCAAGCGCCGTACCTGAAGGCGCCGGCCGAGAGCCGCATCAAGTTGGGCCGCATCGAGAAGGCGAAGCTGCGCATCGGCATCTACTGGGCGGCCATGCCGGGCCAGCCGCAGGATCGCCAGCGCTCCGCACCGTTCCCGCATTTCCTGGCACTCGCCGGCGATCCCGAACTGCTGATCTTCAGTCTGCAGGGCGGTGCGCACCAGAAGGACATCCAGCAGTTCGGTGCGGGCGGCCTGGTACACGATGTCGGCCGCGGCATCTTCGACTTCGCCGAAGCCGCGACTGCATTGTCGCAACTTGATCTGTTGATTTCGATCGACGCCCCGATCGCGCACCTGGCGGCGGCGATGGGCCGGAACGTCTGGGTCCTGCTGCCCAGCGTCGCGGATTGGCGCTGGCAATTGGGCGGTACTTCTGCGCCCTGGTATCCGTCGGCGCGCCTGTTCCGCCAGCCGAAGGCCGGCGATTGGGAGTCGGTGTTCGCCCAGGTACGCGACGCGCTCGACACCTTGAAGCGACAGGTTGCCGAACCGTAACTCGTTCACGGCGAAGTCGTCTCGACCGCGTCCTTAAGCTTCGCTACGGTTCGCCCCTGACCTGAAGGGGACCTCATGCTCGACGCCAAATCACTCGATCTCATCCTGCGCGAAGCACGGACGCACAACGGCTGGAAGGACAAGCCGGTCACCGATGCCCAGCTGCGCGAGATCTACGACATCATGAAATGGGGTCCGACGTCGGCCAACTCGCAGCCCGCGCGCATCGTTTTCGTGCGCACGAAGGAGGGCAAGGAGAAGCTCCGTCCCGCGCTGAGCACGGGCAACACCGAGAAGACGATGACCGCGCCGGTGACGGCAATCATCGCCTACGACACCAAGTTCTACGAACTGCTGCACAAGACCTTCCCGCACGACAAGACGGCGCCGTACTGGTTCAGCGGCGAAGGCAAGGAGGAGGTCGCCTTCCTGACGGCCTTCCGCAACGGCAGCCTGCAGGGCGCCTACCTGATGATCGCCGCGCGTGCGGTCGGTCTCGACGTCGGCGGCATGAGCGGCTTCGACAATGCCAAGGTCGACGCTGCGTTCTTCCCGGACGGCCGCTTCAAGACCAACTTCCTGTGCAATCTCGGCTACGGTGAGCCGGGCAAGCTGTTCAACCGCAGCCCGCGCCTCGAGTTCGAAGAGGCCGTGACGCTGGCCTGACGTCGGGCGCCTAGAAGCCGAGCGCGCGCTCCATCGGCTGCCACGGCAGCGGCAGGAGCGACACCAGCGCGAGCGCGCCGAAGGCCAGGATCACCGAGCCCGAGATGTAGTTCAGCCAGCGCATGCCCGTGCCGGTGAAATGCTGGCGCAGCGAGACGGCCGTCGTGCACAGGATCGCCCACCAGGCGAGCGCGCCGGCGAAGACGCCGGCGACCAGCAGCGACGCGTCGGCGAGGCTTGCGCCGACGCCCGCGAGATTGCGTCCGGCGAAGGCCGCGCCGAACGCCATCACCGTCAGCGGATTGAAGACGGTGATGAAGAAGCTCGAGCTCGCGAAGTGGAAATGCGTCGCCACGTTGTGCTCACGATCGTTCATGACCGGATCGCCGACGCTGCGCGGCCGGTGACGCATCGTCGTCCAGCCCATGACAACCAGCACCACGCCGCCGATGCCGCGCAGCCACGCCTCGTGGGATGCCACGAACTGCTGCACGAAGTTGAGTCCGAACGCCGCGACGGCACCGAACACGGCGTCGCCCAGCGCCGCGCCGATGCCGGTCAGGTAGCCCGCGACGGCACCCACGCCGATCGAGCGGCGGATGCACAGGGCCGCCGCCGGGCCGACAGGCACCGCGATCAGGAAACCGATGATGCTGCCTTCGACGGCGAGCGTGAGCGGATTGAAGATCACAGCGCTTCCGCCGTGAACAGGCGGGCGGGCGCCACCAGTCGCTCCTGCGCCGCGACCAGTTGCAGCTCGCGCTCGCCCATCGCTGCCGTTTGCTCGAGAACGGCATAGATCGACGACGCAGCCTTGCCGAGCGACGAGGCGATGTCGCCGCTCTGCAGCCAGTGGGCGGTAAAAATCGCCGCGATCGCGTCACCCGTGCCGTTGGGCGCGATCGGAAATCCGATCAGCGGCGTGGTGATGCGCCAGGCGGAGTCGTGCGTGACGGCCAGCATCTCGATTCGATCGGGGGGGCCATCGGTGCGGCGCAGGCTGGTGACCAGCGCCAGGCGCGGCCCGTTCATAAGTTCGCGCGTCGCGGCCAGCGCCTGGTCGAGCGTCTCGATCTTCCGGCCGGTGAGATGCTCCAGCTCGAAATGGTTGGGCGTGATGACGTCGGCAGCGGGCAGTGCGCGTTCCTTGAAGAATGTATCGATGCCGGGCTTCACGTAGATGCCGGTGTCGATGTCGCCCAGCACCGGGTCGCAGCACCAGATCGCCTTGGGATTGGCTGCGCGGACTCGCTGTGCGGTATCGAGCACGACATCGGCAAGGGCCGCATCGCCGACGTAGCCGGTGAGCAGGGCGTCGCATGTCTTGAGCACGCCCAGCGCCTCGATGCCGTGCACGATCTCGGCGACCTGTTCGGCAGGCGCGGCCCGGCCTTTCCAGGCGCCATAGCCGGTGTGGTTCGAGAACTCGACGGTGTTTACCGCCCAGACCTCGTGCCCCAATCGTTGCAAGGGAAAGACAGCTGCCCGGTTGCCGACATAGCCGTAGGCGACGTGGCTCTGAAGCGAAAGAAAGCGCATGGCCGCCGGACCTTGCCACAAGGTCGCGCCGCATTATAGTCCGCCGCGTTTCCGGGGAGTCTCGAGATGGCGAGCAAAGTCCGTCCGCGCCGCAGCGTTCTGTACATGCCGGGCGCAAACACGCGGGCGCTCGAGAAGGCCCGCACCCTGCCGGCCGACGCGCTGATCTTCGACCTGGAAGATGCGGTCGCTCCCGATGCCAAGGAAGCAGCGCGCGCCAATGTCGTGGCCGCTGCAAAGAGCAAGTCCTACGGCAAGCGGGAGATTGCGATCCGCTGCAACGGCCTCGCCACGCAGTGGGGCCAGGCTGACGTGGCAGCGATCGCCACCTCAGGCGCCGACGCGATCGTGGTGCCGAAGGTCGAGGGCGCGGGCGACGTCGCGGCCATCGTCGATCTGCTCGCGGCGTCGGGCGCCCCCAGGTCGATGGTGATCTGGGCGATGATGGAGACACCCAGGGGATTTCTGCGCGCCGAGGAAGTGGCGTCGTCGCACGAGCGTCTGCAGCTGCTGATCATGGGCACCAACGATCTGGTGAAGGACATGCGCGCGCGCCACACGCCGATGCGCCTGCCGATGGTGACCGCGCTCGGATTGGGCATGCTGGCCGCACGTGCATACGGCCTCACCATTCTCGACGGCGTCTATAACGATATCCAGGACGCCGAAGGGTTCAGGGCCGTCTGCCAGCAGGGGCTCGAAATGGGCTTCGACGGCAAGACCCTCATCCATCCCAGCCAGGTCGAGCCCTGCAACGAGGTGTTTGCGCCAGGGACGGCCGAGCTCGAGATGGCGGGCAAGATCGTGTCGGCGTTCAAGACCGCGCAGGCCGAAGGCAAGGGCGTGGTCACGGTCGATGGCCGCATGATCGAGAACCTGCATGTCGAGCAGGCCGAACGGGCGCTGGCGCTTGCCGCCGCAATCAGGGAACTGCAGGCCGCGTGATGGACAAGACCAGCGCCGGCAATTTTTTCGAGGACTTCGTCGTCGGCCAGGCGTTCACGCACGCGACGCCGCGCACACTGACCGAAGCCGATGCCGCCCTGAACATCGGGCTTTTCGGCACGCGCTTCGCGATCAATTCGTCCGATGAATTTGCCCGCAGCCTCGGCCTGCCGCGCGCACCGCTCGACGATTTGCTGGTCTTCCATGTCGTGATAGCCAAGACGGTGCCCGACATTTCGTCGAATGCCGTCGCGAACCTGGGCTATGCCGAGTTCCGCTGGGGCGTGCCGGTCTATCCCGGCGACACGCTGTCGGTCAGCTCGACGGTGCTCGGGTTGCGCCAGACCTCCGACCGCAAGAGCGGCGTCGTCTGGGTGCGCTCGACCGGCGTCAATCAACGCGACGAGATGGTGTTGGAGTACGTGCGCTGGGTGATGGTGCACAAACGCGATGCCGCCGCGATTGTGGCCGCGCCGGTCGTGCCAAAGACCGCGCCGTCCGTGGCGCCGGCAGATCTGATCGTACCGGCCGGTCTCTCGCTCGAACGCTACGACGATGGCGCGGCGGGTTCGCCTCATCGCTGGGAAGACTACGCCGTCGGCGAGCGCATCGATCACGTGAGCGGCTATACGCTCGAAGACTCCGACCACATGTTTTCGACGCGGCTCTACCAGAACAACGCCTGGGTCCATTTCGACGCGGTGCGCGGCAAGACCACGCGCTTCGGGCGCCGACTGGCATACGGCGGCCACGTCATCTCGCTGGCGCGGTCCCTGTCGTTCAATGGCCTCGCCAACGGCTTCCGCGTCGCCGCCTTTAATGCCGGCAGCCATGTCGGGCCGACCTTCGGCGGCGACACGATCTACGCCTGGTCGGAAATCCTCGATACCGCACAGATACCGGCCCGCAATGATCTGGGCGCGCTGCGCGTGCGTACCATTGCCGCCAAGGATCACGCCTGCGGTGACTGGCCGGGCAAGGGCGCGGACGGCAAATACCATCCGTCGGTCGTGCTCGATCTCGATTACTGGGTGCTGATGCCGCGCCGCTCGGTTGCAAGCAGGCCAACGTTATAGCTCCAGTAACGACCGTAATAGGGGATCGAGAGCAGGGCGCCTAGCGTGGCGCCATGGCTATCCATCTTCGACATGACTGCGCGGTGTTTTCCGGATGTTTATTAAACAGGAGCGACGGTGCGAGCCCGTGCATTGCCGGCAATTGCCATGCATGCACCCGCTCGCGAGGGGCTCGCGAGTGCTCGCGAGGAATGGCTTTCGATGCAGCCGGACCGGCGTTTTGGTGCGATCCTCGCGAGACGGAAAAATTCTTGTCCGGCCTGCGAATCGCTCGCAGTGGAATTTCGCTTCCAAATCCAAGGGTTAACGCCCACGCAAGGCCGACATTCGTTGACTTGAGGGCGGCGCGCGCTAAAAAAGCCAGTGCTTCAGGGCGAAAAGTTTGCCCCTGGCGAATGAGGTTTTTACGCGATGAGCGTCGCCAATCGGCCCGAGCGGCCGCTTTCCCCCCATCTGCAGGTCTACCGGCTGCCGATGCTTGCCATCCTGTCGATCCTGCATCGTGCGACGGGGATCGCCCTCTCGGTGGGCGGCCTCTACCTGGCAACCTGGGTCATGTACGCCGCCTCCAATCCACGGGCCTACGCGCTCTTCCAGAGTTTCAACGTATCGATCGTGGGCCGCATCGTGCTGGGCGGCTGGCTGTTCAGCGCCTTCTTCCACCTGTTCAACGGCATCCGGCATCTCTTCTGGGACGCGGGCTACGGCTTCGAGATCAAGGACGCCGAGCGCAGCGGCTGGATCGTCGCCGCCGCCGCGCTGGTCGCCACGGCGGCCTCGTGGGCCGTCGGCCTCCGGTTGATGTGAGGAGGACACGATGAGCGACACCCGTACCCCTCTCTCCCGCGCGCGCGGCCTCGGCTCGGCCAAGGAAGGCGTGCACCATTGGTGGATGCAGCGCGTCACCGCGATCGCGCTGATCCCGCTCGTGGTGTGGTTCGCGATCTCGCTGGTGATGCTGTCTGGCGCCGACTACGCCGTCGCGCGCGCCTGGATCGGCTCGCCGCTGGTGATGGTGCTGCTGACGCTGACGATCGTCGTCGGCCTCTATCACGGCCAGCTCGGCCTGCAGGTCGTGTGGGAGGACTACACCGACGGCGCGCTGCGCGTCTTCATGATCCTTTTCACCAAGTTCGTCGCCGTCCTGTTCGGCCTCGGGGCCGTCCTGGCGATCATGCGTATCGGTTTCGGAGGCTAGTTATGGCCGAGCAAGGCAAGAGCAACGGCGCAGCGGCCGGCACCGTCAACATCGGCGGCCGCGCCTACACCATCGTCGAGCATGAATACGACGTCGTCGTCGTGGGCGCCGGCGGCGCAGGTCTGCGCGCCACCTTCGGCATGGCCAACAACGGCTTCAAGACCGCCTGCATCACCAAGGTGTTCCCGACCCGCAGCCATACAGTGGCGGCCCAGGGCGGCATCTCTGCCGCGCTCGGCAACATGGGCCCGGACGACTGGCGCTGGCACATGTACGACACCGTCAAGGGCTCCGACTGGCTGGGCGATCAGGACTCGATCGAATACATGTGCCGCGACGGCATCCCGGCGATCATCGAGCTCGAGCATTTCGGCGTGCCGTTTTCGCGCACGCCCGAGGGCAAGATCTACCAGCGGCCGTTCGGCGGCATGACCACGGAATACGGAAAGGGCATTGCCCAGCGCACCTGCGCCGCCGCCGACCGTACCGGCCACGCAATCCTGCACACGCTCTACCAGCAGTCGCTGCGGAACCACGCCGAGTTCTTCATCGAGTATTTCGCGCTCGACCTGATCATGGACGAGGGCGTGTGCCGCGGCGTCATGGCCTGGAACCTCGACGACGGCACGATCCATCGCTTCCGTGCCCACAAGGTGGTGCTGGCGACCGGCGGTTACGGCCGCGTCTACGCGACGGCGACTTCGGCGCACACCTGCACCGGTGACGGCGGCGCGATGGCATTGCGTGCCGGCCTGCCACTGCAGGACATGGAGTTCATCCAGTTCCATCCGACCGGCATCTTCGGTGCGGGCTGCCTGATCACCGAGGGCGTGCGCGGCGAAGGTGGCTACGTCACCAATGGCAGCGGCGAGCGCTTCATGGAGCGGTACGCGCCGTCGGCCAAGGACCTGGCGTCGCGTGACGTGGTCTCGCGCTCGATGACCATGGAAATCCGCGAAGGCCGCGGCTGCGGTCCGAACAAGGATTACATCGAGCTGCACGTCGAGCATCTCGACCCGAAGGTCATCCACGAGCGCCTGCCGGGCATCGCCGAGACCGCGCGCATCTTCGCGGGCGTCGATGTCACGCGTCAGCCGATCCCGATCCTTCCGACCTGCCACTACAACATGGGCGGCATCCCGGCGAACTATCACTGCGAGGTCATGACGGTGAAGGACGGCGATCCGTTCACGCCGGTGCAGGGCCTGATGGCGCTGGGCGAGGCCGCTTCGATCGGCGTGCACGGCGCCAATCGCCTCGGTTCCAACTCCCTGCTCGAGCTCGTGGTGTTCGGCCGTTCCGCCGCCGCCCGCGTGGCCGAGCAGATGACGCCCGGCCAGCCGCACAAGCAGATCGCGCACGCCGGCGAGAACGCCATCGCGCGTCTCGACAAGGCGCGTTTCTCCAACGGCAGCACCGGCACGGCGCAGCTGCGCGCCAACATGCAGAAGACCATGCAGAACGACTGCGCGGTCTTCCGCACGACCAAGACGCTGGCCGAAGGCTGCGCCAACATGGACAAGGTGTTCGCGGGCAAGGACGACATCAAGGTCAAGGATCGCTCGATGATCTGGAACTCCGATCTCATGGAGACGCTGGAGTTCGAGAACCTGATCGTCCAGGCCCAGGCCACGATCTACTCTGCCGCCAACCGCAAGGAAAGCCGCGGCGCCCACGCGCACGAGGACTTCCCCGAGCGCGACGACAAGAACTGGCTGAAGCATACTGCTGTCTGGGTCGACTGCGACACGGGCAAGACGAAAATCGACTACCGCCCGGTCAACCTGCAGCCGATGAGCAACGACGTTCAGTCGTTCCCGCCCAAAGCGCGCGTTTACTGAGTTCGAGAGGAAGCGATGGCTGAGTTTGCACTGCCCGCCAATTCCAAGATCGGCGTCGGCGAGACCTACGCGGCGGCGGCCGGGACCAAGAACATCAAGAAGTTCAAGGTCTACCGCTGGACGCCGGACGACGGCAAGAAGCCCACGGTCGACACCTACGAAGTCGACATGGATGCCTGCGGCCCGATGGTCCTCGACGCGCTGATCAAGATCAAGAACGAGATCGACAGCTCGCTCACCTTCCGGCGCTCGTGCCGTGAGGGCGTATGCGGCTCGTGCGCGATGAACATCGACGGCACCAATACGCTGGCCTGCACGAAGTACATTTCCGACGTGAAGGGCGACATCAAGATCTACCCGCTGCCGCACATGCCGGTGGTCAAGGACCTGGTGCCCGACCTCAACGTGCCCTACGCGCAGCTCGCTTCGATCGAGCCGTGGCTGAAGTCGACGACCGTTCCGCCGACGCGTGAGCGCCTGCAGTCGCCGGAGGAGCGCGCCAAGCTCGACGGCTTGTGGGAATGCATCCTGTGCTTATGCTGCTCGACCTCGTGCCCCAGCTACTGGTGGAGCGGCGAGCGCTATCTCGGCCCCGCGATCCTGCTGCAGGCCTATCGCTGGCTGGCCGACAGCCGCGACGATGCCAAGGGCGAGCGCCTGGACAATCTCGAGGACCCGTTCCGGCTCTATCGTTGCCACACGATCATGAACTGCACCAAGGCGTGTCCCAAGAGCCTCAATCCGGCCAAGGCGATCGCCGAGATCAAGAAGCTCATGGTCGAGCGCACGATCTAGCGTTTTCGCTGGTGCGCGGGCGCCTGCGCGCCTGATTCCTGTGTCCGGCTTGATGTAGATCAAGTCGTCGGGCGCCGACGGAGCTGTAGTCTCCTGCGCGCAAAGCGGGCGCTTTGACGTCGGACCGAGATCGGCCGGCCATCCGATCGAATGAAGTTATCATGCGAACCATCACAGCCGTTCTTTCCGCGTGCATCGGCATCGTCGTCACGGTGGCGTTCTCTGCATTTGCAATCGCTGCCGAGCCGACCTTGGCCGTCGTCAAGAAGCGCGGGCAGCTCCAGTGCGGGCTCAACGGCCAGCTTCCGGGATTTTCCGAAGTGAACGCGTCCAATCAATGGACGGGCCTCGAAGTGGATTTCTGCCGCGCCATCGCCGCTGCGGTTTTCGGCGACGCCGCGAAGGTGAAGTTCGTTCCCCTTACGGCAGGGAAGCGGTTCGACGCCCTGCGCGCGGGCCAGGTGGACGTCCTGCTGCGCAACTCGACGGTCACGCTCGAACGTACTGCCAGGCTCGGTGTGCGGGATGCGACGATGATCTATCTCGACGCTCAGGCTGTCGTGGCCCCGAAGAGGCTCGGCGCCACGACGCTCGATCAGCTCGCGGGCAAGTCGATCTGTGTCCTGAATGGCACGCCGTACGGGCGAAACCTGCGCGATTGGTTTGCCTCGCAGAAGCTCGACTACAAGGCGATGACGTTCGAGACCCAGAACGACATGTACGAGGCGTTCTTCGCCGGAAAGTGCGATGCCCTGACACAGGATCGCTCGGCTCTCTCGACGACGATCGTCGCGCGCGACAGAGCACAAGACTATTTCGTGTTCCCTGAGCTCCTGGCTTTGGAGCCGCTCGGCGCGTTCGTCCGCGAGGGCGACGTGGAATGGCTGGATGTGGTGCGCTGGACGTTCAATGCACTGCTCGATGGCGAAGCGCGCGGCATCACCAAGGCGAACGTGGACATGGAAAAGCGGTCCGGAACGCCCGCGGCGAGGCGCCTGCTGGGCATGCCCTCCGACGATGGCAAGCTGCTTGGCCTGCAGGGTGAATGGGCCTACGCGGTGCTCAAGCAGGTCGGCAACTACGGCGAAATCTACGACCGCAATCTCGGCAGCGAGTCGAAGTGGAATTTCCCGCGCGGTGTGAATGCGCTGTGGAACAAGGGTGGCGTGATGTACGCGCTGCCGTTGCGTTAGGGGCTGATCGCCCCATATTGGAAGGGCAAACAAGTCGATGGCCGTTCACAGAAAGATACTCGAGTGGCAGGCGGCAAACCCGATCCTCACCTGGATATTCTGGATCGTCGTCTGGGCGATCGTCTTCTATTTGCTGTTCAGGCCGAGCGTGGCCGGGGGCGCCTAGGCATGCGGAAGAGGCTGGCGATCCTGGCCTGCTTCAGTCTGATGACGATCGAGGCGCGGGCCGAGCCGTCGCGCGCCGCCAACGGGCAGAACTTTGCCCAGGCCAACTGCGCCTCCTGTCACGCCATCGGTCCGGTCGGAGACAGTCCGCTGGGCAAAGCGCCGCCGTTTCGGACGCTCCATCTTCGCTATCCGGTCGAAGATCTCGCGGAATCGCTGGCAGAAGGCATCACGACTGCCCATGCGGCGATGCCGCAGTTCAAGCTGGACGTAGCCCAGATCGAAGACTTCATTGCCTACCTGAAGTCGCTCGAACGGTGAGGTCACGGACGGGATTCGGCGGCGCTTAGGTCCGTCTTTTGCTAGGTTGCCCGCGGTCAACGAACCGGGGGCTTCCAGATGTCTTTCAAGAGAATTGCCGTTCTAACGGCTCTGTGCGGGATGGCCGCAGTGCCGGCCTGGGCCGGCCAGACCTTCGACGCCGTGAAGGCCAAGGGCTTCGTGCAATGCGCGGTGAACACCGGCCTCGCGGGCTTCTCCTTTGCCGACAGCCATGGCAAGTGGACCGGCCTCGACATCGATCTGTGCAAGGCCATCGCCGTCGCCATGTTCGGCGACGCGGAGAAGGTGAAGTTCACGCCGACCACCGCACAGCAGCGCTTCGTCGCCCTTCAGTCGGGCGAGGTCGACGTCATCACCCGCAACGCCACGCAAACCCTGCTGCGCGATACGCAGCTGGGCTTCAACGGCGCGGGCGTGAACTTCTACGACGGCCAGGGCTTCATGGTGCCGGGCAAGAGCGGCATCAAGAGCGCCAAGGAACTGAACGGCGCCACCATCTGCG
>CAIMEE010000180.1 GCA_903839865.1 Enhydrobacter aerosaccus | reverse complement strand
CGTCGAGTACGAGACCGCGAACCGCCACTACGCGCACGTCGATTGCCCGGGCCACGCCGACTACGTGAAGAACATGATCACGGGCGCGGCGCAGATGGACGGCGCGATCCTCGTGGTTTCGGCGGCCGACGGCCCGATGCCGCAGACGCGCGAGCACATCCTTCTGGCGCGCCAGGTCGGCGTTCCGGCGCTGGTGGTGTTCATGAACAAGTGCGACATGGTCGACGACAGCGAGCTTCTCGACCTGGTCGAGCTCGAGGTTCGCGAGCTTCTGAAGAGCTACCAGTTCCCGGGCGACGACATCCCGGTGATCCGCGGCTCGGCGCTGATGGCGCTGGAAGACAAGAACCCGGAGCTGGGCGAGCAGGCGGTGCTGAAGCTGATGGAAGCGGTCGACAGCTACATCCCGCAGCCTGCGCGCGACAAGGACAAGCCGTTCCTGATGCCGATCGAGGACGTGTTCTCGATCTCGGGCCGCGGCACGGTGGTGACGGGTCGCGTCGAGCGCGGCATCGTGAAGGTTGGCGAGGAAGTCGAGATCGTGGGCCTCAAGGCTACGACCAAGACGACGGTGACGGGCGTCGAGATGTTCCGCAAGCTGCTCGATTCGGGCGAGGCGGGCGACAACATCGGCGCGCTGCTGCGCGGCGTCGGCCGCGAGGACGTGGAGCGTGGGCAGGTTCTGGCCAAGCCCGGCTCGATCACGCCGCACACGAACTTCGAGGCGGAAGCCTACATCCTGAACAAGGAAGAGGGTGGCCGTCACACGCCGTTCTTCACGAACTACCGTCCGCAGTTCTACTTCCGCACGACCGACGTGACGGGCGTGGTGACGCTGCCGGAAGGCACGGAAATGGTGATGCCGGGCGACAACGCGCGGCTGGTGGTCGAGCTGATCCAGCCGATCGCGATGGACGAGGGCCTGCGCTTCGCCATCCGCGAGGGCGGCCGCACCGTCGGCGCCGGTGTTGTTACAAAGGTCGTGAAGTAGGCTATAACGATGAGGCCGCCGCCGGGTCACCCTGGCGGCGGTGACGTGTAGGAGTGTAGCTCAGTTGGTAGAGCATCGGTCTCCAAAACCGAGGGTCGTGGGTTCGAGTCCCTCCGCTCCTGCCATTATTTGAAGAATGGCGATTAATGATCAAGAATCCTGTCGAGTACATCCGCGAAGTCCAGTCCGAGGTCCGCAAGGTCACCTGGCCGACCCGGCGCGAGACCATGATCACCACGTCGATGGTGTTCATCTTCGTCGTGATCGCGGCGGTGTTTTTCGTGCTGGCGGACAAGATTATCGCTTTCGTCATTCAGCTGTTGCTCGGGGTTTCGTGACATGACTCATCGTTGGTACGTCGTTCACGCCTATTCAGGCTTCGAGAACAAGGTGGCCTCGTCGATCCGCGAACAGGCGGAAAAGAAGGGCCTGGCCGAGGATATCTCGCAGGTCATGGTGCCGACCGAGGAAGTGGTCGAAGTGCGCCGCGGCTCGAAGGTCCAGACCGAGCGCAAGTTCTTCCCGGGCTATGTCCTGGTGAAGATGGATCTCACCGACGACACCTGGCATCTGATCAAGAACACCGCGAAGGTCACGGGCTTCCTGGGCGGCGGTGGTCGCGGCAAGCCGGTGGCGATCTCCGAGGCCGAAGCCGGCCGCATCCTGAAGCAGGTCCAGGAGGGTGTCGAAAGGCCGAAGCCCGCCGTTTCCTTCGAGATCGGCGAGCAGGTCAAGGTGGCCGACGGTCCGTTTGCCTCGTTCAACGGCACGGTCGAGGATGTCGACGAGGAGCGCGCCCGCCTCAAGGTCGCGGTCTCGATCTTCGGCCGCTCCACGCCGGTCGAACTCGACTACGCGCAGGTCGAAAAGCTCTAGGCTGCCCCCCCCCCCCCCCCTCGAGGGGGGTT
>CAIMEE010000179.1 GCA_903839865.1 Enhydrobacter aerosaccus | reverse complement strand
GGGCTGGCCGACCTCGGGCCCAAGCTCAATGCCATGACCAAGGCCGGCAAGTGGAGCGAGATCGCGGGCGAGATTTCCGACGACGTCGTCCATCGCTTCGCCGCTGTCGGCCGGCACGACCAGATCGCCAAGGCGATCGAGCAGCGCTTCGGCGGCCTGGTCGATTCGATCAGCGCCAGCGCCAACTCGTCCAAGCCATCGGACATGCCGCCCGACCTGTTGCAGGATCTCGCGAAGATTCCGACGCGCTACGCGCCGAAGTAGCCAAAGAAAAACCCCCGTCTTGCGACGGGGGTCGTAGGTAGCCCGCGATTAGTTTTATGCGGGCAATCCGGATGTTCGGAAAATCAGTGCTGGCGGCGCGGCAGTTCGGCGATCGCGTCGTCGATCAGGGCGGCGGTCCGGCCGGTGCCGACCTGCTCGCGCAGGAGCGCGCGGGTGGCACCCAAGGCCACGTCGATGGCGGTGTCGCGCACCTGCTTGGCGGCGGCGGCCTCCGACTGGGCGATGCGGTCGAGCGCCTGCTGTTCGCGGAGCGCAATCTGGTTCTGCAGGCTCTGCGCGGCGCGGGCTTGCATGTTCTGCACTTCCGAGCGCGCCAGGGCCAGGATGCTCTCGGCCTCGGCGGTCGCTTGGGCCAGGGTCTTCTCGGCGTCGGCCTTGGCCGTCATCGCCTCTTCGCGCAGCCGCGAGGCCTCGCTGAGCGCCTTGGTGATGTCGGCGGCGCGCTTGTCGAGCAGGGCCGCGATCTTCGACCACAGGATCTTGCCGAGGGCCACGACGAAGATGACGAACGCGACGGCGACCCAGGTCTCCGGATCGGCCCAGATGCTGCCGTGCCCGGCGGCGGCGGCGTGGTCGGCGGCGAATGCGCTACCCATTAGACGCTTCCTTTTGCGGCGGCGGCGACCTTGGCGCCGAGAGCGCCCTTGTCGGCCGGGCTGCCCGCGAGCTTGGCATAGACGTCGGCGGCGACGTCATGAGCCATGTCCTCGAGCCCTTCCATCACCTTGGCCCGCTGGCCGGCGATGCGTTGTTCGGCGGCATCGACCTGCGCGGTGAGCCTGGTGCCGAGCT
This sequence comes from Enhydrobacter aerosaccus, assembly GCA_903839865.1. Lineage (GTDB taxonomy): Bacteria > Pseudomonadota > Alphaproteobacteria > Reyranellales > Reyranellaceae > Reyranella > Reyranella aerosaccus_A. The sequence goes on along the minus strand of CAIMEE010000179.1, from coordinate 6,996 downwards.
CGGTGAGCCTGGCGTTGGCGGCCGCCGCATCGGCCTCGCTGCGGGCGCGGGTGAGGCCGCGGGCCTCCTCGCGCGCGTTGGCGAGACGCTTCTGGTAGGCGTCGACGGCGGCGCGAGTGTCCTCGCTCGCCTTCTCGGCCGCATCCAGGTCGCCCTGGATCTTGGCCTGCCGCTTCTCGAGCGTGTCGGCGATCGCGGGAACCGCGAGGCGCGACATGATCAGGTACAGCACCACGAAGGCGATCAGCAGCCAGATCAGCTGCGGGGCGAAGTCGTGGAAGTTGAGCTGCGGCATGCCGCCTTCGGCCGCCTGGGCTGCGCCACTTGCGCCGACGGCGAGAGCCGCCGTCAGCACGCTGTAGACTGATTTCTTCATGATCGTTGGTCCTAAGCCTTGGTGGCTTAGAACACGAAAAGGATCATGAAGGCGATGACGAGCGCGAACAGCGCCACGGCTTCCGTGAGCGCGAAGCCCAGGAGCACGTTGCCGAACACGCGCGGGGCGGCTTCCGGGTTGCGCAGCGCGCCCGAGACGAAGCTGCCGAAGATGTTGCCGATGCCGACGCCGACGCCGGCGAGGGCGATGGTGGCGAGGCCGGCACCGATGAGCTTGGCTGCAGAAGCGTCCATGGAAAATATCCTTTCGAGTGTCGAGTCGAGTTGAAGAGAAAGCGCCGCCGTCAGTGACTCAGGTGGATGGCGTCGTTGAGATACAGGCAGGTCAGGATCGCGAAGACGTAGGCCTGCAGGAAAGCGATCAGCAGTTCGAGGCCGGTGAAGGCCACGATGAAGGCAAGCGGCGCCCAGCCGGCATAGACGCCCAGCATCACCACGAAGCCGCCGAACACCTTCAGCATGGTGTGGCCGGCCAGCATGTTGGCGAACAGGCGGATCGACAGGCTGAAGGGGCGCACGAAGTAGGAGATGATCTCGATCGGCACCAGCAGGAGCAGCAGCACGAAGGGCACGCCCTTGGGCACGAAGAACGACACGAAGTGCAGGCCGTGCTTGGCGAAGCCGATGATGGTGACACCCACGAACACCGTCGCCGCCATCGCGAAGGTCACGATGATGTGGCTGGTCGGCGTGAAGGCGTATGGCACGAGGCCGAGCAGGTTGCAGAAGAGAATGAAGACGAAGAGCGTGAGGATGAACGGGAAGTACTTCTTGCCCGCGTTGCCGACGTTGTCGCGCACCATGCCGGCGATGAATTCGTAGCCCAGCTCGGCGGCCGACTGCAGGCGGCCCGGCACCATTGCCCTGCGGCTCATGCCGAACACGAAGACGACGGTCGCCAGCGCGACCGCGATCATCATCCAGAGGGCAGAATTGGTGAAGGAGGCGTCGAGCGAGCCGATATGGAAAGCAAGCAAACGCTTGATTTCGAACTGCTCCATCGGGCTATGCATATCGTCCCCACTCCCACTTACGCCTGTAACCTAAGGGAGCCTGTTCTCTCCCCTGGCCGCCTGTTCCGAGTAGACCCGGATGGCACGCCACGCATTGTTGGCGCCGGCCGCGAACCCCACGATCAGGCCCCCGATCAGGGACCAAGGCGCCCAGCCCATCCAACGGTCGAGCCAGTAGCCGAAAAAACCCCCGACCAAAAGGCCCGCGATCATATCGACCAGCACCCGATAGGCAACGCCGGTTTCCCGGTGCGACACCCGCATATCCTGCGAGGGTTTGACCTCCGGGCCGCGCGCTTTCTTGAGGCGGGCGTCCAGTTCGTCCAACCGCCGCCGCTCCCCTTCGGGATCGCGATCCTGCGTGCTCATTACCTATGCCTCCGGGCGACGTTGCTTCACTGCTTCTGCCGCCCTGACGCGGGCGGATGTCTAGGGGCTGGGCGATATCAAGTCAAGAAGCCGATTGCCTTTGTGGATCAACTGGTTACGCACGCTTTTCCGGCTTCAGAACGGCGAAGCTGGCATCGCCGTCCCGCTTGACCTGCGGGACGAGGTCGACCTCCCAGTCCAGGTACTGCCGCATGGCTGCCTCGACGTCCTCCTTGAAGTCGTAGGGACGGTACCAAACGTCGGTCGGAGGATCGGCCATCCGCGTGTGGCCGGTCTCGACCGGGAGCTTGGCGTCCCGCCACGCCTTCATGCCGCCCGCCAGAATCGCGACCGGCAAACCTCCGGACGCTGCGGCAGCTTCGGAAGCGGCCAAAGCTGCGATCTCGCCGTCGGGCGACACCAGGACAACGCGGGTGACGCCCGATTGCTGCTTCAGCATCTCGGGAATCGTCCTGGCGAGATTGGCGCGCACGGCAAACCACGCGCCCGGCACGTGGCCGTCGCGATACTTGAGGCTGGTGTCGAGATCGACCACCAGCGTCTGCTTCAGCGCCTTGTCGAGTTCGGCCGCCGTCACCGACGCGGGCTTCGGAACCGTGAAGCCCGTCGGGAACCGTGGCTCGGCGTCGGTCGTGAGTTCGGCGGCCGACGGCTTGTGGTCGAGCACGTAGGTCTCGTTCCAGTTCATCTGCAGCAGCCAGTGCGCGGTCATGGTGGCGCGCACGCCGTCGTTGTCGTGCAGCACGATCGTGGCGTTGCGCGCGCCGACATATTGATCGGTCGCCTGCACCAACTGGCCGCCCGCAGCGTGGCGGAAGCCTTTTATGTGGCCCTTGGCGTATTCCGAAGGATCGCGGACATCGAGTTTGTAGAGCGGCGTGCCGTTGCCTTCGAGCTTCTTCAGCCCGGCCATGTCGATCTTCTTGATGCCCATCCGCTTGTTGAGATTGGCGGCGGCGGCCTGCGCGAACCTGGCGGCTTCGGCGCTTTGCGGCCCGAAGCTCTTGGTCTCGCCGCGCGCCACTTTCAGGCCCGCGAGATGCCAGCCCATCGTGCCGTTCTTCAGCGCCATCACCTTGTTGGGCAGGCCCGCGTTGATCAGCGACTGCGCGCCGATGATCGAGCGCGTGCGGCCGGCGCAATTCACGACGACCAGGGTCTCCGGACGCGGCGCGAAGTCCTTCACGCGATAGACCAGCTCGGCGCCTGGGCAGTCGATGCCGCCCGGGATCGACATGTTGTTGAACTCCGGCATCGGCCGCGAATCGAGGATCACCATGTCGGTCTTGGCGTCGATCAGCTTCTGGAGGTCGGCAGCATCGATGCGCGGCGTGTCGTTGTCGTGCTCGACCACTTCGCCGAACGCCTTGGACGGCACGTTGACGCCGGTGAAGATCTCGCAGCCCGCGTCGGCCCAGGCCTTCAGTCCGCCGTTCATCACGGTGACGTTGGTATAGCCCATCTGCTTCAGGCGGGCGGCGCCCCGGTTGGCGCGTCCGTTCTCGCCTTCGTCGCCTGCATCCATCAGCACGATCTTCGTCCCGGGATCGGGCAGCAGGGCAAAAACACGCGGCTCCAGGCGGGAGAGGGGAAGGGGGGTAGCGAACAAAGGATGACCCTTGATCGAGAACTCGCCTTCCTCGCGCACATCGAAAAAGGCAAAGACCTCGTTCGATTTCAGCATCGCTTTGACGTCCTGGACCGAAACCATGCGAATCCTCCTATTTGGCCCAGTATAGCGACCCGGCGCTTGTCGCCCCATAGGAAGACAAACTACGGTACGGCGATGAAAGGGAATCTTCACGTCGTTCTGCTGGGCGCGGTGAGCCTGATCGCCTCGTCCGCCTTGCTGGGGGCAGGGGCGCAGACACCGAAACCGCTGCGGCCGAGCCCGCTGACGCCGCTGGCCAATCCGCCGGCTGCGGGCGGCCCGTCGCTCAAGCAGACAGCCGTTGCCCATCCGCCGGCCCGGCCGGCTGCACGTCATACCGTATTCGTGCCGCCACCGCCGGTGATCGAGCTCGACGAGATCACGCCGGTTGCGGGGCTGCCGACGGCGCTCGATGCCACCCAGCTCGCGCTCTACCGCCGCATCTTCCAGGAGCAGTCGGCGGGCCAGTGGAGCCAGGCCGATGCCGAGATCGCCAAGCTCACCGACAAGACCCTGATGGGCTATGTCGGCGCCCAGCGCCTGCTCGCGCACAATTACACCGCGCGCTACGACCAGCTCGCGGCCTGGCTGCAGGACTACAACGATCATCCCGATGCGCCCGCGATCTACAAGCTCGCGCTGGCGCGCAAGCCCAAGGGAGCGAGCGACCTGACGCCCGCGAGCTTCGTCAGCCAGGCCTCGCTGTCGCCGTCCTTTGCCGCTGCCCGCACCGTGAAAGGTGCCGATGCGGCCCAGGCATCCGAGCTGCGCGCACGTCTGGAGCAGATGTCGAGCGACGGCGGCTTTAATGCAGCTTTCTCGTTGCTCGACCGCAAGACCACGGTCGATATCCTGGGCCCGCAGGAAGTCGAGCTCTGGCGCGGCCGCATCCGCACCCGTGCGCTCGAGGCCGATTCGCAGCGCGGCGTACAGGTCCCCGTCGACATCAGCGCGCCGCCCGACGCCAACTGGAGCGCGGGCCTGGCCGCCTTCACGCGCGGCAACATGGGCGAAGCCGCACGCCGCTTCGAGCTGGTGGCCGACGCGGCACCGGACCAGGCGTCCTCGTGGACCCTGTCGGCCGGCGCCTTCTGGGCCGCCCGCGCCAATCTGCTCGCGGGCAATCCGCAGAAGTTCGCGCCCTATCTCAAGCGCGCCGCGCTGTTCAACCGGACTTTCTATGGCCTGGTGGCGCAGAAGGTGCTGGGCATGCGCATCGAGCCCGACTGGAACGTGCCGCCGCTCGACGGCGCCATGGCGGGCGTGCTGAACAACGACAAGGTCGGTCATCGCGCGCTGGCGCTCTTGCAGCTGGGCGCGGCGACGGCGGCGGAGCGCGAACTGTTCTCGGCCTCGCTCGACGCCGATCCGCAGTTCATCGAGGCGATCCTGGCGCTCGCCAACAAGGCGGTGCTGCCGACACTGTCGATCCGCGTCGGCAATGCCGCGTGGGACCAGCGCCACAAGCTCAAGGGCTACGACGGCGCCATGTATCCGATGCCGCCGTGGCAGCCGCTGAACGGCTTCTCGCTCGATCGCTCGCTGGTCTATTCGTTCATGCGCCAGGAGTCGGCGTTCAATCCCAAGGCGCGCTCCTATGTGGGCGCGATGGGACTGATGCAGCTGATGCCGAGCACGGCGCGGCTGGTCACGAACAAGTATGCGCCCGAGACTGCGGGGGCCAATCCGTACGAGCCTTCGGCCAACATCTCGCTGGGCCAGGCCTATCTCGCGACACTGCTCGATAGCGTCGACGGCAATCTCGTGCGCGCCGCGGCCGGCTACAACGGCGGCCCCGGCAACGTGATGCGCTGGGACAACACGCTCAACGCCTCGCAGGATCCCCTGCTCTATGTCGCGCTGATCCCGCTCAACGAGACGCGCGACTACGTCCAGCGCGTGCTGGCGAACTACTGGATGTACTCGATCAGGCTCGGCCAGCCGACGCCATCGCTCGACCAGATCGCGGCGCACGAATGGCCGCGCTACGTGGCCCAGGGACAGGGACAGACCCCGGGCGAAACACGGGGAGCGATGCGCTAGTGGCCAACCTCGCTCGCCTGCGCCGCTTCATCGGGGACATGACCTCGCTCGTGGGCGGCGCATGGCAGGACAAGGACGAGGCGGCGGTCGTCGAGGTCGGCGCGCGGCTGCTGGGCGAACTGGTGAAGCAGGACGACTGGCTGCCCGACTCGATGGCGGTCTGCCCGCCGCACGGCTACGCGCAGAACATGCTGTGGTGCGATCCGTTCGAGCGCTTCTCTGTGGTGAGCTTCGTCTGGGCGCCGAGCGCCCAGACGCCGGTGCACGACCATCAGATGTGGGGCCTCGTCGGCATGCTGCGCGGCTCGGAGACGTCGCAGGCCTACAAGCGCGACGAGGTGACGGGCGCGCTGACGCCGGGTGAATGCTCGGCCCTGAAGCCCGGCGACGTCGAGATCCTGCGGCCGTCGATCGGCGACATTCACAAGGTGACGAACGCGCTCACCGACTGCGGTTCGATCAGCATCCATGTCTACGGCGGCAACATCGGTGCGGTGAAGCGCTTCACCTTCGATCCCGCGACCGGAAAGCCCAACCTCTTTATCTCCGGCTACACCAACCAGATCGTGCCCAACCTGTGGGACCGATCGGCCGAGGTGAGGGCTAACGCCTCATCCTGAGGAGGCCGCGAAGCGGCCATCTCGAAGGATGGGTCGCGGACGTGGTGCTCGTTCCCACCCTTCGAGACGCTCGCGTTGCTCGCTCCTCAGGGTGAGGCTGTGCGCTTAATGTTTATGCGGGTGAGGGTGCGTGGGATCGACCCAGTACACCGTCTCGACCTTTTCGGCCGGCTCGATGTCGATGTTGATCGCCACGGCCTCGTTGTCGGAACGCACGAGCACGCATTCCAGCGGCTCGGTGTCGGAGGCGTTGATCTCCTGGTGCGGCACGTAGGGCGGCACGTAGATAAAGTCGCCGGGACCGGCTTCGGCGATGAACTGGAGCTGGTCGCCCCAGCGCATGCGCGCCTTGCCCTTCACGACGTAGATCACGCTCTCGAGATGGCCGTGGTGGTGCGCGCCGGTCTTGGCGTGGGCGTGGATGGTGACGGTGCCGGCCCACAGCTTCTGGGCGCCGACGCGGGCGAAGTTGATCGCGGCCGCGCGGTTCATGCCCGGGGTCTGGGCGGTGTTGGTGTCGAGGGAGCCGGCGGGGATCACCCGCACGCCGTCATGCTTCCAGTCGGTCTTTTTCTCGTCGGTCATGCCCTTGATCTAGGTCGCGCGGCTCGCCATCACAAGCGAGGGATCGTTGCTTGGCGTTAATGAGCAAATTTGATCGAAAGCAGTGCCATGGCGGAAAAATCGATCTTCGTTTGCGGCGTCCCGAAGGATAAGTTTTCGAGCACCCAAGAGAGGGCAAATGAACCGCATCGACGAAACTAAGCCCTTCAAGCCGGTGAACATCGCCGTGCTGACGGTTTCCGACACGCGCACGCTGGAGACCGACAAGTCGGGCGACACGCTGGTCGAACGCATCGCGCGCGACGGCCACGTGCTGGCC
>CAIMEE010000178.1 GCA_903839865.1 Enhydrobacter aerosaccus | reverse complement strand
GGCCGCGACCACCAGATAGGGGTCGCCATCGTCATAGCGGATCGTGTCGCGCGGGGGCACGATCTGGGCGCCGACAATCGTGTCGGTCAGATCGAGCAGACCACACATCAAGGTGCGGTAACAGGCAATCACCTCGGCCATGATCGTGCTGCGATCGCCGGTAGGCATGCGCTTGACGACAAAACCCCCTTTCGAGCCAAGCGGCACGATCACGGCGTTCTTGACCTGCTGCGCCTTCATCAACCCGAGGATTTCGGTACGGAAATCCTCGCGCCGGTCCGACCAGCGGATGCCGCCGCGCGCGACCCGGCCGCCACGCAGGTGGATGCCCTCCATGCGCGGGCTGTAGACAAAGATCTCGACCAGAGGCCGTGGCGCGGGCAGATCGTCGATCGCGCGGCTGTCGATCTTGAAGGAGATCCACTCCTTGTGCTGCCAAAAGTTGGTGCGCAGCGTGCAGCGCACCGCATTGAGGAAGCGGCGCAGGATCCGGTCCTCGTCGAGCGTGGTCACCGAGTCGAGTTCGCTCGCGAGCGTCGCCTCGATCGCATCGAGCTGCGTCTTGCGGATTTCCGAATCCGCGGCGCCCAGCTTGGGCTCCAGGCGCACCGCAAAGAGCTCGACGATGCCGCCGGCGATCGCGGGATACGCGACCAGGGCGCGCTCCATGTATTCCTGGCTGAAGGGGAGCCCGGCCTGGCGCAGATACTTCGCGTAGGCGCGCAGCATCGTGATGTCGCGCCAGGCGAGCCCTGCCCGCAGCACCAGCTTGTTCAGCCCGTCGTTCTCGAGTTCGTTCGACCAGAGCTTGTCGAGCGCTTCGGCGAAGCGCGCGCCGGAGATGTCGAGGTCGACGGCCGAGCCGTCGTCGGTTTCGACCGTCAGGACCTGCAGCGCCACCTCGCCCGCGTTTTCGGGCGCATCATCGGGCGCGCGGAGCCGGAAAGGGGCTTCGCTCAGCACGCGCAGTCCGAGGTTCTCGGCCAGCGGCAGGATGTCCGACAGCGCAATAAGAGTCCCGGGGTGAAACAGCCGGAGCGTGAACCGATGCGCAGGCTGGTCGCTTTCGCGTGCCAGCCGCACGCCGAACGCGCGCCCGCCCAGTGCCGCCTGGAGCAGGTCGAGATCGGCGACGGCGTGCGGCGGGGAGAATTCCTCGCGATAGGTCGCGGGGAAGAACGCGCGCCATGTGCGGGCGGTGGCGCGGCCTTCGGCTTCGCCCAGGGTCGATTCCAGGGTAGTGCGCAGGCGATCGTTCCACGAGGTCGCCGCCTCGACCAGCGCATGTTCGAGTGCCGCGAGATCGGGCGAAGCGCTGCCGGGCTGCGCCAGTTTCAGGGTGTAGAGCGCGTGAGCGAGCGCCGATTCATCGCTCGCCAGGCCGGTGACGGCGGCGATCCTGGCGTTCCAGGCCTTCTCCAGGATCGCCTTGAAACGTTCGCTCAGCGCCGCGTCGAAGCGCTCGCGCGGCGCGAAAACCAGGGCCGTGGCGAAGCGGCCGACGGCGTCGCGGCGCGTGAACAGCGCCACCTGCCGGCGTTCCTGCAGCTGAAGGATGCGCAGCGCATGGTCGTAGAGCGTGTCGACGTCGATCTGGAACAGCTCGTCGCGCGGATAGGAATCGAGGATCGACAGCAGCGCCTTGCCGTCGTGGCTGTTGGGGTCGAGACCGGCGCGGCGGACCACTTCGCTCACCCTGGCGCGGAGCAGCGGCACGTGCTGCGCCATCGCGTGATAGGCGGCGGAGGTGAAGAAGCCCACCAGCCGATGCTCGCCGGTCACCCTGCCGTCCCGGTCGTGGGTCTTCACGATCACGCAGTCCATCGCGCCACTGCGATGGACCATCGCCTGACGATCGGTCTTCACGATCAGGAGCTCGTCACGGCCGCGGGCGAAACGCGCCATCGCGGCGCCGCCGCCCAATCCCTCGTCGAACACACGCACCTCGTCGCGGCGCAGGATGCCGAGGGCGGAGCCCGGCACGATCTCGTAGCGGATGCCGCCCGCTTGCGCGGGATCGTCGACATAGCGGTAGCGGCGGTGACCGAGGAAAGTGAAGTTGTTGGCCTCCAGCCAGCGCAGGAACTCCGTGTTCTCGGCGAGGTCGGCCGCATGGCCCGGGATCAGGTCCTCGATCGAATCGAGGCAGGCCTGGCGCAGGGCGCGCCAGTCCTCGACCGCCATGCGCACTTCGGCCAGCACGCGGGTGAGTGCCGCGGCGATTTCGTCGAGCAGCGCCGGGTCGGCCTGGCGGTCGATCTCGATATGCATCAGCGATTCGCGCGGCGCACCGGGACCTGCATCGCTCGCCAGCTCGCCCAGGGCACCGCCCCGATCGCCGCCCACATCACCGTCGAGGTCGCGGCGCACGACCATCACCGGATGCGCCAGGAGATGGACGGCGATTTCGCGGCGGTTGAAGTCGTTGGCGATCGAATCGACCAGGAACGGCATGTCGTCGTTCACGATCTGCACGATCGTGCGCCTGCTTTCGAAGCCATGGTGGGCACTGTCGGGGTTGAACACCCGGACCTTGGCGACACCGGGCAGGCGGCGGCGGGCAAAGGCCAGGAGCGAGATCGCCGCGGCGCCGCGCTGCTCCGGCGGGGCGGCGGCCAGGTCCCTGTCGGCGACCCGCTCGTAGAGGCGGCGGGCGAATTGGGCGGCATCCTCCCCGCCCGAAATCTTCAGTGCCGCCCTGCAGATCGCGTCCAGCCCATAGGGAGCCGGGGCGGCACCGGGGGCCTCCGGACGGGTAGATGCCGTCGACATAGGACTTTTTCCTTCTTCTTGGGCGTTCTCTGGGCGTCTCTGGGCGGGCGCTGGATGTTACGCCCGCTTGTGACAATCTGACGACGAAGATGGCGCGGCCAGAAGTGCCTACCGCATTTGGGCTTTCAGACTATGACCGGACGGTGGCAGGCCGAATCGCTGGCGATTCTGTTTCAGGCCCAAGGATTCCGCGCGAAGGCGCGTTTTGTTCTCATTTGATGCTGCAGGTGCGAAGGTTCGTAAACAGCCAAGAAAACAAAATTTCAAACCACTATTAGTGGTGCAGAATCAATGATTTAGACACCAATTCTTCAGATTCACAGTCTAGGAATAAAATTAGCGATGACACCCCCTCACAGCAGCGTATCATCTACTGATAGCGGGGACGGACGAACCGGCCCCCAGTAATAGGTGTCTTCCACAATGTGTTTTATCCACATCTGTGGACAACAAGAAAAAGGGGGCTGCAAGTGTTTGATGTAGTTCAAGTTCGCAGCGGCGCGCGTGTTGTTACCGATTCTTCCCGGGATGCCCGCCTCACGGCGTTCGGGAAGGCCACCCTGACCGATCGCTATCTCCTGCCAGGCGAAAGCTATCAGGACATGTTTGCGCGAGTCTCCTCGGCCTATGCCGACGACGATGCCCATGCCCAGCGCATCTACGACTATATTTCGAACCTCTGGTTCATGCCGGCGACCCCCGTGCTCAGCAACGGCGGCACCTCGCGCGGCCTGCCGATCTCGTGCTTCCTGAACGAAGCCAACGATTCGCTCGAAGGCATCGTGGGCCTGTGGAACGAGAACGTCTGGCTGGCGGCCCGTGGCGGCGGAATCGGCTCCTATTGGGGCAATCTCCGCTCGATCGGCGAGAAGGTCGGCATGAACGGCAAGACTTCCGGTGTCGTGCCCTTCATTCGCGTCATGGATTCGCTCACGCTCGCGATCTCGCAGGGCTCGCTGCGCCGTGGCTCGGCTGCGGTCTATCTCCCGGTCAACCATCCCGAGATCGAGGAATTCATCGAGATCCGCCGTCCGACCGGCGGCGATCCCAACCGCAAGGCGCCGAACCTGCACCACGGCCTTCTCATCTCCGACGCCTTCATGCGCGCGGTCGAGAACGACGAGGAATGGGCGCTGGTCTCGCCGAAGGACGGCGCCGTGCAGCGCAAGCTCTCGGCGCGGTCGCTGTGGATCCGCATCCTGACGGCGCGCATCGAGACGGGCGAGCCGTACCTGGTGTTCGTCGATCACGTCAACAAGGCGATGCCGGAGCATCACAAGCTCGCGGGCCTCGAGGTCAAGACCTCGAACCTGTGCAGCGAGATCACGCTGCCCACCGGCATCGACCATCACGGCAAGCAGCGCACCGCCGTCTGCTGCCTGTCGTCGCTGAACGTCGAGACCTATCTCGAGTGGCACGAGCATCCGACGTTCATCGAGGACGTGATGCGCTTCCTCGACAACGCGCTGCAGGGCTTCATCGACAATGCCGGCACCGACTTCGCCAAGGCCACCTACTCGGCCATGCGCGAGCGTTCGGTCGGCCTCGGCATCATGGGCTTCCACTCGTTCCTGCAGGCCAACGGCATCCCGCTCGAGTCGGTGATGGCCAAGGTCTGGAACAAGAAGATGTTCAAGCACATCCGCGGCCAGTGCGACGAGGCGTCCAGGACGCTCGCCGACGAGCGCGGCGCGTGCCCGGATGCGGCCGACTTCGGCATCAAGGAGCGCTTCTCCAACAAGATCGCGATCGCGCCGACGGCGTCGATCTCGATCATCTGCGGCGGCGCGTCGGCCGGTATCGAGCCGTCGGCGGCCAACGTCTACAATCACAAGACGCTGTCGGGCTCCTTCGTGGTGCGCAACCAGTACCTCGAGAAGATTCTCGAGCAGAAGGGCCGCAACGACGAGGAAACCTGGACCGCGATCATGACCGACCAGGGCTCGGTCCGGAACCTCGATTGCCTCGACGACCACGAGAAGGCCGTGTTCAAGACCGCCTTCGAGATCGACCAGCGCTGGCTGATCGAGCACGCGGCCGACCGCGCGCCCTACATCTGCCAGAGCCAGTCGCTCAACATCTTCCTGCCGGGCGACGTGCATAAGCGCGACCTGCACCAGATCCACATGATGGCCTGGAAGCGTGGCGTGAAGAGCCTCTACTACTGCCGCTCGCTTTCGATCCAGCGCGCCGACGTCGTGTCGAACGACGCCGTCGCCGAGAAGATTCTCGACCACGCCTACGCGACACCTGCCGGCGCCCCCACGACTCTGCCGATCGGCACGCCGCCGGCGGCAGAGTCCAACAACTACGAAGAGTGTCTGAGCTGCCAGTAACCGCATCACCTCATCCTGAGGAGCGAGCGTAAGCGAGCGTCTCGAAGGATGGGCAACGGGCAAGGTGCTCGTGCCCACCCTTCGAGACGCAGCCCTTCGGGCCGCTCCTCAGGGTGAGGACATCACTCTATTTTTTCCGGTAAGAAACAATGTCCCTTCTCGACGCCAAGCCGATCTACAAGCCGTTCCACTATCCGTGGGCCTACTACGCCTGGCTGACCCAGCAGCGCATTCACTGGCTGCCGGAGGAAGTGCCCCTCGCGGACGACGTGAAGGACTGGCGCAACAAGCTGACGGCCAGCGAGCAGCATCTGCTGACGCAGATCTTCCGCTTCTTCACCCAGGCCGACGTCGAGGTGAACAACTGCTACATGCGGCACTACTCGCGGGTCTTCAAACCCACGGAAGTGCAGATGATGCTGGCCGCCTTCTCGGCGATGGAGACGGTGCACGTCGCGGCCTACAGCCATCTGCTCGACACCATCGGCATGCCGGAAACGGAGTACTCGGTCTTTCTCACCGTCAAGGAGATGAAGGACAAGTACGACTACATGCAGGGCTTCAATGTCGACTCCAAGCGCGACATCGCCAAGACGCTCGCCGTGTTCGGCGCCTTCACCGAGGGCCTGCAGCTGTTCGCATCGTTCGCGATGCTGATGAACTTCCCGCGCTTCAACAAGATGAAGGGCATGGGCCAGATCGTGACCTGGTCGGTGCGCGACGAGACGCTGCACTGCAACTCGATCATCAAGCTGTTCCGCACTTTCATCCAGGAAAACCCGGAAGTGTGGGACGAGGACCTGCAGCGCGAGCTCTATGTCGCCTGCTCGACCATCGTCGAGCACGAGGACGCCTTCATCGATCTCGCCTTCGAGCTCGACGGCATCGAGGGCATGACCGCGACCGACGTGAAGCGCTACATCCGCTTCATCGCCGACCGCCGCCTGACGCAGCTCGGCCTGCAGCCGATCTACCGCAAGGACGCGAAGAACCCGCTGCCGTGGATGGACCAGATGCTCAACGCCATCGAGCACACCAACTTCTTCGAGAACCGCGCCACGGAGTATTCCAAGGCATCGACGAAGGGCTCGTGGGAAGAAGCCTTCAGCTGAGCCGGTTTGAGTAGAGCTTAAATCGCCCCACCTCACCCTGAGGAGCATCGCGCAGCGATGCGTCTCGAAGGGTGGGCAACATCAAGACTGTATCCCACCCTTCGAGACGCGCTCCTTCGGAGCGCTCCTCAGGGTGAGGAGCGGCCGGAGGAAAAGCATGGGAAGAAACCTTCCGCTGAATCGCCACGTCGCCTCCTGCGTGATCGCCTCGGCGTTTCTCGTGGTGGCGATCAGCGTCGCGCGCGCGGCGTTCACGTAACCGCGACAGCCACTGGCCGGATCGCCACCGGATATCTACGCCCGTTGAGCAGCGCGCCGACAAATGTCGGCCGCACCGCATAGGCGTAGACCGGCAGAAGAACGATCGTCGTCCCGATCAGTACGACCGGCACCATAACCACCGCGGGCAGCGCGACGTTGAACGTCACCAGCTGCAGCAGCAGGATCATCGGCAGGTGCGCGAGATAGATGAAGTAGGACGAATCACAGAGATACCGCCACAGCGGGCTGTGGCCCGAGAAGTAGCGCAGGAACAGCCCGGTGATGCCGAAGATCAGGCACCACATGGCGAGCGCCAGCACCGCGCGGAGCTCATAGAAGCGCAGGTCCCCGGGCGGGATCGAGTAGATCAGCGCGACATAAGCAACGCAGAGCGCGACGCCCAGCAGGCCATGGAGCCAGGCGCGCCGGTTCAGCACGTCCAGCAGGTCGCGTGCGTGGTAGAGCAACCAGCCGAAAAAGAAGGGTGCCGCGTAGGCCAGCAGGATGTGCGGCGCGGGGGCGAACGATGGCGGATCCTGCAGGCCGGGCCACACCATCGGCAGCAAGGTCAGGAAGGTCAGCACCGCCATCGGCAGCGGCGCCCAGATGGACTGAAGCCCGCGCCGGAACAGCGTGAGCCCGGTGCTCCGGGCCTTCACCGGAAGCAGCGAGGTCAGCGCGACCAGCCCTGCGGCCACGGCGTAGAGCAGCAGCAGATATTCCAGGAACCAGAGATGAATCGGATGCGCATACGACAGGAAGCGTCCGGACACGATGAAGACCCACGCGCCCTCTGCCGTGCCGGTCCTTGCAAAGGCGCCGAGGAAGAACATCAACGGCACGAGCAACAGGCAGCCGAGGACGAAGGGCAGGGCGATGCGCCAGAACCGGTTCACGATCGCGCGGCGCCAGCCGTAGCGCTCGAGCAGCAGCGCCGTCAGGAAGCCCGCCATGGCGTAGAACACGGGCATGCGGAAGGCATGGATGAAGAGGATCGCCGGCTCGAAGAACTTCGTCGTATGGAGCGGGCGAACCAGCCAGGGAACCATCGGCGAATAGGCACCCATCGCGTGCAGGACGATGCCGAGGAACATCATCGAGGCGCGCAAGCTGTCCAACGCATGGTAACGCGACGGCACGGG
>CAIMEE010000177.1 GCA_903839865.1 Enhydrobacter aerosaccus | reverse complement strand
TCTTCGCGGCCGAGGGATTCGATCCGCGACTGATGTGGGACGCTGCGGCACTCAACGCCCACCGCCCTCTGGCCCGTAGAGGATCAGAGGAGCGATAGTTGCGGACGACCGGGGCGCGCCTCCGCCCGCCATGCCGAGGGGGCCGCGCCGGTATGGCCGCCCTGCAGCAGCTCTGGCTGTTCTGGCTCGCGCCATTGATTGGCGCGGCGCTGGCAGGCATCGTCTATCCGGCGATCGCCGGCGACGACAAGTAGCCGGCCGCATCCGTTTCCCGAGAGAGGATACAAGCCTATGAAACGGCGAGACCTGCTACTGTCCTTCCTGGCTTTGCCGCTGGCGAGCGCCGGGGCAGCGTTTGCCCAGAATGCCGACAAGCCCTTCAAGCCGGAAGAGCTCGACCAGATGCTGGCGCCGATCGCGCTCTATCCCGACGCTCTGCTCGCCCAGACGCTGATGGCCACGACCTATCCGCTGGAAGTGATCGACGCAGCGCGCTGGTCGAAGGCCAACCCGAACCTCAAGGGCGATGCCGCGGTCGAGGCGGTGAAGGAAAAGAGCTGGGATGTCAGCGTCATGTCGCTGACGGCGTTCCCCCAGGTGCTGGTGCAGATGAGCGACCATATCGACTGGATGCAGAAGGTGGGCGACGCCATGCTGGCGCAGCAGCCCGATGTCGCCGATTCGATCCAGCGCCTGCGCGCCCAGGCCGTGGATGCCGGCAACCTGAAGAGCGGGACCGAGCAGAAAGTCACGACGCAGGGTCTCGGCGCCGATCGCACGATCGCCATCGAGCCGGCGAACCCGCAGCTCGTCTACGTTCCCGTCTACGATCCGAACGTGACTTACGGCCAATGGGCCTCTCCGGCCTATCCGCCGACCTATTATCCGCCACCGCCGGGCTATGGTTACGGTTCGGCGCTGGTGCGTGGCATGATGTTCGGGCTCGGCATCGCCGCGACCAGCGCGCTGTTCGGCGGCTGGAACTGGGGTCCGCGGGGCAGTAGCTACGTTAACGTGAACGTCAACCGCGCCGTCAGCATCAACCGCAGCTATAACGTCGCCAACGTGAACAACGGGGCCTGGCGCCACGACAATCTGCATCGCAAGGGCGTTGCCTATCGCGATGCCAACACCCGTCAGCAGTTCGGGCAGAACCGGCCGGGTGCCGATCAGCGCCAGCAGTATCGCGGCAAGATCGACGCTTCGCGTCCGGGAGGGAACCAGACCGCCAATCGTCCGCAGGCCACGGCTCGTCCGAACCTGCCGCAACAGCGGCCGGGCGGCGTCGCAAATGGAGCGGGGGGCTCTCGGCCGCAGGCGCCAAACCGGGGCGGTGGCGCGATCGGTGGCGTAAACCGCGGCCAGCAGGTCAATCACGAAGCCGCGCGCGGACGCGCCCAGCAGGCCAAGGCTTCGGGGCATGGCGGTGGAGGCGGCGCGCGTCCCGCGGGAGGCGGCGGTGGTGGTGGTCGTCCAGCTCCGAGCGGTGGCGGTGGCGGAGGCGGCGGAGGCGGAGGCGGTGCTGCAGCCCGGGCCGGTGCGGCACGAGGAGGACGGCAATGAACTTCCCGAATATTCGCGGTTCGATCCTGGCGCGAGGCCTGGTTCTTCTCGCGGTCGTCACTGGCCTCGGGTCGAGTGCGCTCGCTCAGTCTTCCTCGCTTCAGGGGTTTCCGTCTGCCGATGCGGCGGCAACGGCCTTGACCGAAGCCATCCGCAAGGACGACGACAAGGCGGTCTCGGCGATCCTCGGCACGGGCTGGCGCGATCTCATTCCCGGGACAAGCGACGACGAAGACAGGGCCCGGGAGAAGTTCCTGGCGGCCTGGGACAAGAGCCACAAGCTCGTGCCTGCCGGCGACGACAAGACGCTGATCGAAGTCGGCGACACCGGATGGGTCAGCCCGATTCCTCTCGTCAAGGCCGGAGCAGAATGGCGCTTCGACGTCGAGGCAGGGCAGAAGGAGATGCTCGCGCGCGAGATCGGCCGCAATGAACTGGCGACGATCCAGTCGCTGCTGGCGATCGGCGATGCGCAGCGCGACTATGCGGCTCTCGATCCGATGAAGGTCGGATCGCCGGTTTATGCCCGGCGTCTGCTCAGCAGCCCGGGCAGGAAAGACGGTCTCTACTGGGATGCCGCAACAGGCGAGCCGCAGAGCCCGCTCGGTCCGCTGCTGGCCAAGGCCCAGCCGGGCGATGTTCAGGAGGTGGGCTATCACGGATATCGTTACCGGCTGCTCTATGCGCAGGGCGCGGCCGCGCCGGGCGGCGCCTACGACTATATCGTGAACGGCCGCATGCTGGGCGGTTTTGCGGTCATCGCCTCGCCGGTTGCCTACGACGAGACCGGCGTCATGACCTTTATTTACAGCCATAGCGGCGACGTCTACGAGCGCGATCTAGGCCCGGAGACGTCCAAACTTGCCGCGGCGATCCAGGTTTTCAACCCGGATACGGGCTGGGAAAAGTCTGACACGACGCCACCGTGACGCTACGGTAGGGAGGCGGCACCAGGATTTCAGACGAGGGGGAGAAATAGATGCGCTATACTATGATGGTTCTTGTTGCGGGGGTCGCAGTGCTGCTCGGCGGCTGTGAGAACATGTCGACCGGCCAGAAGGGCGCCGTCGCCGGCGGTGCGCTCGGTACCGGAATCGGAATGGTTGCCGGCGGCAGCTTCGGTCAGGTCGTTGGCGCGGGCCTTATCGGCGGTGCGGTCGGCTATATCGGCGGCAGCGCGATCGCCAAGTAAGCAGGGGATCCTCAACATGTTCATCCGAAACACCGCTGTCACGGCGATTGCTCTCGTGCTCTTCGCCGGTGCCACCCAGGCGCAGACGCAGACGCAGAATTTCGAGAGCGCGGCCTACACCACCTGCCGCGACGCCCAGGCGATGCAACCCGAAGCGCGCAAGTCGGTCGCCATCTTCCTGGCCGAGCATTCGGCACGCTATCGCGGCGTCACCATTCCCGACGACGATCGTGGCGCGCAGCTCGCCCAACTGGTGCGTGGCGGCTGTACGCTGGCGCCCGATGCCTACCTGTTCACGGTGATCGACCGTGCGATCCAGGCCGAGCTGACCAAGTTGCCGAAGCGCCAATAAGACGATTCCGCTCGAGGCGATCGGCGATGAAGAAAAGCGTGATGTTCCACAACACCTACGCTGTTCTCGCCGGCGTGCTGGGGAGCCTGCTCGTCGCGGGCTGCTCAATCCCGCCGCGCGAACCTGCCGTGCCGATCGCGGATGTCGCCCGGGCGATGCCGTTGGGGATTGCCAACGCGCGCTTCTTTGCCGACGGTGATCCAGCGCTCATGGTCGCCGAAGGTACACGGGCCGCCGAGCGGGAGGTCGCCGCCCTTGGTGTGGCGGGCCAATCAACCGTGCGCCTGCCGCCCGCGAGCTTCCTGGCGGTCTCTGGTGGCGGCGACAACGGCGCCTATGGAGCCGGCCTGATGCTCGGCTGGACCGAGAGCGGCACGAGGCCTGAATTCAAGATCGTGACGGGTGTCAGCACCGGCGCGCTGATCGCCCCGTTCGCTTTTCTCGGTCCCGAGTACGACAACGGCCTGCGCGAGGTCTACACGACCATCGATCCGGCCCGTGTCTACTCGAAGCGCGCCCTGACGGCGGCCCTGTTCAATGACGCCATGGCCAGCACGGCGCCGCTCTCCGAGCTGATCGCCCAATATGCCGACGAGAAAATGTTCGCAGCGATCGCCCGCGAATACCGGAAAGGCCGGCTGCTGCTGATCGGCACGACCCAACTGGACGCCCAGCGGCCGGCGATCTGGAACATCGGCGCCATCGCGGCCAGCGGTCATCCTGAAGGTCTCGAGCTGTTCCGCAAGATACTGCGCGCGTCGGCCGCCATTCCGGGCGCGTTCGAGCCGGTGATGATCGACATCGAGATCGACGGGAAGAAATATCAGGAGATGCATGTCGACGGCGGCGCGATCGCCCAGCTGTTTCTCTACCCGCCGTCGATCAGCATGACGTCGAAGGGCATCACGTCCCGCGCGCGCCATGCCTATGTCATCCGCAACGCACGGCTCGACCCCGACTACGGCTCGAGCGAACGGCGCACCATTTCGATCGCCGGCCGCGCCATCAACACGATGCTGGCCGCCAGCGGCTACAACGACGTGCTGCGCACCTATTTCGTTACCCAGCGTGACCATGTCGAGTACAGCCTGGCCTACATCGGCACAGATTTCGTGAGCGCGCCGAAGACGGGCGAGTTCGACCCGGTCTATATGCGGGCTCTCTTCGCCTACGGCTACCGGCAGGCGAAGGAAGGCCGCTCCTGGCATGACAAGCCGCCCGGTCTGGAAGACGCGCGATAGGTCGGCCGCTGATCATCGAGGATTCCCAAATTCGACATGAGGAGTGCGACGGGACATGAGAGCTTTGATCGGTGACCCGGCACTGCTGTTTTTCCTTTCCCTCGGCATCTTGTGGCTAGCGGCGCGACTGGGGGCCTTTCTCCGGGTTCGACGCCCACTGGGCCCGGAGACGCGTGAGAACTTCGGTGTCGTTCTCGCGGCGTCCCTCACCCTTCTCGGGCTCATCATCGGCTTTGCTTTTTCGATGTCTGCCAACCGCTATGACCAGCGGAAGAATTACGAGGAAGCGGAGGCCAACGCGATCGGGACCGAATATGTTCGGGCCGCTCTGCTCGAGCGGGACGAAGCGGCCAGGCTGCGGGGGCTGCTCGCGTCGTATCTGGACGAGCGCATCAAGTTCTACACGGTTCACGACGACGCGGAGATCGGCCTGATCAACGATCGCACGGTGAAGCTGCAATCGGACCTGTGGGCTGCTGTTCTGGCGCCTGCCGCCGCACGGCCGACGCCGGTCATGGCTCTGGTGGACATGGACGGCGTGGAAGCCACACGCCGGATTCGCGAATTGCCGGCACCGCACGGCACGGTGCCCATCATCATGATCACGGCCAATG
>CAIMEE010000176.1 GCA_903839865.1 Enhydrobacter aerosaccus | reverse complement strand
GCGGCCTTGCGCTCGGCGGCATCCATCGGCGACACCAGCAACGAGGCCGCGCTCAGTTCGTCGGCGGGTGCCGGCTCTGCGACGGCGATCTCCGGCGGCACCGCCGCGACCGGGGCGTTGAAGCTGGTCGCCGGCAGGATCGGACGCAAAACCTCGGCGACGTAGCCCCGGAGTTCGAGCGGCGCCAGCACCATGCCGTGGCCGCGGAAATGGATCTGCACGAGAGAGCCCGCCTGCCGCGTCACCTCTCCTGCGGGCGCACCGCTGGCCACAAGCTCACGCAGCTTCGGAGCCACGACGTCGGAGAGGCTCGCGGCGGCCGCAACGAGGCGGCTCTGGCGATCGGCCTGGTTGGCACCGGCGGGAGCATCAGAGCGGCCTTCGGCGGTAACGCGGCGGCCGATGCGATCGAGCGCACCAGCCTGCGCTTCCGCCGCCGGCTCGGCGTTCTTGCTGCTGCGCAGACCGAACATTACCGCCTACTTTTTCTTACGGGCTTTCACGCCCTGTGCGAAGCGTTGAAGCAGTCCGAGCGACTTGCGGGCCTGGTCGCCTCCGCGGCTGTCGAGGCTCGCCACCAGCGGTCGCAGCGACTTCACGATCGCGCTGTTGGGCGCTGCCTCCGCCAGGGGCTTGCCGAAATTGACCGCCGCGAGCGCCGCCGGCAGGTCCGAGGGAATCTGACAGTCGACCTTGCGCTTCAACGTGCGTTCGACATCGGCGATCTTGACCGCGGAGCGACGCCCGTCGAGCACGCCGCTTGTCGCCAGCAGGAACCGCGCGTTCGGCGCCACGTCATGAACGATCTGCTGGACGCGCATCGCATCGCGCACGCCCGGCAGGGACAGATCGGCGATCAGCAGGATGTCGGTCGACGCCTCGATGACCTGCCTCTGGATCACCGGATCGCCGCGCGGGACATCGGCCACGACCCAGCGGAACTTGCGGTGAACCTGGCGCAGGAAATCGTTGGCGGCATGCGGCTTCGCCTGGAAGCCGCCGGAAGGAGCCTCCTCCGCGCCGATGGCGTAGAGATATTCGTCCTTTTTCTGCGCGACCTGCTGGATGAACAGCGCGTCGATGCGGTCGGGCTGGTCGAGCGCCTCGCGAAGCGCGTCGATGGCTTCGAGATCGAGGGACAGCATCAGCGAGCCGTAGTGCAGGTCGAAGTCGATCAGGAGAACTTCTTCCTTGAGACGCGTGCCGAGCATTCCGGCGATCGTGATCGCCGTCGTGGTGGCGCCTACTCCGCCGCGTGCGCCGATCACCGACAGGGTCCGAGGCCGCGTGTCGTTGCCGGTGGCGGCGCCTTGCATGGGGGCGCCACCCCTTTCGCGTTGTTCGAGGGCGCGCTCGACGGCGCGACCGACGACTCCCTCGCCGAGCGGCAGCGCAAGATAGTCGCTGAAGCCGACGGCGATCAGGTCGCGATAGAGCGCCACGTCGTTGATGCGTCCTACGCCGATCACGATGCAGTTTCCGGGAACCGCCGTCTTCAATGCCGCAGCGTCGGCTACAGGGTCGGAAGAGCCCTCGAGATCGACAACGACGAGATCGAG
>CAIMEE010000175.1 GCA_903839865.1 Enhydrobacter aerosaccus | reverse complement strand
GCGACCTCGCCGATCACTGGCTGACGGTGTTCGCCGAGCACTACCTGCCGGTGGACGCCGACAGCCTGCCGCTGGGGGAAATCGCCCCGGTGGCGGGGGCGCCCCTTCCGGGAGAACAGCCTGGCTGTCAGGCTGTTAGAAGTCTTTAGTTCGTGAGAACCGGCTTGGCGGCGTCGGCGACGATCGAGATCGCGCGGGCCTTTTTCTCTTCCGGGATCTCGCGCTGCAACTCGATCGTGAGCAGGCCGTTGGCGAGCTTGGCGCCGGTGACCTTCACGTGGTCGGCGAGCTGGAAGCGGCGCTCGAAGTCGCGGCCGGCGATACCGCGGTAGAGGAACTCCGTTTCAGCCTCGGCGTTCGGCGCGGCCTTTCCGCTGACCAGGAGCTCGTTCTCCTTCTGGGTCAGGTTGAGCTCGCTGTCGCTGAAGCCCGCGACCGCCATGACGATCTTGTAGGCGTTCTCGCCGGACTTCTCGATGTTGTACGGGGGGTAGCCGTTGGCGTTGCCCTGGCCCGCAACCGAGTCCAGCAAGTTGAACATGCGGTCGAAGCCGACGGTGGCACGGTAGTACGGCGAATAGTCGAAAGTACGCATTTGTCATCCTCCAGTGAGCGATGGTTGAAACCAGCCGCCCCGGGATGGGCACGGCTGACAGCACGGGATTTAGGGAGGCCCTGCCGGGCTTCAAGGGGGGATTTGGCAGGGGGTGAAGAGAAAATTTTCCTTCTTCCGGGCCTTGGCAGGAGGATTTGCCGAGTTCGCGAAAACCTTCGGCAAACCCCGCCATGGCGGACATGCGAAAAAGCGCCAGATCGTAAGGACATCCATCGGGAGCAAATTATGCTGCGTTTCATCGACCATCACCCTTCCGCCTCCCTGTGGCTCATCGCCATTGCCCAGGGCCTCGCCATGCTGGGCCTGAATGTGGCGCTCAGGGCGCTCGTGCTGTGAAGCATCTTCCGCTCTTCTTCGACGTTGCGGGCCGCAGAGTCGTCGTTGTGGGGGATGACCCCATCGCCGACCGCAAGGCCGCGACAGCCCGTTCGGCCGGGGCCGACGTGCGGCAGGTCGCGACGGCAGAGTCGGCCGACTTTGCCGAGGCGGTTGCAGTCCTGATTGCCACCGGCTCGGAAGAGGGTGATCGCGCCGCTCATGCCATTGCAAAGGCCGCCGGTGTGCCGGTGAATGTTGCCGACCGTCCCGCGCTCTGCGACTTCATTTTGCCGGCAATCGTCGATCGCGGCGACGTCGTGGTCGCCATTTCCACAGGCGGCGCTTCGCCCACCCTGGCGACAGTGCTGCGCGGCCGGATCGAGGCGGCTCTGCCGGAGCGGATCGGCGGGCTTGCCGACCTCGCGCGGACGTTCCGCAAGCATGCCAATGCGTTGATCTCACAGCCCGCCGAGCGACGCGCCTTCTGGCGCCGGCTCGTCGAGGGTCCGGCCGGCAAGCTGGCGCTCGCGGGTGACAGCGCCGGTGCACGCCGCGCCGCAATGGCGGAACTCGACGGGGCTCGCCGTCCCTCGACCACTGTCGGCATTGCCCACATCGTGGGAGCCGGCCCCGGCGATCCGGATCTTCTGACGCTGCGGGCCGCTCGGTTGCTGCAGGATGCCGACGTGATCCTGCACGACGACCTCGTGCCGCCCGAGATTCTTGCCCGGGCGCGCCGCGATGCCGAGCGGGTGCCTGTCGGCAAGCGCAAGGGCCGCGCGAGCTGGGCGCAGCGGGACATCGAGGCGGAGATGATCCGTCGCGTGCGTGCGGGCCAGACCGTCGTGCGCCTGAAAGCCGGCGATCCGTTCGTCTTCGGCCGCGGTGGCGAAGAGGTCGATGCGTTGCAGGCCGCCGGCCTGCCGGTGTCGGTCGTGCCGGGCATCACGGCGGCGCTGGGCATCGCGGCGTCTACGAACATGCCCCTTACGGATCGCCGCCTTTCCTCGTCGGTCACCTTCATGTCGGGCCATGCCGCGGCGGATGCCGCAGATGGTTCGGCAAAAGGCGGGCACACCTACGTCGTCTACATGGGCGCATCGGAAGCCGCTTCCGTGCGCGATCGCCTCCTGGACGCCGGCGTCGATCCCACGACGCCGGTCGCCATCGTCGAGAACGGGACACGCCCCGACGAACGGGTGTCCACCGGTTCTCTCGCCGACCTGGCGCGGCTCGCCTCTCCCCATTCTTCATCGGGCGCCGCCGATCCCAGTCTGATCGTCGTGGGCGCGGTCGCCGCGCGCGCGACGCCCACGATGCAGCCCCAACTCGCACAGGTATCGTAATGGCAA
Organism: Enhydrobacter aerosaccus; assembly: GCA_903839865.1. Lineage (GTDB taxonomy): Bacteria > Pseudomonadota > Alphaproteobacteria > Reyranellales > Reyranellaceae > Reyranella > Reyranella aerosaccus_A. The sequence continues at coordinate 8,044 of CAIMEE010000175.1, read as the reverse complement.
AGAATCTCACCGGTGACTTCACCGTCGCCTCCGCCAATCGGCTCTCGGACGGTGTCGTCGTCTTCCTCGACGATACCGGCCACTGGACCCCGAGGTTCGAATGCGCGGCCGTGGCGCGCGACAAGCGGGCGGGCGAAATCCTTCTCGAGCGTGCCAGGGCCGAGGCGTTCTCCGTCGTCGATCCGTTCCTGGTCGCCGTCTCCGAGGATGACGACGGCACCATCGAGCCGCTGTCTCTGCGGGAGAAAATCCGCGTCGGCGGCCTCACGTTTCAGGCGATTGCAGCCGAGGCGGTGCGCTATGCCTGATAGCTATTTCTATCGTTACGACGATTTCGACCGCACCCTGCTCAGCGAGCGCGTCGACCAGTTCCGCGACCAGGTGCGGCGCCGTCTCTCCGGCGAGCTGACGGAGGAGCAGTTCAAGCCGCTGCGCCTTCAGAACGGCCTCTATCTGCAGCTCCGCGCCTATATGCTGCGGATCGCCATTCCGTACGGCACGCTGTCGACGAAGCAGCTGCGCAAGCTGGCCGAGATCGCGCGCACGTACGATCTCGGATACGGCCACTTCACGACGCGTCAGAACCTGCAGCTCAACTGGATCAAGCTCGAGGATGCGCCCGACGCAGTGGCGGCGCTGGCCGAGGTCGACATGCACGCGATCCAGACCAGCGGCAACGTGATCCGCAACACGACGGCCGATCATTTCGCCGGCGCCGCGGCCGATGAAATCGAGGATCCGCGCATCTGGTGCGAGATGATCCGCCAGTGGTCGACGCTCCATCCCGAGTTCAGTTTCCTGCCGCGCAAGTTCAAGATCGCGATCACGGGCTCGCCCAACGACCGTGCGGCCGTGCGCGTGCACGACGTCGGCCTGCGGCTGTGGCGCACTCCCGAGGGGCAAGTTGGCTTCGAGGTGATCGTGGGCGGCGGCCTCGGCCGGACGCCGATCATCGGCAAGACGATCCGCGCGTTCCTGCCCAAGGAAGACTTGCTCGCGTATCTCGAGGCCGTCCTCCGGGTCTACAACCGCTATGGCCGGCGCGACAACATCTACAAGGCGCGCATCAAGATCCTGGTGCATGAGCTCGGCGTCGAGAAGATGCGCGAGGAGGTCGAGGCGGAGTTCGCCTCGACCCGGGACAGCGCACTGAAGCTCGACCCGCAGACCATCGAGGCGATCGCCAGCCAGTTCGCGCCGCCGCCGCTGCCACACCGGCCGGCCATGGTGGGCGCGGTCGAAGCCCTGAAGATCGTGGATCGCGACTTCGTACTCTGGCTGAAATCCAATACCGCGCCGCACCGGATGGCGGGTTATCGCATCGTAACGGCATCGCTCAAGCCCGCCGGCGCTCCGCCGGGCGACGCGAGCGCCGCCCAGATGGAAGGCGTGGCCGATATCGCCGATGCCTACAGCTGGGGCGAGGTGAGGGTGAGCCACGAGCAGAACCTCGTGCTGCCGCATGTCGCGATCGAGGAGCTGCCTGCGGTGTATGCCGCGCTGTCGAAGCTGGGCTTCGCCGAAGCCAATGTCGGCAAGATCACCGACATCATCGCCTGCCCGGGGCTCGATTATTGCGCGCTCGCCAACGCGCGCTCGATCCCCGTGGCGCAGAGCATCTCCAATCATTTCTCGAATCTCGCGCGCCAGCACGATATTGGCGATCTCAAGATCAAGATCTCGGGCTGCATCAACGCCTGCGGCCATCATCACGTGGGCCACATCGGTATCCTCGGCGTCGACAAGAACGGCGTCGAACTCTACCAGATCAGCCTGGGCGGCGACGTCGATTTCGGCAAAACCTCGCTCGGCGAGATCATCGGGCCCGCCGTCGGCGCCGACGAGATCGTCGAGGCGGTCGACGCGCTGGTCGCGACCTATCTCGAGCGGCGCAGCGAGGGCGAGCGCTTTGTCGAGACCTACCGGCGCATCGGCGTCGAGCCCTTCAAGGAGCGGGTCTATGCCGCTGTATAGGGAAGGCGCTATCGCGCCGATCGACAACGACGGACCGGTCGCGTTGCCGATGGCCGAGTGGCTGCAGGCGCCGACGCAGGCCGTGGCGCTCGCCAACACTGACCAGCTCGACGCGCTCAAGACCCATCTCGGCCGGCTCAAGCTGATCGCGCTGAACTTCCCCAAGTACACCGACGGTCGCGCCTACAGCCAGGCGCGGCTGCTGCGCGGACGGCTGGGCTATCGCGGCGAATTGCGGGCCACCGGACAGGTGCTGCTCGATCAGCTGCCGTTCATGCTGCGCTGCGGCTTCGACTCCTTCGAGAGCGGGCAGGCGGGCTTCGGCGCGGCACTGGCGCGTGCCCGCACGCTGTTCAGCGTCGTCTACCAGGGCGCCGAGGACGACCGCACGCCCGCGTCGCTGCTACGCCTCAAGCGCCGCAACGCTTCGGAGAAGCTGGCGGCGGAATAGCGTCAGGCTTCCGGTGTGCTTTCGAGCCAGCTCCTGGCGGCATCCGGGGACTTGAAGAGACGAATCGGCCGCTTCGCGCCCCCAAGGTTCATGAAGCGCCGGATGAAGATGTCCGATTCGGGCGCCGTCGAGACGACGGCGATCGGGCCGCGCGGCTCCAGGTTGGCGTAGGCGCTGACCCGGGCGCCCAGCGTCATCATGCCCTCGTCCGAAACCCTGGGCGTGACGCCGCGCATGTCGATCATCTTGCGATAGGGCATCCCCCCTTCGACGACGAGCGCGTCGAAATAGTCGAGGATGTCCTGCAGGAGCACGTCGCCGAAGCCGCGCACGTCGACGAGGCGCCTGGTGTGGTCGATGTTGAATTGGATTGGCACGGTCAGGCTTCCTTCTCGCCACTGCGCCGCTGTATCGCGCGCGCCGTCGAGCGGAACGTCTTCACCGCGTCGCGGAAAGTGACCAGACCTGATGTCTGTACGGTTACGTACCGGTTCTCGTAGTCGATCTTGTAAGAAAGAGGCATCTCACTTCCGGGCTGCGCGGCCGGAGTATGGATAAGCCCCTGGGGTCTCTGCAAGTAGTGCTTGTCAGTTGCGCGCAACCTGCGCGGCCACGCAGAGCCAGCGGCCGCCGCGTTTGGCCCAGATGTCGGTGTACCGGCCCGCTCCCGGCCGGCCATCGGGCAAGGTATAGCTTGTGCGGGCACGGATGATGGCGAAGTCGCCCATGACGCGGACGTTCACGTCGTGGCAGGTGAGGCCCGAAACCTTCGCCGTCGGCGCGATCTGGGCCAGGAAGCCAGCACGGTCCACTAGCGAGCCGTCGGGATTGGTGTTGAGAAAATCGTCGGACAGGATTTCGTCGAAGCGTTTGGTGTCGGAGCGTTGAACTGAATTCACATAGTCGAGGTTGAGTGCAGTCAGTGTGTCGTGGTCGCTCACGTCTTTACTCCCTCATGTTCCAGCAGCCACTTTTTGCGCGGCAAGCCGCCGCCGTAGCCGGTCAGGCTGCCATTCGAGCCGATGACGCGATGGCAGGGCACGACCACGCCGATCGGGTTCTGCCCGTTGGCGAGGCCGACGGCGCGCACGGCCTTGGGCCGGCCGATGCGCCGGGCAAGCTCGGCGTAGCTGATGGTCGTGCCGCACTTGATCGTGCGCAGAGCCTTCCAGACGCTGCGCTGGAAGGGCGTGCCGGCGGTTTTCACGGGCAGTGTGTCGATGATGCCGCGATCGCCCTTGAAATAGCGGCGGAGGGCGCTCGACAGGCCGCCGGGATCGCGCGCCGGCGTGAGGCTCCAGTTGCCTCTGCCATACTGACGATCGAGGAGGAGCTTCATGCGATCCTCGTGATCGGTCCAGTCGATGACGCGCAGGTTTCCCTCGCTATCGGCGACCAAGATCATCTCGCCCGCCGGGGTGGGCAGCCGGTCGATGAGGAAGTCGAATTTTTCACGCGGCATTGGCGGCGAGCCTCAAATGTTGTTCGGCATAGGCGTGCCAGGGCCGCCACGCGGCCGGCGCCTTGCTGTCGAGGTTGGCGGCGGAGATCTCGCCGTCCCAGTCGCCCGGCGCGCGCACCCCCGGCCGCTTGGCTATCAGCGGCGCCAGCCTGGGATCGCGCGCGAGATGACTGTCGATGGTGACGATGTCGACGCCGAGGTCGAACACGCGCTTCACGCGCGCCACGATCGCCGGCAGCGCCTTCACGTCCGGGAAGCGGATGGTGATGGCCACGGCATTGCGCTCGGGCAGGTGCGCCACGGAAACGGTGCCTTTGAGACTGTCGATCTCGACTTGCCGATGCCAGACGCCGCTCTCGATTTTTTCGATTCTCTTCGCGGCCCGCGATTGAAGCGCGTCGAGCATGCCGGGCCAGTCGTAGGGTGGCCGATAGGAGAGGCGGAGAGTCACGCCTTCGCTGGCGGAGTTGTCCGGTCCCTGCTTGCGCCTCAGCGCGCTGGGTGGACGGCCGAACAGCTTGAGGAACGTCTCGTTGAAACGCCGCACGCTGCCGAACCCTGCGGACATGGCCACTTCGGTCATCGGCAGCTGTGTGTCGTGGATCAGCTGCTTGGCGAACAGCACGCGGCGCGTCTGGGCGACAGCGATGGGAGATGCACCGAGATGCTGGTTGAACAGGCGGCGCAGTTGTCGGCCGCCGACGCCGAGCTTTGCGGCGAAGGCTTCAACTCCGGCTTCGCTCTCGTCGAGCGCGCCCTCGGCGATCAGTTTCATGGCGCGGCTCACCGTGTTGGACGAACCGCGCCAAAAAGCGAGTTCGGGCGCACTCTCCGGCCGGCAGCGCAGGCAGGGGCGGAAGCCCGCCTCCTGGGCCGCCGCGGCGGAGGCGAAGAACCGGCAATTCTCGAATTTGGGGACGCGTGCGGGGCAGATCGGCCGGCAATAGATGCCGGTCGAGGTTACGCCCGTGAATATCCGGCCGTCGAAGCGTGCGTCGTGGCACTGAAAGACCTTGTAGCAGGCCTCGCGGTCCATGATTTCTTCCGGGAATTCCATGGTTCGATAATCCCATGGCGGCCCGCCGGGGGCTCGCGGTTTTCGGACATCAATGGCCTTCGAAAACCGGAGCTCAGTGAATCGGCAGCGACAGGGGCGAAATCTCGTCGCCCGGCCGTTGCGCGTAGTCGATCTTGGGCGTGTCCCGGATCATGCGCGCCTGCGCCTCGGCGAGTTTCCCGATGGCGGCCTTCGGATCGAGATGCACGGGCTCACCGTCGGCCAGCACGACCTCGCCGTCGACCAGCACGGTGCGCACGGCGCGGTCGGCGGCGTGGAAGACGAAGGAGCGCAGCGGATCGCGTGCCGGCTGCATCAGCGGATGGCCGAGATCGACCAGCACGATGTCCGCTGCCATGCCGGGCGCCAACGCGCCCAGATCGTCGCGGCCGAGGGCCTTCGCGCCGGCGAAGGTCGCGGCCTCGAAGGCGCCCGCGGTGTCGAGGCTGCGGATGTCCTCGCTCATCAGGCGGCCGGCCACGATGGCAAGCCGCATCTCCTCGATGATGTTGTGCGGCGCGCAGTCGGTGCCGAGCCCGACATTCACGCCGCGCGCGCGATAGCGGCCGATATGGTCCATGGCGAGTCCGTAGCGCGCGAAGGGCTGCGGGCAGTGCGCGACCGACGCGCCCGACTCGGCGATCAGGTCGAGGTCCTTGGACGTGTGCCAGCGGATCTGGGGATGGTCGTCGAGCAGGATGCAATGCGCCAGCACGGTGTCGCTCTTCATCAGGCCCTGGGCGGCGGCCCACTGGATCGGCGTCATGTTGTGACGGCGGATCATCTCGCGCACCTCGACCACCGATTGGCAGATGTGGGTCGAGAAGCCGCGGCCAGCGTCGTCGGCATGCTTGCGGCCGGCCGCGAACAGCTCCGGCGTCACCGTGTCGATCTGGCCGGGGAACACCATCGCGTCGAGCCGCCGCGAATTGTGCGTCTCGGCATCGTCCATCACGCGCTTGGCCTTCTCGAACTCGGCCAGGCCGCGCGCCTCGTCCCATTTCCAGGTCACGGTCTGCGGCGAACTCATGCCCCAGCGTGCGGAGGCGAACGTCGGCGCCGCATAGAAGCGCATGCCGCTCTGCGCCATGGTCTCCAGCCAGCCGTCGAACGGTACGGTGACGTCGCACACCATCGTCGTACCCGCCCGCAGCATTTCCGAATAGGACAGGACCGCCGCGGGCTGCCGACCGTCATCCGGTACACGGAAGGCCTGCAGGCGCTCCATCAAACCGGTCATCTGCTGCTCCGGCACGCCATGGTCTTCGCGCACGCCGCGATAGGCCGCTTCGGTGCTCGGATGCGAGTGGATGTTGATCAGCCCGGGCAGGGCCAGCATGTTGGTGCCGTCGATCGAGTTTTCGCCCGGTCCGGTCGGCCGCGCGCCTGCCGGCGTGATCTCGGTGATCTTTCCATCCTTGAGGAAGAAGTCGACGTTGCGTCGATAGATGTGCCGATTATCGGAACCGTCGCGTACGACCGCCCACGAAACATTGCGAACAGACACAGGACCAGACGTCATTTCCATTCCCCTCGAAGGCATGCTCATTGCATAGTCGCTGAGGGGCTCCGGGAGGACAAGACATGCGTATCCTATTTCGAATGATGGCTGTGCTGGCGGCGCTGGTCACGGCCGGTGCCGCGTCGGCGCAGACGACCATGAAGGTCGTGATGCTGTCGGACCTCAAGATCCTCGATCCGATCTGGACCACTGCCTACATCGTGCGCGACCACGGCTACATGGTCTACGACACGCTGTTTGCGCTCGACGCCAAGCTGCAGGTGCAACCACAGATGGTCGATACATGGAAGGTGAGCGACGACAAGCTCACCTACACGTTCGTGCTGCGCGACGGGTTGAAGTTCCACGATGGTGCGGCGGTCACGTCGGAAGACTGCATCGCCTCGCTTAAGCGATGGGGCGCGCGCGATGCGATGGGCCAGAAGCTCATGCAGTTCACCAAGGAAATGACAGCGGTCGACGCCAGGACCTTCACGCTCGTGCTGAAGGAGCCCTTCGGCATGGTGCTGGAGTCGCTCGGCAAGCCGAGTTCCTCGGTGCCCTTCATCATGCCGAAGCGCATCGCCGAGACACCGCCGGACAAGCAGATCGGCGAGTACATCGGCTCCGGTCCCTTCGTCTTCAAGAAGGATCTGTGGCGGCCGGGCGAAAAGGTCGTCTACGAGCGGTTTGCCGACTACAAGCCGCGCGCAGAGCCCGCATCCGGCCTTGCCGGCGGCAAGCGCGCCCTCATCGACCGTGTCGAATGGGTGGTGCTGCCCGACGCGCAGACCGCGGTGAACGCGCTGATCGCGGGCGAGATCGACATGATGCAGCAGCCGCCGTTCGACATGCTGCCGCTGCTCGAGGGCAGCAAGGGCATCAAGGTGGTCGACCTCAATACACTCGGCACCCTTTACGCCCTTCGCTTCAACACGCTGCACAAGCCGTTCGACGATCCGCGTATCCGCATCGCGGCGCTCTATGCGCTGAGCCAGAAGGAATCGCTCGCCGCCGGCGTCGGCAATCCGAAATACGAGAAGGTGTGCAAGGACCTGTTCGGCTGCGGCACGCCGCTTTCCACCCAGAAGGGCTGGGAAGACAAGCTGGAGGGTAACGCCGCCAAGTCGCAGGAGCTTCTCAAGGCAGCGGGCTACGACGGCACGCCGGTGGTGCTGATGCACGCAACCGACCTGCAGTCGGGCGTGGTTTCGCCGGTTTCCAAGGCGCTGCTCGAGCGCGGCGGCTTCAAGGTCGACATGGTGTCGACCGACTGGCAGACCGTGCTGGCGCGGCGCTCGCGCAAGGAGGCGCCGTCGGCCGGTGGCTGGTCGGCGTTCGTGACCACGCTTGCCGCCTCCGACATCCTCGACCCGATCGTGTCGTTCTTCACCGGCGCGGCCTGCGAGAAGGCCGCGATCGGGTGGCCGTGCGACGAGAAGATCGAGAAGCTGCGCGACGACTTCGCCCGCACCACCGATCCGGCCAAGCGCAAGGAGATCGCCGAAGCGCTGCAGGTGCGGCTGGCCCAGTTCCCGACCTATGCACCGCTCGGCCTCTACAACATGCCGGTCGCGATGCGTGACACCATCAGCAGAT
>CAIMEE010000174.1 GCA_903839865.1 Enhydrobacter aerosaccus | reverse complement strand
TTCGCCCTCGCCAAGCAGGCGACTGTCATTTCCTACGGCGCCGATTCCGACGGCATTCTCGTGACAGCGCGGCGCACGGCGCAGTCGCCTGCATCCGACCAGGTGATCGTCGTGGTCCCCAAGAGCAGTGCCAAGCTCGAGCAATTGCAGGACTGGGACACGCTCGGCATGCGCGGCACCTGTTCGATCGGCTATCACCTCAAGGCCGAAGGCGAGATGGCGCAGATCATCTCAAAGCCTTACGCCGACGTATCGGCGCAGACGATGCTGCCGACATCCCATCTCGTCTGGAGCTCGCTGTGGCTGGGCATCGCGACCGATGCCGTCGCGCGGGCGCGCGCCTTCGTTCGGGCCGAGGCGCGCAAAAAGCCGGGCGTCCTGTCGCCGGGTGCGGTGCGCCTCGCCGAGGCAACCAGCCAGTTGCAGCTCATGAAGGCCAATGTCGTCGCGGCGCTGCGGCGCTACGAGGCGGCTCTCGGATCGGAAGACAATCTGTCGGCACTGCCGTTTGCGATCGCGATGAACAGCCTCAAGACGGCATCTTCGCAAATGGCGGTACAGATTGTAGGCCAGGCGATGCTGGTCGCCGGGCTCGCGGCCTACCGCAACGATACGCCTTACAGTCTGGGACGCCATCTGCGCGATGCCCATTCGGCGGCCTTGATGGTGAACAACGATCGAATCCTCGCCAACACCGCGCAGCTTGTGCTGGCGCTGCGTGACGATCCGGAGCTGCTGGCATGAGCGCGTTGCAGGACGCCTATCGCGATTATCGTGACGAGCTGTTGAGCGCCGGCCTGCTGATCTCGATGGGAGTCGATGGCCTCTACGGCCGAAGCGGTACGTTCGAGCGTATCGTCGAGGGCATCAACATCGCCTTCAGCCGTGTCGGTGATCCCGACAAGCCGGACGTGATGCGATTTCCGCCCGGCATCGGCAAGTGGCAACTAGAGCAGAGCGGCTATCTCAAGAGCTCGCCACAGCTTGTCGGCACGATCCACAGTTTCGCCGGAGACGATCGCGATCACCGCGCGATGCTCGAAACTCTGGAAAAGGGTGGTGATTGGACGGCTGGCCAGAAGACCACGCAGGTCGCCCTGGCTCCTGCGGCCTGCTACGGCGTCTACCCGGCTGTGGCAGCACGCGGGCCAATGCCGGCGAGCGGCGCCCTGGTCGATTGCTACACATATTGTTTCCGCCACGAGCCCTCGATCGATCCGGCGCGCATGCAGATGTTTCGCCAGCGCGAGCATGTGCGCCTCGGCACCGAGGAACAGGCGCTCACCTTTCGCAAGCTCTGGATGGAGCGCGGCCAGGCGGTGATCAAATCGCTCGGCCTGCCGTTCGAGGTCGATGTCGCCAACGATCCGTTCTTCGGGCGCACCGGCCGCCTGCTGGCGACGAGCCAGCGCGAGGAGGCGCTGAAGTTCGAGCTGCTGGTGCCGATCACTTCGACCGAGAGCCCGACGGCGTGCGTAAGCTTCAACTACCACCGCGACCTGTTCGGGCGTGGCTGGGGCATCACGACGTCGACCGGCGACGTCGCTCACACCGCCTGTGTCGGCTTCGGCGTCGAACGGATCACCTTGGCATTGCTCAAGCATCACGGACTGTCGGTCGAGCATTGGCCGAAGCAGGTACGCGATGTCCTCGGCTACTAGCGCCGACCTGCTGAAGCTTGACCCGGCGGCGTGGAAGCCGCAGTCCCTGCACGCAGGGGAGCGCACGTGGGTCGAGACCAATTGCTATATCGACGTCTGGGCCGAGCTTCTGCCTGCGCTTGGCCATCCGGCCGAGGCGGCTCTCGCCTTCACCGTGCGGCAGGATTTCGAAGGCGATCACTTCACTTTCTTCAAGTTTCCGCTCGAGGATCTCGAGGCATTGTTCGGGCTCTCCGTGCAGGAACTCGCGATCTACGACACGCTCGAAGCTCATACGCTCGAGCAACTCGGCCGCGGCCGCCCCGTCCTGATCGAGGTCGACAGCCATTGGCTGCCGGATGCCGGGCCTACCTATCGTAAGGGCCATGTGAAGACGACGGTCGCCGCCATCGCGATTGATCCTGCCGCGCGGCGCTTCGGCTACTTTCACAACACCGGCTATCACGTTCTGACAGACGATGATTACGACGGGCTGTTCCTCAAGCAGGCGGCGCCCGATTACTTGTTTCCCTATGTCGAGTTCGTGAAGCGCGACGGCAAGGCCCTTCGGGACGGGGCGCTGGCGGCGCGCTCGCTCGAACTGCTGCGCGGCCATCTCGCGCACCGGCCGGCCGCGAATCCGATCATGGCGTGGCATGCTGCGCTTCCCGGCCATCTCGAGCGGCTTGCGGCGCGCGACATGGATTATTTCCATCTTTACGCCTTCAACCTGCCGCGTCAGCTCGGCGCCAATTTCGAGATGCTCGGGTCTTATCTCGATTGGCTGGGCACGCAAGGGCAGGGTGGGCTGATCGATGCAGCGTCGGCGGCGCGGCGTATCGCCGAGTCCGCCAAGGCCGTGCAGTTCCAGCTCGCGCGAATGGCCAATCGCCGCAGGTTCGATGCTGCCGCGTTCCAATTTGCGCCGATCGAGACAGACTACGAGCTTATCCTGTCGACACTCGTGAAGCGGTTCGCTTGATCAGGGACTGGCAATTGGCGCTGACCGAGCCGGGTGCCATAGCGGCTCCCGATGCCCTGCCGTCCACGCTGAAATGGATTGCCGCGATCGCTCCCGGCACGGCAGCGCAGGCACTGCAGGCCGCGGGGAGATGGAGTCTCGATCGGCCGGAGCCGCTGCACGACAAGGATATCTGGTACCGCGCGCGTTTCGCCGGCGCGGGAAAGCGCACGCTGCGCTTCGGCGGTTTGGCCACCATCGCCGAGATCTGGCTGAACGGTGTCAAAGTCCTCACGTCGGACAATATGTTCCTGGCGCATGACGTCGATGTCGCGCTCGCAGGCGACAACGAATTGGCGATTGCCTTTCGCTCGCTCGATCAGGCCCTCGCTGCGAAGAAGGGCCGAGCGCGATGGCGGACCCGGCTCGTCGAGAACAATGCCCTCCGCCTCGTGCGCACGACCTTGCTGGGCCACATGACGGGGTGGGCGCCGGCGGCGCATGTCGTCGGCCCCTGGCGGGCGATCGAGATCGTCGATGAGGTACGCGACGTCGACCTGCACGCCACGCTCGAAGGCGACGATGGCATGTTGACGGTGTCGTTGAGCGCGAAGGCTGATGCCAGGGTGACCGTTGCGGGCAAGAGCCTTGCCTTATCGCCGGCGCCCGGCGGCCGCTTCGCGGGAAGTCTGCGCCTGCCGGGAATCGCGAAGTGGTGGCCGCACACGCACGGCGCATCGGCACTTCATCGGGTTCGGGCGGAGATCGATGGCATCGAGGTCGATCTCGGGCCGGTCGGCTTCAGGTCGCTTGCCGTCGATAAAGGCGCCGACGGCAAGGGCTTTACGATGGTCGTGAACGGTCAGCCAATCTTCGCGCGGGGCGCCTGCTGGAGCGCATCGGATCTCGTGTCGCTGGCTGGAGATCGGGCGGCGTTGCGTCCGTGGCTGGAGCTGGCCCGCGATGCGCACATGAACATGATCCGCGTCGGCGGCACGATGGTCTACGAAAGTGAGGATTTCTTCGCGCTCTGCGACGAGCTGGGAATTCTCGTCTGGCAGGATTTCATGTTCGCCAACATGGACTACCCGATCGCCGATGCTGCGTTCCGTGCAAACGTCGAGAACGAGGCCGCGCAGTTCGTGGATCGTACGCGGCGCCATCCGTCGCTTGCCGTGCTGTGCGGCGGCAGCGAGGTGGCGCAACAGGTCGCCATGATGGGCCTGCCGAGCGAACTATGGAGCGGCCCGCTCTATGACGAAGTGCTGCCGGCGATCGCCAGGGCGCGGCGGCCGGACGCGGCCTACGTTGCCAATTCACCGTCTGGCGGCGATCTGCCGTTCTCAACCGATGCCGGCGTCTCGCACTATTACGGCGTCGGTGCCTATCTGCGGCCGCTCGACGACGCCCGCCGCGCCAATGTGCGCTTCACGTCGGAGTGCCTCGGGTTCGCCAACCTGCCGCGCGGCGGCAATAGCGATGGCGTGCCTCGCGATCGCGGCGCCGATTGGGATTTTGCGGACGTGACTCGTCACTACGCGCAGTTGCTCTACGGCGCAGACGGCCAACACCTGCAACGCGCGGCGCCGGCCGAGGTCATGGAGGCGACCATGGCCGAGTGGCGTCGTGCGGGATCTACCTGCGCCGGCGCGCTGGTCTGGATGCTGAAAGATTTCTTGCCTGGCGCGGGGTGGGGCGTGATCGAATCGTCGGGTGTGCCGAAGCTCGCGTGGCACGGCCTGCGTCGGGCCTTTCGACCTGTGCAGGTGGCGTTGACGGACGAGGGGTTGAATGGCCTCGGCATCCATCTGATCAACGAAACGACGAAGGCTGTTCGGGCCAAGCTGGCGCTGCGCTGCTATCAGAACGGCGAGACCGTGGTGATGCGACGCGACCGCGACGTCGAGCTGCCTCCGCGCAGCAGCCGGACGCTCAGCTCCGCCGAAGTGATCGGCGCGTTTTTCGATATCACCCATGCCTATCGCTTTGGGCCGCCAGCGCTCGATGTCACGGCAGTCACTCTCGACGACGCGGCGACTGGCGGGCGCATCGCCGAAGCGGCGCATTTCCCGCAGGGGCGTGGCGCGCTGAGGGCGGATCCTGCGCTTGTCGTCGAGCCGATCGGCAGCGAGGCGCTCAAGATCCGCGCGACGCGGTTCGCGGCCTGCATTCAGATCGAAGACGCCGCGTGGCGCGCTGAGGATGAGGGCTTCAACCTGCAACCCGGAGAGGAACGCACGGTGCGCCTGTTGCGCATTTCTGGAACTGCCGCGCCGTCGGGCGTGGTTCGCGCTACGAACGGCGAAAGCGAAGTTCGCTATGCGTGCCCTTGAAGGTCTCGGCACCGCCTCGTAGCCTCGCCGTCAATTGAATGGGAGGAACGTGATGCCGACGATCGACGTCCAGGTTCACTGCTACGAGCGCAACCATCCGGGCCGTCCGTGGCATGCGGTGCTCGCCGGGCCGCCGGAAGTGACCGCCGCCGATATGCTGAAGGCAATGGACTCGGTCGGTGTGGATGGCGCGCTGCTGGTCTCCGTCCACACTATGTATCATTGGGATGCGAGCTACGCGGTCGCGGTCCAGAAAGCGCATCCCGACAAGTTCGCCGTGATCAAGCCGGTCGATCCCAACGATCCCAAGGTCGAGGGTACGATTGCGGAGTGGGCGGCGATGGACGGCACGGTCGCGATCCGCATCATGATGAACGACAGCGTGTCGACTGACGCTGCCGATCCCGGCATCGACCGCGTGCTGAAGGCTGCGGCCAAGCACGACCTCCCGGTCAACCTGATGGCGCGGGGGCGCCTGGAGCAGGTCGGCCAGATGGCGGCCCGCAACCCCGACACGCAACTCGTGATCGACCATCTCGGCCTCGAGCAGCCCATGAAGCCCCCGGCGCCGGCCAAGCCGTGGCACGAGCTGCCCAAGCTGCTGGCGCTGGCTCCGCACAAGAACATCGTGGTGAAGATCAGTGGTGCCTGTACGCTCAGTCACGAGAAGTTCCCGTACAAGGACATCTGGGATCCGCTGGGCCGCATCTTCGATACGTTCACCCTCGATCGCTGCATGTGGGGCACGGACTGGACGCGCGCTGTCGCGCTGCTGACCTACAAGGAAGGCGTCGATTCCTTCCGTGTCACCGATCGCCTGTCCGACAGCGACCGTGCGACGCTGATGGGCGGCTCGCTGACCAAGATCTACGGTTGGGCCCCCAAGAAGAAATAGGGGGCGCCCTAAAAGACGTGGTGCTTTGCATGCACCGCGCACACCACTGGACGTGCTACAGCCGCCGCCGTTTCAAAGGGCGGTGAATGCACGCAAGGCGCGATGAAAAGGCGAGTGCCGACAACAGTCGTGAGCGGCGTGGCGGTGTTCGCGGGAGCATTGGCAGGTAGCTGGCTGGCCGACCGCTACGGCCGCCGCGGCGTGATTCTGGCCGCGCGTTCTGCTCACGCTCACGACATGGCCGCTGTTCCTGCTGCTCACACGGCAGCCGAGTGCCGGCACACTACTATCTCGTGACGATCGTATTGACGGTACTACCGCGGTGAGCAGCGCAGCGTCGCTGATCGCGATCCCCGCGCTCCTGCCGTGCTCGATCGCGCCACCGGCCTTGCAATCGCCTATGCCGTCGGCGTGTCGCTGGCCGGGGGCTCGACGCAGTTCGTCATCACCTGGCTGCTCAAAGTGACGGGTGATCCGGCGTCGCCTGCCTGGTACGTGACGGTCACCAGCATGATCACGCTCGCGGCCATGTGGGTCATGCCCGAAAGCCGCGACCGCAACATCGAGAGTTGAATTCTGCCATGGGCAAATGGGGCGCAGGCACGATTCTGGTTCTGGTCGTACTGATCGGCCTGCTGGCTCTGGCGATCTATGTCGGCGTCACTGGATGGAACATGGGCTCCGACGCCGTGGGTGGGAGCATGTCGATCACCAGCTATGTGGCCATGGCTCTTGGCATTGTGGTCACCCTGGCGCTGGGCGCCAGCCTGATGGCGCTGATGTGCTACAGCAGCAAGCACGACCGTGACTAGGGGGTGGTCTTTCCGCGGGTCAGGGCTGAGAGCGCGAAGCCTGCAAAGACAGCCGTCATGGGCAATATTGCAAGAGAATAGCGCTCTTCGTTGGCGCCGACGAAGAAAAGTGCCGTGATTGGCACGATGAACAATGCGAACGGATAGGTTTGTCGCCATCTGCGCAAGGTCATGACCATTCCGGTTGCCGCTAGTCCGAGGAACAGGAACGTCCCCAGAAAATAAGCACCGGTGACGATCGGCGGTGGCAAAGGGACATAGCGAAAAAGATAGGAAGGTGTCTCGACAAAGAGCCGCGGAAATTGAGTAATGCGGACCCAGAGCCAATGCAGAGGCGCCTGCCGGATGCGTTCCAGCCCTGCCCAGAGCATGATCTTCTCCGCATCCGCCTCGGTCGAGGTTGTGCGTATGGCCTCTATGAACGTGTCGTCCTTAACGTAAGTGAGGAAAGGGTTGCCACTGCCGTAGGTCACCGGCCGTGTGCCAAGAAGGATGTTGGCTCCCCAACCCATTGTGGACACCGGAACAATGCTGTGTTGCGTGATCGCGTTGCGCACACTCCAGGGCACGACAACCA
>CAIMEE010000173.1 GCA_903839865.1 Enhydrobacter aerosaccus | reverse complement strand
GACCTTGAGGTTGATGCCGGTGACCACCGGCGGGTCGAACGGCGCGTAGGAGAAGCTCACGTCGCGCAGTTCGATGGCGCCTGAAAGTTGCGCGATCGGCGCCATGTCAGCGCCGCTCCTGTCGTCCACCATCGGGTCGATACGCGACACGAACACGTCATCGAGCCGGGTAAGGTGACCCTTGGCCTCCTGCAGCTGGGGATTGAGGGACACGATCTGCTGCAGCGGGTCCATGAAATTGCCGAGCAGCATCTGGAAGGCCACCAGGCCGCCGATCGTGAGCTGGCCATCTATGATCAGCACTGCGCCGTAACCGAGCACCATCGCCGTCATGAGGTGGCCCAGCAGCGTGGGGGCGGCGCCCAGCATCAGCGAGGACCGCCCGACATACTGGAACTGGTTGACGTTGCGCGCCTGGTAACCCGACCAGACGCGGAAGAAGTCGGTCTCCATTCCCATCGCCTTCACGGTCTCGATCGACTGCAGGCCCGCCATCGCCGTGGCGGAAATCTTGGCGCTGGTGTTGAGCAGCGACAGGCTGCCGTCGCGCAGGCGGCGGCGGAGCAGGGCGGCGACGACGACGTTGCCGATGGCCAGCGCGATGGCGGCGATGGTCAGTGGCGCGCAATAGACGAACATCACGAAAGCGTAGAGAATTACCATCGCGAACTGGGCGGCCGCCGTCGGCAGCGGCCCGGCGAGCAGGCTGGCGAGCTGGTTGGCCGACTGGACGCGCGAAACGATGTCGCCGCTCTGGCGCTGCGTGAAGAACAGCAGGGGCAGGCGCAGCACGTGCCACAAAAACCGAGCGCCGATCATCACGGCGAGCTTCATCTGCAGGCGCATCAGTACGCGCTGCTGCAGCCAGGTGATCGCGCCGCCCAGCACGATGGCGAACAACAGGCTGATCAGGACCGGAAACAGCCATGTGTCGAACCGGCGGATCAGCACCTCATCGACGAAGACCTTGACCAGCGCCGGCAAGAGCACCGTCGGCAGCCCCATCATGACGGTGGTGGCGATCATGACCAGCAGGGCGGCCTGCGACCCCGCGGTCCATCCGAACAGCGTGCGGATCAATCCGGGCTTGGTTCCCCCCGGCGCGAAGGTGGGGCCGGGTTTCAGCTCGAGCGCGATCCCGGAGAATTGCTGTTCGAATTCCGCCATGCTGATGCGGCGGCGGCCGGTCGCCGGATCGTTGATGCGCAGCCGGTTGCCGGATCGGCCTTCGACGACGATGAAGTGGTTGGATGACCAGAAGGCGATGAACGGCAGGTCGAGCGACGCGGCCTCCTCGGGCGTCGCCTCCAATCCCTTGCATTCGAGGCCGTAGCTTCTGGCCGCATGCTGAATGCTGCTGGCGCGGGCGCCGTTGCGTGAGACGCCGCACGACTGGCGCAGCTCGTCGAGACTGATGAAGCGGCGGTAGTAGCCCAGCACGATGCCCAGCGCCGCCGCGCCGCACTCCGTCGATTCCATCTGGAAAACGGTCGGCGTGGTGACCGCGCGCTTCCACCCGCTCGAGGCCGCGCTGCTCACAGGTGTGTCCATGTCTCCAGGATCGGCAGGACAAGCTCGATGGGCCGGACGCTGCTGAAGATGATGTTGGCCGCTGCCGTCGTGCCCGGCGTCACCTTGGACGGAGGGCCGACGGACGACGTCCAGCGCAGGCCGCTCACGGTCGTGGGATCGCTTTCGAGGGCGATCTCGATCTCGATCGGGGCGCCCCCGATCATCATCTGCGACACCAGCGCGTCGTCGCCCAGCACCGCCAGCAGGCCCTCGCGCGACATCGGCAGGCCGCTGACGCGGGTGACGGTGCCGCGGATCGAACCGTAGATCTGCTGGTCCACCGAGGTCGGGATGACCTGCGCCGCCATGCCCGCGATGACGCGCTTGCCCTGATCGTTCGGCAGATAGCCGTGCACCAGCAGGGATTTGGTCGCGCCGGCGGCTTCGACGACGACGAGCTTGAGGCCCGTGCTCACCGTCGAATTCACCTGGGTGGTGATCTCCGACACGCTTCCGGTGACCGGACTGCGGATCGTCGCGCCGACGGCGAGCTGGACGTCGAGATCGGCGAGGGTCGCCTCGGCAGTGATCACCCGCATCCGGAGATCCGCGATATTGCGCGCGATATTGTCTTCGAACTCGATCTGCGAGGTGACGATAGTGGACGTCCGGTCGATCATTTCGCGGCGGTTCTGCTCCACCGTCGTCAGCCGGTCGAAGACCGATTGCATTTCCGAGCGCGTGGTCAAACCGCGGGCCAGCAAGGCTACG
>CAIMEE010000172.1 GCA_903839865.1 Enhydrobacter aerosaccus | reverse complement strand
CGATCTCGCCCTCGTCGTCGAAGGTGCGCTCCCACAGATGCTCGACCATCAGCCAGGCGGTCATGGTCTCGAACATCGGCACCTCGACGAACTGGCCCTCGCCGGTGCGCTGGCGATGCATCAGCGCCGACAGGACGGTGAACGCGAAGGTGAGGCCGCAGGTCTTGTCGGCCAGAATGGTCGGCGGATAGCGCGGCACGTCGTCACCCGCGGCCTTGCCCATCAGGTCGGCGATGCCGAACCGCGCCTGGATGGCATCGTCGTAGGCCGGAAGTTTCCCGTAAGGACCATCGGCCGAGAAACCGTAGGCACCGGCGTAGACGATGTCGGGCTTTATCTTGCGGATGTCCTCGTAGCCCAACCCCAATCCCTCGATTGCCTGCGGACGCAGCGCATGGACGAAGGCACCGGCCGTCGCCACGACCTTGAGCAGGGCCGCGCGCGCATCCTTGTTCTTGAGGTCGAGGCAGAGCGATCGCTTGTTGCGATTCACATACATGTACGTCGGTCCCATGCCGGGCGTCTTGCCAGGCTTGCCGATATGACGCACCGCGTCGCCCTCGGGTGCCTCGACCTTGATGATCTCGGCGCCCTGGTCGGCCAGCAACATTGTTCCATACGGACCGAGGATGATGTTCGTGAGATCGACGATGCGAATTCCATGCAGCGCTCCGGCCATTGGGGCGTTTCCTTCATCGGGGTTGCAGACGTTCGTCGTTGTCGCGCTGCCCTCTTGCAGATGACGAGTCAAGAGGGACTCTGATTCTCCTGTTACGCGGCGCGTTTTCAGAAAATTATTGTGACCGTTGTGCGACGCGCGGAGTCAGTGTAGCCAAGGACTCACAAGAGGCGGGGGGCAATGCGGAACGTTGCGAAGAAGCAGCAAGAGCCGAAAGTGGTGCCAAGTGCATCGACACGGCCCTACCGCATAGAGGAGCAAGTCGGCTACCTGCTGCGTCGCGCTCATCAGCGCGCGTCCGCGATCTTCCAGGTGAACATCGGCGACCCCAACATTACGCCGACGCAGTACTCGAGCATGGTGAAGCTGAACGAGTACACCGAGCTCTCGCAGAATTTGCTCGGCCGACTCGTCGGCATGGACAAGGCGACGATGCAGGGCGTCGTGCGCCGTCTGAAGGATCGCAAGCTCGTCGACTCTCGCCCCGATCCCGGCGACGCGCGCCGCACGCTGCTCAGCCTCACGACCGACGGCCAGCGCATCACCAACAAGCTGCTGATGAACGGACCCGCCGTGTCGCGCGAGACGCTGAAGCCGCTCACCGCCATCGAGCAGCGCCAGCTTCTCGAACTCCTGTCCAAGATCGCCTGAGTGAACGCGTAGAGTTCCCGCTGGCCCGCCCTTTGCACTATTAGTACGTATACGAACGACTAGTACAATATGGCCGAATATCTCCGTCCTCACCGCCTCGAAGAGGCTCTCGGCGTCCTGCAGCGGCCCTTCACGGTGCTGGCGGGCGGCACGGATTTCTATCCGGCGCGGGTCGGCCGCTCGATCGACGAGGACGTGCTCGATATCAGCGCCATCGCCGATCTGCGCGGCATCGCGCGCGGGCCCGGCGGCTGGCGCCTGGGCGCCACCACGACCTGGGGCGAGCTGATCGCGGCCGACCTGCCGCCGCTGTTCGACGGGCTGAAGCAGGCTGCGCGCGACGTCGGCGGCCGGCAGATCCAGAATGCCGGGACGATCGCGGGCAATCTCTGCAACGCGTCGCCCGCGGCCGACGGCGTGCCGCCGCTGCTGGCGCTCGAGGCCGAGGTCGAGATCGCAAGCCGCGCCGGGGCCCGCCGAGTTCCCCTCTCCAGCTTCATCACCGGCAATCGCCGCACGGTCCTGACGCCGGGCGAACTCGTCGTCGCGATCCATGTGCCCGAGCCCGCAGGCGCGGCCAGAAGTGCCTTCCTGAAACTGGGGGCACGCCGCTATCTCGTGATTTCCATCGTCATGGCCGCCGCCACGCTCGAGATCGCGGACGGCCGGATTGTCTCGGCACGCGTGGCCGTGGGCGCGTGCTCCGCGGTGGCGCAACGGCTGCCGGCCCTCGAGGCGGCCCTTGCTGGCGCCGCGCTCGATGCCGGATTGGGCAGCAAGGTCGACCCCGGCCATCTTGCGCCTCTCATGCCGATCGACGACGTGCGCGGCAGCGCGGCCTATCGCAGCGACGCGGCGCTCACGGTGCTGCGGCGTCTGCTGCAGGGCTTCGCGCCATGAAGGTGGCCTTCACCCTGAACGGCGCGGCGGCCGCCTGGGACGGCCCGCCGGTCACGCGTCTGGCGGCCGCGCTGCGCGACGACCTCGGGCTGACGGGGACCAAAATCGGCTGCGACGCCGGCGACTGCGGCGCCTGCACCGTGCGGCTCGACGGCAAGCAGGTCTGCGGCTGCCTCGTGGCGATGGGGCAGGTCGAGGGCCGCGCGGTCGAGACCGTCGAAGGTCTGGCCAACGGGGCGCTCGACAATCTGCAGAAATCCTTCCTCGCCCACGGCGCCGCCCAGTGCGGCATCTGCACGCCCGGCATGCTGATGGCGGCCACGGACCTGCTCGCGCTCAATCCGCGGCCAAGCCGCCCCGAGGTCGAGGATGCGCTGGGCGGCGTGCTCTGCCGTTGCACTGGCTACACCAAGATCGTCGATGCGGTGATGGCCGCCGCTGCGCCGCCGGCCTTAGTGACCGCCGCTTCCGGTGCCGCCATCGGCGCCCGCATCTCGCGTCTCGACGGTCATGCCAAGGTGACGGGTGCCGACGTCTTTGGCGCCGACGGCATTCCGGCCGATGCGCTCTGGATCCGTGTCGTGCGCTCGCCGCACGCCCGCGCGCGCTTCACCTTGGGCGATCTTGGGCCATTGCGGAAGCGCCTGGCCGCGGTGCTGACGGCAGCCGACGTGCCGTTCAACGGCTATGGCATCTATCCCGACGTGAAGGACCAGCCGGTGCTGGCCGACGGTCTGGTGCGCTATCGCGGCGAAGCTGTCGTGGCGCTGGTCGGCGATAGGCAGACTGTGCTGGCGATCCGCGACAGCGAGGTGCCCATCTCCTGGACGCCCGAGGCGCCGCTGGTCGGCGTCGATGCCGCGACCGCGCCCGGCGCGGCACTGGTGCAGGCCGACAAACCCAAGAACCTGCTGCTCGATGGCGGTGTGCGCACTGGCAACGCCGCCGATGCCTTCGCGCGCTGCACGGCCGTCGCGGAAGGCACGTTCGAGACGGCCTTCGTCGAGCACGCCTATGTCGAGCCGGAGGCTGGCTGGGCGCGCCGCGTCGGCGACCGCATCGAGATCCATGCCACGACCCAGACGCCCTACATGGATCGCGACGAGATCGCGAACCTGATGCGCCTCCAGCCGGAGGCCGTGCGTATCGTGCCGACGGCGTGCGGCGGCGGCTTCGGCGGCAAACTCGATCTTTCGGTCCAGCCGCTGATTGCCATCGCCGCCTGGCAGCTCGGCCGTCCCGTGGCGCTGGTCTACACCCGGCCGGAAAGCATGGCGGCCTCGACCAAGCGCCATCCGGCCCGGGTGACGGCAAAATTCGGCTGCGACGCCGCGGGCAAGCTCGTGGCCTGCGACGTGACGGCGACGTTCGACACCGGCGCCTATGCCTCATGGGGTCCGACCGTTGCCAATCGCGTGCCGGTCCATGCGATGGGTCCTTACGCCGTGCCGCATGTGAAGACATGGGGCGAGGCCTTCTTCACCAATGGCCCGCCGGCGGGCGCTTTCCGTGGCTTCGGCGTGCCGCAGGCCGCGATCGCGCACGAGGCGATGATGGACACGTTGGCCGACAAGCTGGGTATCGACCGGCTGGAGTTCCGGCATCGCAATGCCTTGCGCGCCGGTGACACGACCGCGTGCGGCCAGAAACTCGAACATTCGGCCGGGCTCGCACAGTGTCTCGAGGCGCTGCGGCTGCACTGGAAGAAGGCGCAGGAAGAGGTTGCCGCTTTCAACGCCAAGAACAGTATCAAGCGGCGCGGCGTCGGAATCGGCTGCATGTGGTACGGCATCGGCAATACCTCGATGTCGAACCCGTCGCGCATGCGGATCGGACTCGCCGCCGACGGCACGCTCACCCTCTACACCGGTGCATTCGACATTGGCCAGGGCAGCAACACGATCATGACCCAGATCGCGGCCGATGCACTGGGCCTGCCGGTGTCACAATTCAAGCTGGTGACGGGCGACACCGACCTCACCGCCGATGCCGGCAAGACGTCGGCGTCACGCCAGACCTTCGTCTCGGGCCGGGCCGTCGAAGGCGCTGGCCGGGACTTGCGGCAGCAGATGCTGCGGCTGGCCAATGCCGGGGCGGACGCGGTGCTCACGCTCGCGGGCGCCACGCTCACGGTGCGCGACGGCGCCGAGGTCCGGACGCTCGATCTCGGCAAGGTCGGGCCGCTGCTGGGCGAAGGCACGTTCGACCCGCCGACCAAGCCGCTCGACAAGGATGGCCAGGGCATTCCCTACGCGACATACGGCTTCGCGGCGCAAATGGCCGAGGTCGAAGTCGATATCGAGCTGGGTACGGTGAAAGTGCTGCGCATGGTGGCGGCGCACGATGTCGGCAAGGCGATCAACCCGACCCTCGTGGAAGGCCAGATCGAAGGTGGCATCGCGCAGGGGCTGGGCCTCGCGCTGATGGAAGAATACCTGCCCGGCCGCACCGAGAACCTGCACGACTATCTGATTCCGACCATCGGCGACGTGCCGCAAATCGAATGCATCCTGATCGAGGATCGCGAGCCGCTGGGTCCCTCGGGCGCCAAAGGCATCGGCGAGCCCGCGCTGGTGCCGACCGCGCCCGCAATCCTGGGCGCCGTTCACCAGGCGACCGGCGTGCGGGTGAAACGCGTTCCGCTGTTGCCGCACCGCCTGCGTGAAGCCATCGTCGCTCTCCAGAGGAAGCCATGAGCGACGACATCTCCCTGTCGGAGGCCGAGCGCGGCGCGGGCATCGTGCGCTGCGACGCCTGCCCCGTGCTGTGCCGCATCCGGCCGGGCCGCGCCGGCGCCTGCGATCGCTACGCCAACGAAGACGGCAAGCTGGTGCGCGTCGATCCGCTGGTGCTGCTGGCCAAACCCGACCTCGCCAAGGTCGCTTTCGTCGAGGGGAGTTCCTCGTGGGCGGGCGAACTGGGCAAAGGCGAAGGCGCGTTCGTGACCGGTATCGGCGCCACCACGACCTATCCTGACTACAAGCCCGCGCCGTTCATCGTGTCGTCCAGGCATGAGGGCGTCGACATGGTCACGGTCGTGACCGAGGGCATCTTCAGCTACTGCGGCGTCAAGGTGAAGATCGACACCGACCGCTATCTCGGACCGGAGCAGGCGGCGGTTCGGGTGAAGGGCGAGGCCATCGGCCATGTCACCACGGCCGAGTACGGCTCGCAGATGCTGTCGCTGGGCGGCGTGCATCATCTTACCGGCGGCAGCAAGAAAGAGGGCGTCGTCACTTGCGACGCGCTGCTGGCGCTCTGCAACAAGGAAGCGGTCGAGCTCTCGATCGATGGCGGCTCGACGGTCATCGTGCAGGCAAACAAGCCGCCGATCGTGAACGGCGCGCTGGAGGAGCGCATGCGCGTGGGCTGCGGTTCGGCGGCCATTGGCATGTTCGCGCCGCAGTGGAAGGATCACGTCGACGAAGTGATCGTGGTCGACGACCACATCACCGGTGTGCTGAGCGAGCACCAGGGCGGCGCCTTCCTCGACATGAAGCCCGCCGGCATCCGCGTGCGCGGCCGCAAGTCGACGCCCGGCCGCTATTTCCAGGTGGCCGAGCCGGGTCTGGGCTGGGGCGGCACGGACGTCGCCGATCCGCTGCAGATCATCGAACGCATCGATCCCAAGACGGCATGGCCGGGACTGAAGCTCTTGATGGTCTCGACCACCGGCGAGCACTCGGCCTGGTTCGAACTCGACAAGGACTTGAAGCCGCAGGCGGCACCCATGCCCGCGCCGGTCCGTCTCGTGGTCGAGCGCATCGCCGAGAACTGCGAGCCCGCGCTCTGCACCGTGCTGTTCATGTGCGGCGCCGGCGGCTCGCTGCGCGCCGGCGTCACGGAGAACCCCGTTCGTCTCACGCGCTCGGTGCGCGATGCGCTGACGAAAGTGACCTTGGGCGGCGTGCCGGCCTATGTCTGGCCGGGTGGAGGCATCACCCTGATGGTCGACGTCGCGAAGATGCCGGATAAGAGCTTCGGCTATGTGCCGACGCCCGCGCTGGTGGCGCCGATCGAATTCACCCTGCGGGCCGACGACTACGCGGCGCTGGGCGGCTACGCCTCGCGCGCCGTGTCGCTGGAGCAGGTGCTGCGCGACACCAAGACAAGGGTGGACAAATGAGCCGTCCGCACGCCTCGCGTCTCCGCGACGGCCGCCTGCACCTGCAGCACGGGCCGATCGATCTCGTGATCGAGGCCTTCGGCGCCCCCCACGAAGTCGAGGCGGCCTACGCCCAGGCCTTCGCGCGCTTCGGCGACGTGCTGACGGGACTGGTCGCCGAATTGCCGACCCTGCGCCAACCGGTCGGGGCGGCGCACCCGCTGCTGCGCGGCCCGGTGGCGCGGCGCATGGCCCGGGCCGTATGGCCGCATCGCGCCGTCTACATCACGCCGATGGCGGCGGTGGCGGGCTCGGTCGCCGACGAGATCCTGGCCGCCATGAAGGAGGGCCGCACGCTTGCCAAGGCCTACGTCAACAACGGCGGCGACATCGCCTTTCATCTCGCGCCCGGGCAGGAATTGCGCGCGGGCATCTTCGTCGATGCGCTCGACGGCGTCGCGCGCCTGATCCATGACCGGCCGGTACGCGGCATCGCGACGTCGGGCTGGGGCGGCCGCTCCTTCTCGCGCGGCATCGCGGATGCGGTGACGATCCTGGCGAAAGACGCGGCGTCCGCGGATGCGGCCGCGACCATCGTCGCCAATGCCGTCGATGTCGATCATCACCTGATCGTGCGCCATCCCGCCCGCATGCTCGATCCCGACTCCGATCTCGGCGACCTGCAGGTGACGACGGCCGTCGGTGCGCTGCCCGAGGAAGTCGTCGAACTGGCACTGGATCGGGGCGCGGCGGAGGCTCGTCGCCTCCAACGGCTGGGCCTGATCGAGGCGGCAGCGCTGTCGCTCAGGGGCACGTGGCGGATCGAAGGAACGGGCGCGCTCGCCCGGCAAGCGGAGGCGGGATGAGCGACCTCGTGAAACTGCGCAAATATGTCTCCACGGTCGAGGAGACGTTCCACGACGGCGGGCCGCGGCTCGACCGTCCGGTGACCAAGGCGGTGGTAGGCGGCGTGATCGCCAATCCCTATGCCGGCCGGCACGTGGCCGACATCCAGCCGATGATGAAGGCGCTCGAGCCGCTGGCTGTCGATCTCACCGAGCGCATGATGAAGATCCTGGGCGCCAGGGGTTCCGAGCTAGAGGCTTACGGCAAGGGTGTCATCGTGGGCATTGCGGGCGAACTGGAGCATGCGGCGCTCTGGCACCAGCCGTCGGGCTTCGGCATTCGGCACGCCATGGGGGGCGCCAAGTCGATCGTGCCGTCGACGGTCAAGGTCGCCGCTGCCGGTGCGCGCATAGACATTCCGCTGCATCACGTCACCGCGTCCTACGTGCGCAGCCATTTTGACTCGATCGAGTTCTGCGTGCCCGATGGCCCGCGGCCGGACGAGCTCGTATTCATCGTTGCCGCCGCAATCGGCGGGCGGCCGCATGCGCGGGTCGGTGGCCTCTCGGTCGCGGAGATCAAGCTGGGAGACGGCCAGAGATGAGCGATCCCCTCAGCGAGGCGATGCGCGTCATGGACGCCTACATCGATGGCCTCAATCGCGGCGACGAGCCGGCAGTCAACGACGCCTGCAATTTCCCGCATGTGCGGCTGGCCGGCGGCAAGGTCGTGGTCTGGCAGAACCACGGCGACTACAAGCTCGGCGATTTCGTGGCCCGTGCCGGCGACGGCTGGGCGCGCAGCCAGTGGGACGAGCGCACGCCGATTCATGTCGGCCGCGACAAGGTCCATCTGAAGGTGGCGTTCAGCCGCTTTCGCGCCGATGGCTCGTCGCTCGGCCGATTCGAGACGATCTACATCGTGACCCTCCAGGCGGGTCATTGGGGTATCCAGGCACGCTCTTCTTTTGCGTCGTAAGAGGGTGCTAGGGTCGAGGTCTTGGAGAGTTTTTAACGTCTTGTAGAGGGGGATTTCATGCTGACCCGTCATCGTCTGCTGGCCGGCGCCACCGTGCTGGCTTCTCTGTCGTTCATTGTACCGGCATCGGCGCAAGAGACCATCAAGATCGGCGAGATGAATTCCTACAAGGTCTTCTCGGCCTTCCTCGATCCCTACAAGAAGGGCATGGAGCTGGCAGTCGACGAGGTGAACGCCGCGGGCGGCGTGCTCGGCAAGAAGATCGAGGTCGTGAGCCGCGACGATAACGGCAACCCCGCCGACGCCGTGCGCGTGGGCGAGGAGCTGCTGACCCGCGAGAAGGTCGCCTTCCTGATCGGCACCTTCCCGTCGAACGTGGGCCTGGCCGTTGCCGACTTTGCCAAGCAGAAGAAGACGCTGTTCATCGCCGCCGAACCGCTCACTGACAAGATCGTGTGGGATGCGGGCAATGCCTACAGCTTCCGCCTGCGTACCTCGACCTACATGCAGACGGCGATGCTCATCCCTGACGCCGCCAAGCTCAAGAAGAAGCGCTGGGCGATCGTCTATCCGAACTACGAGTACGGCACGTCGGCCACGGCCGCCTTCAAGAAGCTGCTGAAGGAGAAGCAGCCTGACGTCGAGTTCGTGACCGAGCAGGCGCCGCCGCTGGGCAAGATCGACGCGGGCGCCGTCGCGCAGGCGATCGCCGATGCCAAGCCCGACGCGATTTTCTCCTCGCTGTTCGGACCCGATCTCGCGAAGTTCGTGCGCGAAGGCAGCCAGCGCGGCCTCTTCAAGGGGGTCGAGGTGTTCAACCTGCTGGCCGGCGAGCCCGAATATCTCGATCCGCTGAAGGAAGAGGCGCCGGTCGGCTGGTACGTGACCGGCTACCCCTGGAACGAGATCAAGACAGCCGAGCACAAGAAGTTCCTCGACGCCTACCAGGCGAAGTTCAAGGACTATCCGCGCCTGGGCTCCGTCGTCGGCTACTCGACGGTGATGTCGGCGGTTGCCGCGATCAAGAAGGCGGGCGTCCTCGACCAGGAGAAGCTGGTCGCCGCGATGGCCAACCTCTCGGTCGGCACGCCGTTCGGCACGGTGACCTACCGCACGCTCGACCATCAATCGACGATGGGAGCGTACGTGGGCCGCATCGGCCTCAAGGACGGCAAGGGCATCATGACCGACTGGCGCTTCGTCGACGGCAAGGACGCACTGCCGAGCGACGACGAAGTGAAGAAGATGCGGCCGGCGAATTGAAGGTGCTGGGGGCGCGCGACTCCAGTCGCGCGTCATGCTTGCCGGTCGATGAAGATCGCGCCACTGGAGTGGCGCGCTCCCAGCGATGAGCTTCGCTTCCGTCCTCATCCAGCTGCTGAACGGGCTGGCCGCCGCCTCGTCGTTATTCCTGGTGTCGGCCGGCCTGTCGCTGATCTTCGGCGTGACGCGGATCGTGAATTTCGCGCACGGGTCGCTCTACATGCTGGGCCTCTACGGTGCCTACAGCCTGATCGAGCTGCTGGGCCGCACGCCGCTCGGCTTCTGGGGCGCGGTCGTGCTGGCGTCGCTCGCCGTCGGACTCGCGGGCGTGGTAATCGAGGTGCTGGTGCTGCGGCGCATCTATCGCGCGCCCGAACTGTTCCAGCTGCTGGCGACCTTCGCGATCGTGCTGGTGATCAAGGATGCCGCCCTCTTCACCTGGGGGCCGGAAGACCTCGTCGGCCCGCGCGCGCCGGGCCTCACCGGCGCCGTCGAGATTCTGGGCAAGCGAATTCCCGTCTACGACCTGTTGCTGATCGCGATCGGGCCGGTCGTGCTGGCGCTGATGCATCTGCTGCTGAAGCGCACGCGCTGGGGCGCGCTGGTGCGCGCGGCCACGCAGGATCGCGAGATGGTGGG
>CAIMEE010000171.1 GCA_903839865.1 Enhydrobacter aerosaccus | reverse complement strand
CGTCAACGGCGCCTTCTACGCCATGTTGAGTCTCGGACTGTCGGTCATCTTCGGCATGCTGAACGTGATCAACTTCGCGCACGGCGCGCAGTACATGATGGGTGCCTTCGCGGCGTGGCTGTTGCTGGGCTTCCTCAACGTGCCGTTCTGGGCGTCGCTGATACTGGCGCCGGTCATCGTCGGCCTGTTCGGCGTCGTGCTCGAGCGCGTGTTCCTGAAGCGGCTCTATCATCTCGACCACCTCTACGGCTTCCTGCTGACCTTCGGCCTGTCGCTGGTGATCGAGGGCCTGTTCCGCTGGCAGTGGGGCTCGTCGGGCGCGCCGTATCCTGCGCCGATTACCGGCGCCACCGATCTCGGCTTCATGATGATGCCGACCTACCGGCTCTTCATCGTGGTCGCGGCCCTCGTGATCTGCCTCGCCACCTGGTACGCCATCGAGCGCACGCGTCTCGGCGCCTACCTGCGGGCGGCCACGGAGAATCCCACGCTCGTGCGCGCCTTCGGCATCAACGTGCCGCGCCTGATCACCATCACCTACGGTGTCGGCGTCGGCCTTGCAGCGCTTGCGGGCGTGCTGGCTGCGCCGATCCAGCAGGTCTCGGCGCTGATGGGCACTAACCTCGTGCTGGTGGTGTTCGCCGTCGTCGTCATCGGCGGCATGGGCTCGATCCTGGGCTCGGTCGTCACCGGCTTCGGCTTGGGGCTGATCGAGGGATTGACCAAGCTCTACTATCCTCCGGCATCGAACACCGTGATCTTCGTGGTGATGGCGATCGTGCTGCTGGTGAAGCCTGCCGGCCTGTTCGGGCAGACCAAATGAAGCCGGGCCAGATCGCTCTCGTCGTGGCGCTGGTTGCAGCGCTGGTGGCGCCGTTCTTTGCCTATCCGGTTTTCCTGATGACGGCGCTGTGCTTTGCGCTGTTCGCCGGCGCCTTCAACCTGCTGCTGGGCTATGCCGGCCTGATGAGCTTCGGCCATGCGATGTTCTTCGGCATGGCGGCGTATTTCTTCGGCCACGCGGTGAAGGTCTGGGACCTGCCGCCCGAGCTCGGAATCCTGCTGGGCGTTGTGGGTGCGGCAGCGCTCGGGCTCGTGACCGGCGCGCTGGCGATCCGGCGCCAGGGTATCTACTTCGCCATGATTACGCTGGCCTTCGCGCAGATGGTCTATTTCCTCTGCGTGCAGATGCCCTTTACCCATGGCGAGGACGGTATCCAGGGCATTGCACGACGCCCGCTGCTGGGCGGCCTGCTCCCGATCACCGACGACCGCGTGCTCTACTACGTCGTGCTGGCGGTCTTCCTGTTCGGCTATTTCTGCATCTACCGCTTCATCCACTCTCCGTTCGGCCAGGTGCTGAAGGCGATCCGCGACAACGAACCCCGCGCGGTGTCGCTGGGCTACGAGGCCGACCGCTACAAGCTGCTGGCGTTCGTCCTGTCGGCCGCGCTGGCGGGCCTCGCGGGCGCCACCAAGGCGATGGTGCTGCAGTTCGCGACGCTGACCGACGTCAGCGCGAGCCAGTCGGGCGAAGTCGTGCTGATGGCGCTGGTCGGCGGCCTCGGCACGATCACCGGCCCGATCGTCGGCGCCTTCATCATCATCACCATGCAGAACTATCTCGCTTCGTTCGGCGAGTTCGTTCTGGTGATCCAGGGCGCGATCTTCGTCGTGATCGTGATGGCCTTCCGTAAGGGGCTGGTCGGCGAGATCAGCGACTGGTGGAAGGCCCGCCGCAAGGCAAGCTGACCCGCGCGCGGCGATCGCAGCAAGCCCAGCAACGTCAGTGACTGAACTGGTTGCCGCCCTGATTGGTCGGCGCTGCGGTCTTGGGCTGAGGAATGAACGTCGGCTTCTGGATCTGACTGTTCGCGCCGGAGACGGCGTTGTTGGCATTGCCGGGGTTGTTCGCATCGGCGCCAACCGGACCGCTCGACGGACCGCGTCCGGAATTCTGGGCCTCGAAGCCCGAGCTTCGCACAGCCTGGTCGGGATCGCCGGCGCCGGGCTGCGGACGCAGCGCTTCCAGCTTGGCGAACTCGGGTGACAGGCTGCCGGGCGTCGCCTGCACCGGCTTGGTCGGCGCCGTTCCGTTTAAAGCGGTCACCTGCCAGCCCGGCCGGTTGACGGTCTGCTTCACGCCGTTGGCGATTACTGTCATCTCGACGCCGTAGACGAAGGTGGCGACGGTTTTGGTCGGCTGGACATCGATCAGCATGATGCCGCCACGGATCGTGAGCGAGGCACTGGGTGTCACGACGGACACGGGCCGCGTCTTGCTGATCCGTCCGCCGACGAAGCGAAACACACCCTCTCCGACATGCACGGCAAGATCGCCCGTCTTGGTGGCGGGATCGTAGATGAACGTGTCGATGGTGAGCCGCGCCTGCGGCCCGACCGTCAGCGACGATCCGTCGAGGAAGAGAAGATGGGCGCGATCGGCGGCGCCGGTAGTAATTGCCTCGTTGGCCTTGACGTCGACGCCGACACGCAGCACGCGCTCGGCCTCGGCCGGTGGCTTGCCCAGCGGATCGCCCGAGGCGCCCGATGTAACGCCGACCCTCGATTGGGCCGTCGTCACTCCCGAGAAGGCCATTCCCGACATTGCCAACGCAAGCCCGAACGACAGGACCGAAACAGCGCGCATGAAAAGTCTCCACGACCCCGTCGCAGAAAGAACGGCGACAGAGCAGAATGGTTCAGCCAAAACATGGTGATTTGCAGGCACAGTGCGAGAGATGGACTCCCGCCAACTGAATTGCGCAGCTATTTCAAGGGTCTAGGGGATGCGCCGCAAATGATAAAAGCGGCCTGCCAGGGCGTCGTCGAAGGCACTGTCGGCACGGTAGCGGGCGTGCAGCATGCGCCAGATGGCGCCCGCGTGGGACTGGTTGCTGAGGGTTCCGATGGTTGCTGCAAGACCCGTCTCGTCGAGTTCCCATTGCTGGCTGATGATCACGTCGTAGCCCAGTTCGAAGGCGCGATCGATCTGCGCCTGCAGGCCGGCGACATGCTGCTCGACGCTCCAGTCCGAGTGACGCAGCAGGTCGCTGCCGACGCCGATCCATTTGAAGACGGGCTTCTCCTGAGGGGCAGGGCCCAGCGTGGCGACACCGGGCTCGGCCTTCTCCCAATGCAGCGAGGCGTAGACCATGAACCAGTCGAAGTCGTTGATGACGAAGACCGTGCGCGCCGGCGGCGCCTGCTGGCCGATGTGCGCGACGCTGCGTTGCCAGGCACCGTCGAGGCCCCGCAGGGGGGCAAGGCTCCAGATATTGTAGGCGAGCAACAGCAGCGGTGCCGCCCCCGCTGCCGCGAGACCGCGCACGCCCCAGCGTCCGCAGGCCGCGCTCGCGACCAGCATCCAGCCGACCGTCAGCCAGCCCATGATGTTGATCTGCATCTGCGGGTCTTGCGGCTGCGAGTAGAGATTGAAAACGAGGCCCGCCACGAATGTGCCGCCGAACACGACAGCCATCGCGCGCACGCCGTTGTCGTGGCGTCGCCGCCATAGAACGGGCGTCGAGACCGCGGCGATGGCCACGATCGCCAGCATGCCGAGCACGCGCCACAGGTCCCAGCCGAAGAACGGCGGATAGTTGGTCACGCCGGTGCCGAGCAGATAGGCCACGGTGCCGTCGATCGTGTTGAGTGCTTTCAGCCAGCTGAAGCCTGCCCATGCCGAGCCCACCGCCTTGCCCGTCCAGATCAGCTCGATCGGCCCGACGGCGCCGTTGTGGCCGTGTCCGGCGAGCGATGCGACCGTGGCGGTGCCGAGCATGCCCGCGAGAAAGACCGTCACGAAGACGATGCGGTCGCGCCAGCCCGGTGCACAGAGCCAGAGGGCCGCCAGCATGGCCGGGAGGGTCGGAAACATCAGCCGCCACTCGAACAGCCAGCCGATGGAGAAGACCACCGAGACGATGACGACCCTGAGCGGCGTCGGTCGCGCGAACCAGACGGCGGCCAGCGCCATCGACGCGAACAGCACCGTGTAGCTCGGCATGATGTCTTCGTTGGTGATCGCGAGAAACAGCACGAAGCTCGAGGCGACATGGAAAGCGCTGGCGATGAAGGCCAGGACCCTGTCAGCGGTCAGGCGACGGACCATCGCGTAGACGACACAGATACAAAATGAAGCGCTGAGCGCATTCAGGATCGTCATCTGCCGCCGCGGGTCACCCGCGAAGACGCCGAGGCCGTCGAGCACGCGGCATAGCGCGCCGTAGACCGGGTAGTAGAGATAGTTGGAGGCGTTGAGCGCCGCCGAATGCGGGTCGACGATCCACGGCTTCATCTCCATGCTCTTGAAGATGCCGTTCCCGGTCAGGCCGCCCTGGGCATTGTCGAACCAAAGGATAACGGCGACCAGCAGGACGCAGGTGCCGAGCCACAACAGCACGAGGTCGGACAGCCAACGCGATGAAGCTGTGGTCGGGCGCCGTGCGCGGTCGGTGACGAATACCATCGAGGTCTTGGGCAAACGGCGCAAAGCAGGATGGCGGACCCGGCGAGATTCGAACTCACGACCCCTGCCTTCGGAGGGCAGTGCTCTATCCAGCTGAGCTACGGGTCCGCAACGGGCGGGACCATACCGGAGGGGGGCTAATACCGCAACGCGCACGGCATGGTGATGACGGCCAGTGTTGCCGGGCTTGATCCTGCGGAAGATACGCGGGAGAAACGATCATGTCCGGTCACAGCCGCCGTAATTTCGTCCGCGCCTCCGGCGCCGCCGTATCTCTCGCCGTCCTTGGCGCAGGCAGCGCTGCCAGTGCGCAGTACGGGGCGCGCGCGTCGGTGCGCATCGTCACCGGTTTTCCGGCAGGAGGCACATCGGACACGCTCTGCCGCCTCGTCGCCCAGGGGATCGCCGGTACTGACTATGCGAAGACGGCGACGGTCGACAACAAGAGCGGCGACGGCGGCCAGCGCGCCGTGCAGGCGATGCTGGGCGCGCCGACCGACGGCAGCGTCCTGCTCGAGACCCCGGCGGCGGTGCTGATCCTCTATCCGCACCTCCGCAAGAAGCTGGGCTTCGCCGAACCTGCGTCCGTGACCGCCGTGACCATGGCCTGCACGCTGGAGTTCGCGATAGCGGCCGGGCCGGCAGTGCCCGCGGACGTCAAGACGCTCACGGACTTCTTCAGCTGGTGCAAGGCCAACCCGGAAAAGGCGAGCTTCGGTTCGCCCGGCACCGGATCGGTTCCGCAGCTGATCGGGACGCTGGTCGGCAAGACCGCCGGCGTCGCGTTGAAGCACATGGACTTCAACAGCCCGCGCGCCATGTTGAGGGGCGTGACGGACGGCATCGTTTCGGCGGGCTCGGGGCCGATCGGTGATTTCCTGCAGGAGCTGAAGGCCGGCAAGCTCCGCCTGCTCGGCGTCTCGGGCAAGACGCGCAGCCGTTTCGTGCCCGACGTGCCCACCTATGTCGAACAGGGTCTGACCGACATGGCGTTCAGCGAATGGTACGGGTTCTTCCTGCCGGGCGACGCGTCGGCGTCCGTCGTCCTGCGCGCCAACCAGGCGCTGCGCACGGCGCTCAAGCGTCCCGATGTCGTCGATCACCTCGCCCAGGTGGCGCTCGAGGCCAGGTCCTCAACGCCGGTCGAACTGGCGACGCGACTCAAGGCCGACAAGGAGCGTTGGGGGCCGTTGTTGCGCAGGATCAATATCGACATCGATAACTAGCGCTGCGAGACTTCTCCCCACAAGAAACCAAGGGGAGAAACGTTCATGCCGCATCACAGCCGCCGTCAATTTGTCCGCGCCTCGGCCGCCGCCGCCGCTCTCGCCGCACTGGTGGCCGGCGGTCGCGCCGGCGCACAGGGCACGACCCTCGAGACGACGCGCATCGTCACCGGCTTCCCGCCGGGTGGCACATCGGACACGCTCTGCCGCAGGGTTGCCGAAGGCCTGCGCGGCAGTGCCTTCGCGAAGTCGGCGCTGGTCGAGAACAAGGCCGGTGCCGGTGGCCAGATCGCGGTGCAGTCGATGAAGGGTGCAGCGACCGACGGCAGCGTGATCCTGCAGACGCCGGCCTCGATGCTCATGATCTATCCGCATATCTACAAGAAGCTCGCGTACACGCCCGCCGATGTGACGGCGGTGACGCTCGCCAGCGAATTCGAATTCGGCCTCACGGTCGGGCCGGCAGTGCCGGCAACGATCAAGACGGTTCCCGAATTCCTCGCCTGGTGCAAGGCCAATCCGACCCAGGCGAACTTCGGCTCGCCCGCGGCGGGATCGGTGCCGCATTTCATCGGGGTGCTGCTCGGCCAGTCGGCCGGCGTCGAGATGAAGCACGTGCCCTATCGCGGCTC
Source organism: Enhydrobacter aerosaccus (assembly GCA_903839865.1). GTDB lineage: Bacteria > Pseudomonadota > Alphaproteobacteria > Reyranellales > Reyranellaceae > Reyranella > Reyranella aerosaccus_A. Next base: position 3,808 of record CAIMEE010000171.1, on the reverse strand, counting down.
GCAGCCGGCCATGCAGGATCTGCTGGGCGGCCAGCTCCAGGCGGTGTCTTCGCCGATCGGCGATGCCCTGCCGCATCTCTCCGGAGGCAAGGCGCGCCTGATCGGCGTCTCGGGGGCGAAGCGCAGCCGTTTCGTGCCCGACGTGGCGACCTATACCGAGCAGGGGCTGAAGGACATGGTGTTCAGCGAATGGTTCGGGTTCTTCGTGCCGGCCGGCACCGAGGCGCCGGTCGTGATGCGCGCCAACCAGGCGCTGCGGGCGGCCCTTGGCGCCAAGGACATCATCGACGGTCTCGCGGTGATGGGGCTCGAGACGATCTCGTCGACGCCGGAACAGCTTGCAACGCGCCTCAAGTCCGATCTGGAGCGCTGGGGCCCGATCGTGCGAAAGATCGGTTTCACCGCAGATTCCTGAGGAGAGATCGCCAGATGGCCAAGCAACTGTTCCGCGACGGCACCGAGGTCGTGGGCTTCTATGTCCGCACCGTGAAGAACGGACCCTTCGTCTTCGTTTCGGGCACGACGTCGCTCGATTCCAGGGGCCGCGTTCAGGGCAGCGATGCCGCCGAGCAAACGGTGGTCGTCATGCGCAAGATCGACGCGGCACTGAAGTCGGCGGGCGCGCGGCTGAAGGATCTGGTGCGCCTCACCATCTTCGTCACGGATATCCGCGACATGGGGCAGATATCGAAAGCGCTCGCCCGGACGCTGAAAGGCACGTCCGTGTCGGCCACGATGGTCGGCGTGAGTGCGCTCGCCACGCCCGGCCTTCAGGTCGAGATCGAAGCCACAGCGATGATTGGCTAGTCGCGCGCGCTACTGCGGGCGCTCCGAGCCCCAGAGGGTCGCGATCTCGGGTTGCGAGCGGGCCACGTCGGCACCGGAGGGCAGGGTCGCCTCGTGATCGCCGATCCAGGCGGCCACGTCGGCGGCGACCTTGGGACCGTTCTTGTCGCGCAGCAGCAGGTGATAGCCGTTCTTGTAGAAGGCGAGGCGCGAGTCCTCGCGCTTGGGCAGGACGGCGATCACCGAGCGCACCGGGCCGGCCGGCACGATCTTGTCGCCCACGCCATGCAGCATGATGTAAGGCTCGTGGAGGCGCGGCGCGGCCGCGACGGCCGCGTCCATCAGGTCGAGCAGGCCATAGCCCAGATCGAAGCGCGCGGCGCGGAGGATCATCGGATCCTTGCGCAGCTTGTCGAGCGTTTTTGGATTGTCGGTCGGCTGGTAGTCGATGGACGAGGGACCGTCGGGGAACCACGGGATGATGTGCACGAAGAAGGACAGGGCGCCGCTGACGACCGGCCCGAAGCTCGCGCGTGAACGTACGGCCGGCGCCAGCAGGATCAGCCCGTCGCTGGCGAGACCGCGATCGGCCGCGACCATGGCGACGGCGCCGCCCATGCTCTCCCCCGCGAGATAGAGCGGCACATCGGGATACTTCCGCCGCAGCAGCGTGGCCATCGCCCGGGCATCGTCCACCAGCGTGTCGGTGCCCGGCCAGCGGCCGCGCGTCGGGCTGCCGCCGAAGCCGCGCTGGTCGTAGGCATAGGTCGTAATGCCGTCCTTGGCCCAGATCGCCGCCGGTTCCTCGAAGGCGTTGCGATAGTCGCCGAAGCCGTGCAGCCCCAGGATCACGGCCTTGGGCGGGCCGTTCTCGGCCCCCCATACTGCCAGGGGCAGCGCCGCCCCGTCGGCCGCCACGTATTTGTCGTCGGAAAGGGCAGGCGCCCGCACGCTCTCGCCGGCCGGAATCACCGTCGGCGCACAGCCGGCGAGCATGACCGGAAGGACAAGCGCGGCTATCATCTGGCGGCGTAACAGGAGCGAAATAGTGACCGAGCCTTTCGAAACCATCATCGTCGATACCGACCGCGTCGCCTGCGATGGCGGCGGCGGTGCACTGGGTCATCCCAAAGTCTACCTCAACCTCGGCGAGGAGCGCCGCATCGAGTGCCCGTACTGCTCCCGAGTATACGTACTGCGCGAAGGCGCGGACACCCACGCCCACGCGCACTGAGGTGCGACAATGAAACAGCTCGGCGAAGGCTGGAACTGGCGCGACCTCAAGATCGGCGACCGGTTCGCCACCTACGGCCGCACGTTGTTCGAGGCTGACCTGCTGAACTTCGTGACGCTTTGCGGCTTTTCCGAGGAGCTGTTCACCAACAGGGAGTACATCGCGAGCCACGCGCCGATGCGCGGCGGCCATCCGGTGCCGGGCGCGCTGGTCTATTCGATGGCGGAGGGGCTGGTCATTCCGACCACCCTGCAGGGCTCGGGCCTGGCCTTCCTGTCGATGGGTTTCGACATCAAGGGACCGACCTATGTGAACGATACGATCCACGTCGAGATCGAGGTGACGGAGATCAAACCGACCTCGAAGAATCCGATGCGGGCGCTGGTGCGCACCACCAACGACGTGAAGAACCAGAAAGGCGAGACCGTGCTGGTCTACACACCGTTGCGCATGATGCAGGGACGATAGGAGGACGCCGGGCATGGCCAAGGTCGCGGTCGAAAAAGAGGGCGCCCTCACGATCGTCTCGATCGATCGCTTCGCCGAGGCACGCAACGCCGTCGATCCCGAGACCGCCATCCTGTTGCGCGAGGCCTTCCACGCCTTCGAGGACGACATCGACCAGTCGGTCGCCATTCTCACCGGCCGCGGCGGCAGCTTCTGCGCGGGCTTCGACCTCAAGGTCGCGGCCGAGCGCGCAGGCCCTGCGATACACGATCCGGAAGGGCCGGGGCCGATGGGCCCGACGCGGCATGCGATGTCCAAGCCGGTGATCGCCGCGATCGAAGGCTATGCCGTGGCGGGCGGGCTCGAGCTCGCCTTGTGGTGCGACATGCGCGTGGCGTCCGAGAGCGCGAAGTTCGGCGTATTCTGCCGGCGTTGGGGCGTGCCGCTGATCGACGGCGGAACCGTGCGGCTGCCGCGCCTGATCGGCCAGAGCCGCGCACTCGACATGATCCTGACCGGCCGTGAGGTGGGCGCGCGCGAAGCCTTCGACTGGGGATTGGCCAACCGGCTCGTGCCCGCGGGCCAGGCGCTCGACGAGGCGAAGAAGCTCGCCGAAGTGCTGGTCAAATTTCCGCAGGCCTGCCTGCGCTCCGACCGCCGTTCGGCTTACGAGCAGTGGGATCTCGCATTCACCGACGCGCTTGAGAACGAAGCCCGTCGCGGCGCGCCGGCGCTCGAAGCCGAGGCGCGCAAGGGCGCCGCGCGCTTTGCCGCCGGCAAGGGCCGCGGCGGCGACTTCGGGAACATCTGAACCGTGCCGCGTCTCGACGAGGACCCGTTGGACCTCGCTCTGCAGATCAAGCGCGGCTTCGAGAAAACGCTCGGCAGTTCCGACAGGCCCGCGCCGGTGGATCGCGGCTATCTCGCGGGAGCCGTCGTGTGGTGGATCGTGATCTTCGTGGCCCTGTCGATCGTGGGCGTCGACGGACTGCTGAGCGCGATCGCGGCGACGGTTGTCTGCGGATTCTGGCCGGTCGTCCTGCTGTTCGACCGGTCGCCGCCCTCCTAGGGCACCAGCACGGTCTTGCCCACGACGGTGCGGTCCTCGATCGTCTTGAAGGCCTTCACCCAGTCGCCGAGATTGAAGCGGCCGGAAACCATGGCCTTGAGCTTGCCCTCGGTGAACCAGCGCGTCAGTTCCTTCTGCGCCTCGGCCACCATCGCGCGACGCTTGGCGAGCGCCACGGCTTCCTTCGGCGACGGCGCGGTCTTGCCGCCCCAGCCGTTGTAGTAGCCGTAGTAGAAGCCGATCACGGTGACATTCTTGACCAGCAGGATGTT
>CAIMEE010000170.1 GCA_903839865.1 Enhydrobacter aerosaccus | reverse complement strand
TATGCGCCTGGGTGATTTCGACCGCGAGTCGTTCGAAGCGGCGTTGCAGAATATCCGGTCGCTGACGGCGGAGCGATATCCCAAGGAATTTTTCCCTCGGCTCACCGAGCACTGTGCACGCGTGGGCGTTGCCGTTGTTCTGGCGCCGGCGCCCAAGGGCTGCCCGGTCAGCGGCGCGACCAAGTGGCTCGGTACCAACAAGGCGCTGATCATGCTGAGCCTGCGTGGCAAGACCGATGACAAGCTGTGGTTCTCCTTCTTCCACGAGGCTGGTCACCTCCTGAAGCATGGCAAGAGGATGACGTTCCTCGACATCATGGGAGAAGACGGGCTGAACGCGCAAGAAGAACGGGAGGCGGACGCGTTCGCCCGCGACATGCTGATTCCTGCCGCCGATTACAGGGAGCTGTCAGCGCAGCCAGTGATCAGCGAGCGGATGATCCGCGAGTTCGCCGAGCAGATTCACATCTCACCTGGAATCGTGTTGGGGCGCCTGCAATTCGAGCGACGGATTGGATGGCAGCAGTTGAACCATCTGAAGGTTAGCTATCGCTGGGACCACGAAGCCTGAGCATCGAATTACCCCGCGGCACTGCGGAACAGCATTTGCATTGGCAAGCCTTGGTCGTCTTCAGAAGGAACGCCGACCAGGCGCCGGAGTTCGCTGGAGACCGCACGGCCAGTGACATGCGCGGCGAGAGCATCCAGGACGTCGTCAGATTGGACGTCTTTGCGTCGAGTTTCGTGAAGAGCTCGGTTCAGCAGATTTTCCGCCTCGGGATGCCAAGTAGACAGCAAAGCAAGGCGCTCCTTGATGCCCTCGGCTTTGCTCTTCCGATACCGCATCGGTCTGCCGCCGTTCAATCCCCACAAGCAAACCTCCGGATGGATCTCAATGACTTTCCGACTCGCGCCCGGATTCCCGAGCAGGACCTGATCGACCTCGACGATCTTCCTGCAGATACCCCAGGCCTGAGCCGACAAGCTGCGACCAACTTCATCGAGGTTCCACGCGCGAGCTTGCACGATGTCAGCGGCCCTTGAGGCGCGACGCGAAGGTGGCGAGAAGACACTAGATGCCCGCGGTCCCAGCAATGCTCGGGCCTGTCCGTCGCATGGGCGCGACGGGCAGTCTCGCCACGGTAGACCGATCGGAATATCGACAAGAATTCTGTCCGCCCCACTCCATGAAGCAAGAAGCTCAGAGAAACTTGAGTGGACACGATAGGTCAACCCGGCGCCGTCGAGTGCTGTCACCGCAATCCAGCCTGCTTGGCATCCATCCACGCCGACGGACAGCGGCGCATCAGGCCCACTCATATCGGCGCCGCCGTCGTCACCATCTTCATGCTCGGTGGCAGCAAGGTCGGCGTGTGCGACTCCCCCGCCACCCACGCGTCGATCATGTCCGCCCATTCCTGCAGCATGTGACGGCGTTGCTCGCCATACTCGGCCTTGTTGTAGACCCCACGCGATGACCGCCCGTCCTCGTGGGCGAGGCACTTCTCGATCCAGTCGCTATTGAAACCGAGCTCGTTCAGGATGGTCGAGCCCGTG
>CAIMEE010000169.1 GCA_903839865.1 Enhydrobacter aerosaccus | reverse complement strand
GTCGCCGAGGGCGAGCCGGCGCTGTGCGATGTCGAGGCTGGCGGCCGATGCGCGTTCGGCGGCGACCGCGGCGCGCAGGGTGACGGCGTCGTATTCCAGCGCGCGCAGCGTGTCGGCCACGTTACGGAAGGCTGTGAGGACGATGGATCGGTATTGCGCGTCGGCCTGCTCGAGCCCTGCGATGGCCGCGCGCTTCTTGGCGGCAAGTGCGCCGCCATCGATGATGGTCTGAAGGATATTGACGCCGATCACGGATCCCACGAGGCCGGGTCCGAACAGCGAGCCGATGCTCAGTGCCGCACTGTTGATGCTGGCGTTGAGGGTTATCTGCGGCAGCTGGTTGGAGACGGCGACGCCCACGAGCGCGCTGGCGGAATGAAGATTGGCTTCGGCGGCGCGAACGTCGGGCCGCTGTTCGACCATGCGCGACGGCAGGCTGAGCGGCAGCTCCGACGGCAGCTTGAGGTCGCTGAGCTGGAAACGCTCGGCCAGATTTCGATTGGGCAGCCGGCCGGTGAGAGTGGCGAGGAGATTGCGCTGCTGCGCCAGCGCCTTCTGCAGCGGCGGCAAGGTGGTCTCGGCCTGGGCAAGGGCTGCCTGCTGGGTCGCGACGTCGCCACCGGGGATGGCGCCGAGCCCCGACTGCTGCTGCAGGATGGCGAGCGTGTCGCGTTGCGCGGCGATGATGCGCTCGGTGGCCTCGATCTGGGCGCGTAACGCCGCTTCCTGGATGGCGGCCGCCACGACGTTGGAGCTGAGCGAAAGATAGGCTCCTTCGAGCTGGAAGCATTGCGCCTCGGCCAGCGCGTCGAGCGATTCGATCTGACGGCGGTTGCCGCCCCACAGATCGAGCGCGTAGGTGATCGTGAGGCCGGCGGTGAACAGGCCATAGTTGGTGGAACCGTCGGCCGTGTTCGGCGATAGGCTGCTGGACGTCTGGTTCTGCGAAGCGCCAAAGCCGCCCTGGATCGTCGGAAACAGGGTTGCGCGTTGGGCGGCGGCATTGGCCTGCGCGACCTTGAGGCCGGCGACCGCCGCCTGGACATCCGGGTTCGCCTGCAGGGCGCCGTTGATCAGGCCGTTGAGCTGCGGCGACTGGAAGATCTGCCACCACTGGCCCGGAATATCGAGGCTCTGCACCAGCGACTGGGTCTCACCGCCGCTGATGCCGGCGGAGACGAATTGGACAGGCGCCTCCGGCAGGTACGTGTCGGCTTTCGGCGCCTCGGGCCGCAGGAAGTCGGGGCCGACCGAGCAGCCGGCGAGCGATGTTCCGAGCACGGCGCCGAGCGCCGCGATTCGCCGAACTGTGGATCGACGATGCGCGGTCATTGCGCCTCGACGGTGCTGGTTGCCGGCATCGGCATCTTCGGCTGGCGGCGCGAGAAGACGCCGATCGCGGCAGGCAATACGGTCAGGAAGAGGAACGGCGCGAGAAGGGTGCCGCCCACCACGACAATCGCCAGAGGGCGCTGGACCTGGCTGCCGATCGCGCTCGAAAAGGCGGCGGGCAGCAGTCCCACGCACGCGGCCGTGCAGGTCATCAGCACCGGGCGCATCTGCAGCGCGCAGGTGTTGCGCAGGGCCAGTTCGCGCGGCTCGCCGGCGTCGATCAGGCGATTGTAGCAGGACAGCACCATGATGCCGTTCATGGCGGCGATACCGAACAGGGCGACGAAGCCGATGGCGGCGGAGATGCTGAAAGGCATGCCGGCAATGAACAGTGCAAAGACGCCTCCGGTCAACGCCATCGGCATGGCGCTGGCGGCCAACAGCGTATCGCGCAAGGTGCCGAAGCTCATGTAGAGCAGCAGCAGGATCAGCGCGATCGCAATAGGCACGGCGACCTCGAGGCGATGCAGCGCATTCTGCAGGTTGCCGAATTCGCCCACCCATTCGACGCGATAGCCGCCCGGGAGCTTTACCTTTTCCGCGACCTTGGCCTGCGCTTCCTCGACGGCGCTGCCGAGATCGCGGCCGCGCACCGAAAACTTGACCGGCACGTAGCGTTGCTGCTGCTCGCGATAGATATAGAAGGCGCCCGACACGATCTGGACCGTGGCCACCTCCGACAGCGGCACCTGGGTGACGCCGCCGCCGTCGCTCTGCGCGCCGATCGGAATGCGCTGGATCGCCTCGAGGTTCTCGCGGTAGCGCGGCGCCAGGCGCACCACCATCGGGAAGTGCCGGTCGCTGCCGTCCTCGTAGACGTCGCCTGCGGCCTGGCCGCCGATCGCGGCCTGCACCGTGGCGTTGATGTCGCCGGGCGCGAGACTGTAGCGCGCCGCCTTGTTGCGGTCGATGTCGATGCGGATGGTCGGCTGGCCGAGCGATGCGGAGACGGCGAGGTCCTCGATGCCGGGCACGGTTGCGATGGCGCTCTTGATGTCGTCGGCGACCTTGGCCAGCGTCTGGAGGTCGTTGCCGTAGACCTTCACCGAGTTCTCGCCTTTCACGCCGGAGGCCGCTTCCTGGACGTTGTCCTGGATGTACTGAGAGAAGGTAAATTCGACACCGGGGAAACCCTTGGTCAAGGCGTCGTTCATTTCTGCGATCAGGGAGTCCTTGTCGACGCCCTTGCGCCATTTTTCGAAAGGCCGGAGCGGCACGAAGAACTCGGCGTTGAAGAAGCCCGTGGAGTCGGTGCCGTCGTCAGGGCGGCCGTGCTGGGAGATCACGGTCTCGGCCTCCGGGAAGCCCTTCAGAAGCTTGCGCATGCGGTTGGCGTAGTCGTTGCCGGTTTCGAGCGATATCGAGGCCGGCATCGTGGCGCGGATCCACATGTTGCCTTCCTCGAGCTTGGGCAGAAACTCGAGTCCGATCGAGCTGCCGGCCAGGACGGCCAGCACACCGACGGCCATGCCGATCACGAGCGCCGCCCGGCGCGCGCCCAGCGTCCAGTCGCGCAGCCGGTTATAGGTGCGGCGGATCATCTGCACGGCGCGCGTCTCGACGTGGGAAACAGTGTCCGGCAGCAGCAGCGCCGACAGGGCCGGCGAGATCGTGAAGGTGGCGAGCAGCCCGCCCGACAGGGCATAGGCGTAGGTCTTGGCCATCGGCCCGAAGATGTGGCCCTCGACGCCCGACAGCGTGAACAGCGGCAGGAAGCCCGCGATGATGATGGTGGCGGCGAAGAAGATCGCCTGAGTCACTTCCGTCGAGGCGTGGAAGATCAGCATGAGCTTGCCCGTCAGCCCCTCGGGCGTCGGCCGGGTATGCTTGGTCGTCGTTCCGTGACCCGCGTCGGCGAGGTGGCGGAAGATGTTCTCCACCATGATCACCGTGGCGTCGACGATGATGCCGAAATCGATCGCGCCCATCGACAGCAGGTTCGCCGATTCGCCGTTCACCACCAGGATGACGATGGCGAACAGCAGCGCGAAGGGAATGGTGGCCGCCACGATCAGGGCGCTGCGCAGGTTGCCGAGGAAGAGCCACTGGATCAGGAAGATCAGGATCACGCCCACGACCATGTTGTGCAGCACGGTGTGCGTGGTGATGTTGACCAGCGCGCTGCGGTCGTAGATGCGTTCGATGCGCACGCCGGGCGGCAGGATGTTGGAGGCGTTGATCTTTTCGACCTCGACCAGCACGCCTTGCAGGGTCGGCGTGGTCTCCGCACCGCGCCGCATCAGCACGATGCCCTGGATGATGTCGTCGTCGTCGTTCTGGCCGGCGATGCCCAGTCGGGGCTGGTTGCCCACGGTGACGTTGGCGATGTCCGACACCAGCACCGGCGTGCCGTTGTGCGCGGCGACCATGGTGCCGCGGATGTCTTCCATCGAGCGGATCTGGCCGACCGAGCGCACGATCGCCGATTGCGGTCCGATGTTCACGGTGTTGGCGCCGACATTGATGTTGGCGTTGTTCAGGCCGTCGAGCACCTGCTTCAAGGTGAGGCCGTAGGCCAGCAGGCGGTCGAGGTCGATGGTGATATCGAAGGTCTTGGTCTTGCCGCCCCAGCCGGTGACGTCGATCACGCCCGGGATCGCCTTGAAGCGTCGCTGCAGCACCCAGTCCTGGATCGTCTTGAGGTCGGTGACGGTGTAGCCGGGCGGACCGACGACGCGATAGCGGAAGATCTCGCCGATCGGGCTGGTCGGCGACAGCACGGGCTGGGCGCCGTTCGGCAGGTTGCCCAGCTGGCTCAGGCGATTGATCACGAATTGCGACGCCTGCTGGTAGGAGACGTCGTAGGTGAACTGGACCTTCACGTCCGACAGGCCGAACAGCGAGATCGTGCGGATCGCCTGGACGTAGGGAATGCCCGCCATCTGGATCTCGATCGGGATCGTGATGTAGCGCTCGATTTCCTCCGACGACTGGCCGGGATTCTGCGTGATGATATCGACCAGCGGCGGCACCGGATCGGGATAGGCCTCGATGTTCAGCGTCCTGTAGGCAAACAGGCCGCCCACCATCAGCGTGACACCGAGGATGATGACGAGAATGCGCTGCTTCAGCGCGGCGGCGACAATGGCATGCATGGGACGGCCGCTTGAGGAACCGGGACGGAGATCAGTCGCGCGCGGCGGCGCGATCGATGAAGAGAGTGCCGCTGGCCACGACCGTCTCGCCGACCTGCAGGCCCTTGCGAACCTCGACCAGTCCGTTGACGGTGTCGCCCACGTCGATCGAACGGCTGACCACGACCTTCTGCTCGGGCCGCGCAACCCACACGCGGGCCTGCGCGCCCTCGTAGATCACAGCGTCGGCCGGCACCGCGGCGCCCATGCGTGCGTCGCCGGAGATGATGCGGAAGGTGGCGAACATTTCCGGCAGCAGCTCGCGGCCGGGGTTGACGATCTCGGCGCGCACCGGCAGGCGGCGCGTCGTGGCATCGAGTGCCGGCGCGACATAGGTGAGCTTGGCGTTGAAGACGCGCTTGGGATACGCCAGCACCGACACTTCGACGGGCTGGCCGACCTTCATGCGCGGCGCATCCGATTCACGGACGTTGGCGATCAGCCACACGGTGTCGAGGCTGCCGACGGTGAACACCGGATCGG
>CAIMEE010000168.1 GCA_903839865.1 Enhydrobacter aerosaccus | reverse complement strand
CTGCGGGTCAATCCGGCCTCGCTCGACCAGCTGCTGCACCCCACGCTCGACCCCAAGGCGCCGCGCAAGGTGATCGCCAAGGGTCTTCCTGCTTCCCCGGGCGCCGCGTCGGGCAAGGTCGTGTTCTCCGCCGACGCTGCCGAGAAGCAGAAGAAGGCCGGCGACAAGGTGATCCTGGTGCGGCGCGAGACGTCGCCGGAGGACATCCACGGCATGCATGCGGCCGAGGGCATCCTGACCTCGACCGGCGGCATGACCAGCCACGCCGCCGTTGTGGCGCGCGGCATGGGCAAACCCTGCGTCGCAGGCGCGGGCGACTGCCGCATCGACGGCAAGGCGGGCACGCTGACGGTCCGCGGCGTCACGGTGAAGACCGGCGAGACCATCACGCTCGACGGCTCGACCGGCGAGATCATCCTGGGCGTCGTACCGACGGTGCAGCCCGAGATGTCGGGCGACTTCGCGGAGCTGATGGCCTGGGCCGACGAGTTCCGTACCCTGGGCATCCGCACCAACGCCGAGACCCCGGCGGATGCGGCCCAGGCGCGCAAGTTCGGCGCCGAGGGCATCGGCCTCTGCCGCACCGAGCACATGTTCTTCGAGGGCGACCGCATCGTGGCCGTGCGCCAGATGATCCTGGCCGACGACGAGAAGGGCCGCCGTGCTGCCCTTGCCAAGATCCAGCCGATGCAGCGCCAGGACTTCGTCGGCCTGTTCGAGATCATGGCGGGTCTTCCCGTCACGATCCGCCTGCTCGATCCGCCGCTGCACGAGTTCCTGCCCAAGACGCATGACGACATGGAAGTCGTGGCCAAGGATCTCGGCGTCGACGTCAAGGAGATCGAAGCGCGCGCCCACAAGCTGCACGAATTCAACCCGATGCTCGGCCATCGCGGCGTGCGCCTGGGCATCTCCTATCCGGAGATCTACGAGATGCAGGCCCGCGCCATCTTCGAGGCGGTGGCCGAAGTCCAGAAGAAGGCGGGCAAGACCGTGATCCCCGAGATCATGATCCCGCTGATCGCGACCAGGAAGGAGTTCGACCTGATGAAGGCGGTGGTCGACCAGGTCGCCTCGGAAGTGAGCCAGATGTCTGGCGAGAAGTTCGAGTATCTCGTCGGCACCATGATCGAGCTGCCGCGCGCGGCATTGCGCGCCGGCGACATCGCCGAGACCGCCGAGTTCTTCTCGTTCGGCACCAACGATCTCACGCAGACGACCTGGGGGCTGAGCCGCGACGACTCGGCCTCGTTCCTGGAGAAGTACCAGCAGCGCGGCATCATGGAGCACGATCCCTTCGCGTCGCTCGACGTCGAGGGCGTGGGCGAACTGATCGAGATCGCGACCGAGCGCGGCCGCAAGGTGCGCAACAGCCTGAAGCTCGGCATCTGCGGCGAGCACGGCGGCGATCCGGCCTCGGTGTTCTTCTGCCACAAGGCCGGCCTCGACTATGTCTCGTGCTCGCCCTATCGCGTGCCGATCGCACGCCTCGCGGCGGCACAGGCGGCCCTGGGCGGTCCTCTCAAGACGGAGTGATCCGGTGACCGATCCAACGGACGGCAGCTGCATCTTCTGCAAGATCGTCGCGGGCCAGATCCCGTGCTTCAAGCTGATGGAAGACGACAAGACCATCGCCTTCATGGACATCAACCCGGTGAACCCGGGCCATGCGCTGGCGGTGGCCAAGGGCCACTGGCCGACCGTCGACGTGATTCCCGCCGACGTGATCGCAGCCGTGGCACAAACGGCCCAGAAGGTCGCCAAGGCCGTGGTGCGCGAACTGAAGCCCAACGGCGTGAACCTGATCCAGGCCAACGGCGCCGGTGCCGGTCAGTCGGTGCCGCATCTCCACATCCACATCATGCCGCGCCAGGCGGGCGATGCCGTGTCGCTCAACTGGCAGCCGAAGCCCGGCGACATGAAGGAGATCGAAGCGATCTCCAAGAAGTTGAAAGCAGCTCTCTAAGCGAGCTTTGTCCCAAAGGCGCAGTACGTCCTAAGCCGCCACCAGCGAGCTGCGGCTCGCGGGGACGCTGAACCACTCGCGCTCGTCCTGGCGGAACTGCTCGCGCACGTAGTCGATCACGGTGCGGATACGTGCACCCTTGTTCGTCTCCTCGTGGCTCACCAGCCAGATGTCGCGGACGATCTTGAGATCGATCGGGGCGGCCATCAGGTTCGTCATCTTGGTCACGTAGTCGGGGAACACCGAGATGCCGTAGCCGACGCTGACCGCTTCCATCGCGGCGTACGAAGAGTTGGTGCGCAGCACGACCGAGGGGCTGCGCTCGACCACTTCGCTCCACGGCTTCATCGCGGGCAGGCTGTGCAGCACGGTGTGGTCGACGATGTGGTGCTCACGCAGGTCGTCGAGCTTCTGCGGCAGGCCGTACTGCTCGATGTAGTTGGGCGCCGCCAGGATCGACATGTTGAACTGGCCGACGCGCGCGGCGACGAGCTGGTTCGAGGTCGGGCGGAAGAAACGAATGGCGAGGTCGGCCTGGCGCGTGGCGAGATCGAGCACCTGGTCGCCCGCGATCACCTGCACGATGATGTCGGGATGGCTGCGGCGGAGCTGGCTAAGGCGCGGCACCAGCCACTGGGCGGCGACGCCCTCGGTGGCCGCGATGCGCACGACACCGGACATCTCGCGGTCGAGGCCAGCCAGGTGGCGCTCGATTGCCGTGGCGTTGGACATCATCGACTCGGCCTGCACCAGCACGCCGCGCGCGGCCGGCGTCACTTCCATGCCGTGGCGATGGCGATCGAACAGCTTGGCGCCCAGCCGGCGCTCGAGCGCCTGGATGCGGCGGCCGACGGTCGTCTGCTTGGTGTTCAGTTGGGTAGCAGCAGCACTGAAACTTCCGGTCTTGGCGACGGCCAGGAAAAATCTGACATCGTCCCAATCGCCGAGAATATTCGGCACTTTGCTTTTTCGGGGTGTCGGCGTGACCATTATTACAATCGATACAATCGGTTCAGGGCTGAAACGTTTACTTGGCGGGTGCCTCGTGGTTTATCTTATACCATTGATTGTGAGATGCTGTTTTTTGTCTCATTTATAGGCGATTAGCCGGTTTTTTCAAGAAACGGCTCGATGTTGGCGGTGGGTATCTAGTCCTCTTATTCGTTAATCAATCTATCCGTAGTGGGTTTTTGACTTAACGGGTCAGCAATGAGGCAGGAGTACCGCCGTGGCCGCCATCGGCTCGGACAGTAACATGATGGCCCTCCCGGGCCTCGCCGACCAGTTCGGCCGTTACGTGCGCAGCACCTCGACGCGCACGGCGGCGCTTGTCGGCCTGCTGACATATCTCAGCTATGCGTATGCGCACGGCAGTTGGGCTAACCCGGCCCTGATCGGCGTGTCAGTGTTTACCGGGCTGCTCCTCCCGACCTACGCCAAGCTCAGCAACAAGGCCGAACTCTGGGCGCAAAACCAGTTCGGTTTCGTGACCGCAGGCAGGATCGGGCGGTTCGTGCCGCAGTATGCGTTCAACCTGGCGGTTTTCTGGGTGTTGTTATGGGGGGGTGCCCTCAACGTAGTCGGCGTGGCGTCCGTGGGTGGCTTTGCAGGAGCTGCTCTCGTGACCTCGCTTGCGTCCCAGGGCAGCCAGTACCTCGGCCTCTTTCTCTTCCAGCGCGGCATCGGCGATGCCAACCGCAACGTCCTGGCGGGCGTGTCGATCAACATGCTGCTGGCCGCGTTCGGCACTGCCGGTGTTCCCGGCGCGCGCGAGGCCTTCCTGATCGTGGGCTTTGCTTTGGGCGCGGTCCTGTTCGGCGTGGGTGTTCTCTCCGACATCCGCTCGCTGGTGGCGCCCAAGGGCGGCATCGGGTTGTTCTTCGGGACCTTCAATCCCTTCCACAATACCCACCTCGATATCGTGCGCCGCGCGATGGAGGAACGGGGCCTCGACAAGGTCATCATTCATCCGACGCTCATCCCGCGCATTCATGTCGATGCCTTCCGCAAGGGTCAGTTGCGCGTCGCGCGCATCGAGAACGGATTCCAGATCTACGAGAAAACCGACAAGGCCGACGTCAACGTCGACTACTTCCCGGCGGGACGGCAGTTCCTGCCGCCGGAGACGCGCAAGGTGCTGATCGATCTCGCCGTGGCCGAAGCGGGGCTGGGCAACAGGGTCGAGGTCGCCTTCTATCCGGAGGTCTACAACGCCAAGGGTTTCCGGGGCGTGATCGGCGAAGTGAAGAAGCTCCATCCCGGCGTTCGTCTGCACGCGCTGCATGGCACGGACCATGGCGGCATGACGGTGCGCCAGATCTGCGACGAGTGCGGCTGGATCTATCCATGGCGGATCCTGCGCCGCGACAAGGTTTCCGCGACGGCCATCCGCCGCGGCGCCAAGGGCATGACGGCTGGCGTCGTCACCGACGTGCTCGCTCAACTTACTGCGAATCGTCCGGAAGTGACGGCTGGGGGCCGTCGTTTCCGGAACGAGAATGGTGTGCTGACAGAGGGGGTCTAGGTATGTCTCTGCTGAATACGCCGATCGACAGGCAGCCTGTCGTGACGATCAAGCTCGCGTCCACGTCGGACGAGCTCATGCAGTGCTTTGCGCTGCGCTCTGCCGTGTACATCGGCGAGCAGCAGTGCCCGTACTGGGAGGAGTTCGACGGCAACGACTTCACCGCGACGCACCTCATCCTCTACGTCGACGGCGAGCCCGCCTCGTCGATGCGGCTGCGCTGGTTCGGCACCTTCGCCAAGTTCGAGCGCGCCGTGATCCTGAAGCGCTACCGCTCGATGGGCCTCTTTATTCCGTTCACGCAGTGGGCGATGGAGTTCGCGCGCAAGAAAGGCTACAGCCGGGTCTACCTGCACTCGCAGCATCGGCTGTGGCCGATCATGGAGCGCCAGGGCTTCAAGAAGGTGGACGACAAGATCTTCCACTTCTCCGACCACGAATACGGCGCCTATTACCACGACCTCGAGCTCGACGCGAAGGACGCGCCGACCATGTTCACCGATCCGCTGGTGCTGAACCGGCCGGAAGATCAACTCGACACACCTGGCATTCTCGAAGAATCGGCAACGCGCGGGGCGACCAACCCCGGGGCGGGCTGGTCCGAGCGCCGGACAAATTAGGGGGATCAGACATGTCCACTGTTAAGCAATCGATCGGCGGCGAGCCTCTCACCACCAAGCTCGCGATGAAGATGGAAGACTCGATGCAGGCCTTCGCCGTCCGCGCGGCCTGCTTCATCGGCGAGCTCGACGTGCCGTACTCCGAGGAGTTCGACGGCCACGACTTCGGCGCCACCCACGTGATCGCCTATGTCGGCGACGAGCCCGTGGGTGCAGTCCGAGTGCGGTGGTTCCAGTCGTTCGCGATGCCCGAGCGGCTGGCGGTGATCCAGCGCTTCCGCGGCAACGCGATCGGCCAGCTCCTGCTCGAGCGCTGCCGCAAGCTTGCCGAGACGCGCGGCTGCAACATGCTCTACGTCCAGGTGCTGCCGAACGACGTGGCCTATTGGGAGAAGCAGGGCTGGCGCCGTCTCGTGGCCGAGGATGCCGCGGGCACGCCCAAGCGCATCGTGGCGATGGTCCGCGCCGTCGATCCGAGCAAGCCGCGGCCGGACGTCGAAGCGCCGGAAGTCGTCGTGCTCCGCGCCGAGCCACAACTCGACGCGTCTGGCCTGCCCCTCGGCTCCGTTTCGAACTGAGGACAGCGCTTCGAACTGAAGCTGACGCCCGCTTCCCGCCCCGCTATGCTTGCTCCGGGGGCAAGACAAACGGGGTTGGGGGATGAGTTTGTTCGAGATCGTCGTCGAGCCGCGGGTTCGGCGACGCAGGGCGCGGCGACCTACGTCTGCACGGCAGCGTGCCGCGACGTTCTACCGGATCTGGCACGGGCTGCGTGAGTTGAACGACGAAGCGCGGCATCTCGGCGACGAGGAACTCGCGCATTTCCTCGAGGTCACGCTGCTGCTCGTCCAGGACAAGATCGCATCGGAGGATTCCGGCAATGCGCCGGTCTTCGACGCCGTCGATACGAGCGTACCGAACTAGCTATTTATGCCGCGGGTCCAGCGCGTCGCGCAGGCCGTCGCCCAACAGGTTGAACGACAGCACCGCGAAGAAGATCGCGAAGCCCGGCCAGAAGGCCATCCACGGCGCCTGTGCGAGGAAGCGCTGCGCCGAATTCAGCATGCTGCCCCACGAGGGCGCGGGCGGCTGCTGGCCGAGGCCCAGGAACGAGAGGGAGGCCTCGGCGATAATGGCGCCCGCGATCGCCAGGCTCGCCTGTACCAGAAGCGGCGGCACGATGTTGGGCAGCAGGTGGCGAAGCGCGATGCGCCAGTGGGGGTTGCCGACGGCGCGCGCGGCCTCGACGTAATCCTCGACCTTGGCGCCCAGCGTCTGGCCGCGCGTGAGCCGGATGAACACCGGCGTCGCGGTGACGCCGATGGCGATCATGGCGTTGCTGAGGCTCGGTCCCAGGAACGCCGAGAGCGTGATCGCGAGAATCAGGAACGGGATCGCGAGCATGGCATCGACGATGCGCGACAGGATCGTGTCGACCCAGCCGCCGGCATAGCCCGCCAGCAGGCCGAGCGGCACGCCGGCGCCGACGGCGATACCGACCGACACGAGTCCGGCGCTGAGCGAAGCCCGCGCGCCCCAGATGACGCGGGAGAGGACGTCGCGGCCGACCTCGTCGGTGCCGAACCAATGAGCCCATGTCGGCGGCTTGCGCACCTGGGTGAAGCTGGTGAGCGTGGGATCGTAGGGAGCCACGAGCGGCGCGAACACCGCGATCGCGATCAGGAACACGACCACGAACAGTGCCACCATCGCGCCCTTGCGCCGGCGCAGCCGCCGCCACGCGCGCGCCCAGGGATTTTCCTCGAGACCGATGGTGAGGCTCATCCGCGCAACCTCGGATTCACGAGTACGTAAGCGATGTCGGCCAGCAGGTTGAGCGAAATGTAGGTCGTGGCCGTCACCAGCACGACGCCCTGCACCACGGCGTAATCGCGGTTGAAGACAGAGTCGACGATCAGCTTGCCGAAGCCCGGGATGGTGAAGATCTGCTCGGTCAGCACCGCGCCCGAGAGCAGCGTGCCGAAGTCGAGCGCGAGCAGCGTGATCACCGGCGTCATGGCGTTGCGCAGGGCATGCTTCAGCACGACGCGGCGCTCATTCAGGCCTTTGGCGCGGGCGGTACGCACGTAGTCGGCGCCCATCGCCTGCAGCATGGCCGAGCGCGTGTGCCGCATCAGGACGGCCGCAAGCGCGTTGCCCAGCACGAAGGCGGGCATGATCGTGGTGGCCAGGCTCTGCTTCCAGTCCTCGCCGAGGCGCACGTAGCCCGAGGCGGGCAGCCAGCCCAGCTCGACGGAGAAGAGGAAGATCAGCAGGATGCCCAGCCAGAAGTTGGGCGTGCTCAATCCCCACAGCGCGAACAGGTTGGCGCCGTAGTCCCACCACGTCTCCTTCTTCACCGCCGAGACGATGCCCGCGGGAATGCCGATGCAGAGCGCGATCAGGAGTGCCATGCCGGCAAGCTGCAGCGTCACCGGCAGCTTTTCCGCAACCAGCGAGCTGACCGACGACTTGAGCCGCATCGACTCGCCCAGGTTCCCCGACAGCACGCCCTTCATCCAGTAGAAGTACTGCACGGGGATCGGCTCGTTGAGCCTGTATTGCTCGCGGATCTGCTGCAGCACGCTGGGATCGCGTTCCTCGCCCGCCATGATCAGCGCCGGGTCGCCGGGCAGCAGCTGCTGCAGGCCGAAGATCAGCATCGACACCAGGATCAGTGTCGGGATGATCTGCAGCAGCCGGCGGGTGAGGAAGACGAGCATTTACCGGGGCATTCTACTTGAGCTTCAGCCCGATCACGCGCACGAGGCCGTCCGGCATCTGCTTGTAGCCTTCGAGCCGGTCGCTGTGCGCCACCAGCACCTGCGGGTGATAGATGTAGAGGATCGGGCCCGCGCCCTTCGGCGTGAGCTTGGCCGCAACCTTCTCGTAGGCGACCTTGCGGTCTTCGAGGGTGCTCTTGGTGCGCGCCTCGTTCTGTGCCGCATCGACCTCGGGATCGCAGAACTTGCTGTTGTTCTGCGGCGAGCCGCAGGTCTGGAAGCTGTAGGAGTTGCCGTCGGGATCGCTGCGGCCGCTCCAGCCGATCAGATAGACCTGGAAGTTGCCGTCCTCGGCCTGCTTCAGCGAGGTCGCAAACTCGGTGAGCCGGATCTTGAGGTCGAAGCCCGCTTCGGCCGCCATCGACTGCACGACTTCGGCGACGGAGCGGAACTCGACACCGTTCGGCACCATGAAGTCGAGCGCGAGCGGCGTGGTGACGCCGGCTTCCTTCAGCAGCGCCTTGGCCTTGGCGACATCGCGCTTGGGGATCGGGAATTTGGATTGATAGTACGGATTCTGCGGGCTGACCCACTGGTTGCCTGGCACGAACTCGCCGTTGAACACGACCTGGTTGATCGCCTCGCGGTCGATGCTGAGTTCGAACGCTTCGCGCACCTTGGGATTCTTGGCCAGCGGATTGTCGGCCTTGGGACCGTTGGCGAGGTTCATGGTGAGGCCGACGTAGCCCAGCGACACCGCCTTGCTCAGCTTGACCTTCGGCAGGTCGCGGACCGCCTTGATGTCGGTCGCCAGCACGCGCTCGATCAGGTCGAGGCCGCCCGATTTGAGGTTCGCGAGCCGCACGGTCGAGTCGACGATCGGGAGATAGGTGATCTTGTCGATCGAGACCTGGTCCTTGTTCCAGTAGTCGGCGAATTTCTCGACGACGATGCGGTCCTGCTGGATGCGCTCGACGAACTTGTAGGGACCGGCACAGACCGGATGCAGGCCGAATTTGTCGCCCGCGGCTTCGGCGGCCTTGGGCGAGACCATCATGCCGGCGCGGTCGGTGAGCTGGGCCAGCAGCGGCGAGAACGGCGCCTTGAGATTCAGCTTGATCGTGAGGGGATCCACGACGTCGACGGACTCGACGGCGCTGATCTCGGGCTTGCGGAACGAGCCCTTCATGTTGAGGTGGCGGTCGAAGCTGTACTTGGCAGCGGTGGCGTCGAGCGGCTCGCCGTCGTGGAACTTCACGCCCGAACGCAGCTTGATCGTGACTGTCTTGCCGTCGGCGGAGGTCTCGTGGCTGAGTGCGAGCTGCGGCACGATCTTGAGATTCTCGTCGATGTCGAACAGCTTGTCGCAGATCGAGGAGAAGACGATGCGCCCGACATAGGTGCGCGCCAGCGACGGATCCATAACGTCGGGATCTTCCGCGAGGCCCACGCGCAGGTTGGTCTGCGCCGCCGCGCCGCCCGCCATCGCGAGCGTCATCAGTCCGGAAAGTACCAGTCTCTTCATGTTGCCTCCTCCTGTGCCGTTACGAATGCCGCCTGCAGGCGGTCTAGCCGGCTTCGATCCTGTTCGGTGCCATGCCCTTCGAGCTGCGCCGCGGCCGCCGGCAGCTCGGGCCACCACGGGCAGGCCGTTGCATGGCCAGAAGGAGCGCCCAGAGGGCCATCGTCGACGAGCGCGGGCGGATCGCGGCGGCAGCTGTCGCGCGCGAACGGGCAGCGCGTGTTGAAGTGGCAGCCCGGCGGCGGATTGATCGCGCTGGGGATGTCGCCCTCGAGCAATGCACGTTCGCGTACCACGGTCGGATCGGGCAGCGGCACGGCGGAGAGCAGCGCGCGCGTGTAGGGATGGCGCGGATTGCGGAACAGCTCGTCGGCCGTCGCGGTCTCGACGATCTTGCCGAGGTACATGACGGCGATGCGGTCGGCGATGTGCTTCACGACCGCGAGATCGTGGCTGATGAAGATGTAGGCGAGGCCGAAGCGCTGCTGCAGCTGCTTCATCAGGTTGATGACCTGCGCCTGGATCGAGACGTCGAGCGCGGAGACCGGCTCATCGGCCACGATCAGGCGCGGTTCGACGGCGAGGGCCCGCGCGATCGCGATGCGCTGGCGCTGGCCGCCGGAGAATTCGTGCGGGTAGCGGCGCACGTGATCGGGCCTGAGCCCCACCAGCTCGAGCAGTTCGGCGACGCGCTGGTTGCGCTGCTGCTCGTTGCCGACGAGGCGATGCAGCCACAATGGCTCGCCCAGCATCGCGCCCACGGTCATGCGCGGATTGAGCGAGGCGTAGGGGTCCTGGAAGATCACCTGCAGGCGGCGGCGGCGCGCCCGCATCTGGTCGGAGTCGAGGGCCAGCAGATTGTCGCCCTCGAACATCACGCGGCCCGCCGTCGGCTCGAGCAGGCGAAGTGCAAGGCGGCCGACGGTGGACTTGCCACAGCCCGACTCGCCCACGATCGCCAGCGTCTCGCCCTCGTTCACGTGAAAGTCGACGCCATCGACGGCGCGCACATGCGCGCTCACGCGGCCGAAGGCGCCGCTCTTCACCGGGAAGTGCTTCACCAGCCCCTGAACGTCGAGCAGCATGGTCATTGGAACATCCGCGACAGCGGCGCGCGGCGGCAGCGCGAGAGATGGCCCGGCGCCACTTCGACCAGCGGCGGCGGCGCGGTTCTGCACGCCTCCTCGACGAAGGGGCAGCGCGCGGCGAAGCGGCAGCCTGCGGGAGGGTTGGTCATGTCGGGCACGCGGCCCTCGATCGACGGCAGGCGCTCGCGCTTGTGGTCGAGCTTCGGGATCGAGCCCAGGAGGCCCACCGTGTAGGGATGCTCGGGCCGCGCGAACAGCGTCTCGACCGGCGCGCGCTCGACGATCTGGCCCGCGTACATGACGGCCACATCGTCGGCCATCTCGGCCACGACGCCGAGGTCGTGCGTGATCAGGATGATGGCGGTGCCGGTGTCGCGGCGCAGGCCGCGCATGAGATCGAGGATCTGGGCCTGGATGGTGACGTCGAGCGCGGTGGTCGGCTCGTCGGCGATCAGGAGCTTCGGGCCGCAGGCCAGCGCCATGGCGATCATGGCGCGCTGGCGCATGCCGCCCGAGAGCTTGTGCGGATAGTCGTCGATGCGCTTCTCGGGCGAGGGAATGCGCACCAGCTTCAGCACGTCGATCGCCCTGGTGCGGGCCTCGGCGGCGCTGACGCGCTGGTGGCGCTGGATCGCCTCGATGATCTGGTTGCCGATCGTGTACGAGGGATTGAGCGAGGTCATCGGCTCCTGGAAGATCATGGCCAGGCGCGCGCCGCGCAGGTCGCGCAGCTCGCTCTTAGCCAGCTTCAGGAGATCGCGCCCCTCAAAGCGCACCTCGCCGCCGATCGTGGCATTCTCCGGCGGCAGCAGGCCCATCACGGCGAGCGACGTCACGGACTTGCCGCAGCCCGACTCGCCCACGAGACCGAGCGTCCGGCCGCGCCGCAGCGCGAGGTCGATCCCGCCGACGGCATGCACGGTGCCGTCGTCGGTCGCGAAGGAGACAGTGAGGCTCTTCAGTTCGAGCAGCGGGGCGTCGGCGGTCTCGCTCAACTGGTCGCTCATCTAATGCTTAACGGCCCGCCGCGTAACCTTGCATGCCGCGCGGATTGGCGGCGGCCTTGCGCCACGGATCCTGGCGGCTGGCGGCGGTGAGGCGGCCTTCCGACCAATCGTCGTTCATCTCGACCTTGTGGCCGCGCTTCTTCAGATCCTTCGCCGTCTCCTCCGGCACGCGGCCTTCGAGGACGAGCACGCCCGGACGCGCGGTGCGCGGCCAGAACGAGGAGGGGAAGTGCTCGCTGTGCCAGGCCGGCGCATCGATCGCCTCCTGCAGGTTCATGCCGCAATGGACATGGCGCAGGAACATCTGGGTGATCCACTGGTCCTGCTGGTCGCCGCCCGGCGATCCCCAGACCATGTACGGCTCGCCGTCGCGATGCGCGAGCGTGGGCGTCAAGGTCGTGCGCGGGCGCTTGCCCGGCGCCAGGGATCCCGGCAGGCCTTCTTCGAGCCAGAACATCTGGCCGCGCGTGCCGATCGGGAAGCCCAGCTCCGGCACCACGGGCGAGCCGTGCAGCCAGCCGCCCGACGGCGTCGAGGAGATCATGTTGCCTTCGCGATCGACGATGTCGAAGTGCACCGTGTCGCCGCTCATCTGTCCCATGCGGCCGACCGTGGGCTCGCCGGCGCCGCTGGCGGCAACGGCGGCACGCGAGCCGTCGGCCACGCGCAGCTTCACCACTCCGCCATAGCCGTCGACCTTGCCCGGCCGCTGCTCCATCGACGCCTTGTTGGGGTCGATCAGCTTGCGGCGGTCGTTGTTGTAGGCATCCGACAGCAGGGTCTGCATCGGCACGTCGACGAACTTCGGGTCGCCATAGAAGGACTCGCGGTCGGCATAGGCGAGCTTGCTCGCCTCGACCACGGTATGGATGAAGTCGGCGCTCGTCGGATCGGCGCCGTCGAGATTGTAGCCCTTCAGCAGTGCGAGCTGCTGCAGCACCACCGGCGCCTGCGACCACGGACCCGCCTTGCATACCGTGTAGCGGCCGTAATCGTAGGTGACCGGCGCCTCGATGGTGGCTTCCCACTTGGCCATGTCGTTGCCGCGCAGCAGGCCTTTGTTGCGCTGGCCGGAGACGTCCATGATCTCCTGCTGCGTGTAGAACCTGTCGATCGCCTCGGCCACGAAGCCCTGGCTCCAGACCTTGCGCGCGCGCTCGATGATCGCCTCGCGGTTGCCGCCGCCCGATTCGGCTTCCTTGATGATGCGGGCGTAGGTGTTGCCGACCGCCTTGTTGGTGAAGGTCTCCATCGGCTTCGGCACCTTGCCGCCCGGCATGAACACCGCCGCCGAGGTCGGCCAGTTGTCGCGGAAATTGTCGGCAACGGTCGCGATGGTGGCCGACGCGCGTTCGACCAGCGGATAGCCGTTCAGCCAGTAGCCGATGGCGGGCGAGAGCACCTCGGAGAGGCTCATCGTTCCGTAGTCGCGCAGCAGCAGCATGTAGGCGTCGAAGGTGCCGGGCACGCAGGCCGGGAGCACGCCGGTGCCGGGGATCAGGTCGAGGCCGAGGCCCTTGAAATGGCCGATGGTGGCGAGGCCCGGGATCGGGCCCTGGCCGCAGATCACCTCGGTCTTGCCCTTCTTCACGCTGTTCAGGATCAGCGGCACGTCGCCGCCGGGGCCGCAGAGATGCGGCTCGCAGACCTGCAGGGTGAGGGCGGTCGCGACCGCGGCATCGAAGGCGTTGCCGCCGCGCTCGAGGATGCCCATGCCGACCGCGGTGGCGATCCAGTGGGTCGACGTCACCACGCCGAACGTGCCGACGATCTCCGGACGGGTCGTAAACGGGTTCGGATTGATCAGTTTCATGGCGTGCCTCCCGAGCTTGCCTCAATGCAAGAACGGGACCTTATGCTCCCGGGAAGCGGGCGGGAAGGGCACGAACTGTCCCACGTTTCAAATCGTCCCCTCCCCAAGGGGACGGTGCCAATATCGATGGCACAGGGCTTTGACGCGATTCGTCCCCTGTCCCGCGCGCCCCCCTCCCGGAAGATGCGAGGGGCGGCCGGTCACATCTTCGTCAGGTCTTTCGTCAGCCCTGCGACGGTTCCGGCAGGCGCATCCAGGCGGGGACCTCGGGCAGGATGCGGGTGCCGCCCGCCGTCAGCCCGTCGCCCTTCATGCCGTCGAGGCGCAGCATCGCCAGCGCGCGGTCGCCGAGGCCGGAGCGGATCTCGCCCACTTCCTGGCCGTCGCGCTCGATCAGGGTGCCGGGCGCGGGCAGCGGCCCGTCGAGGCGCACCGGGAACAGCCGCTTCTTCACCAGGCCGCGATACTTGGTCCGGGCCGTCAGCTCCTGGCCCATGTAGCAGCCCTTCTTCCAGTCGACGCCGTTCAACTCGTCGAAGCCGCTCTCGAGCAGGAGAGCTTTCTCGACCGGAAGATCGCGGCTGCCGTCCGGCACGCCGAGCGACAGTCGTAGCGCATCGTAGTCGGCGGGCATGGCGGGCGAGAATCCATGCGAGCCCAGGATCGCCGCGACCTCGCCCGCCGGTGCCAGCACGCGCACGCCCAGCGCAGGCAGGCGTGGATCGACGTACGACACGGCCTTCTCGATGCCGAGCGCCTTGTCGGCCTCGTCGCCGAAGACGACGGCGACTTCCATCGCGGCGGCGCGATCCTCGACCTTCACCTTGGAGCGCAGCGTGTACATCGTGAGCTTTTTGGCGAGCGCCGGCGCCCGCTCGCGCTCGGTCTCGAGCAGCAAGGTGTCGCCGCTGCCGTCGGATACGAACATGTCGTTCAGGAATCGGCCCTGCGGCGTCAGCAACGCCGCCCAGATGGCATGGCCGGTCGAGACCTTGGTCGTGTCATTGGAGATCAGCCCCTGCAGGAACTCGATCCTGTCGGCCCCGGTGAGGGCGATGACGCTGCGGTGCGGGAGGAGGGTGAAGGAGGTGGGCATGAGGAAGAGGTGGGGTTTCCAAGTTAGCTTGGCAAGCGAGCCCCGTGCTTTACGCGGCAGAACTGGATATCCGCAGAAACGACAGCGGCGAGCCTTCTCCTGTCGGCTACCGGCTCATCTTTCCGTTTGCTGGCTCCAACCCTGCCCAATGTTGGCAGCGCTCGCTTTGTCTTCCCCCAAGTCAACGACTCCCCCACCGCACTTTGCGTTCGAAGAATATTGTGCTAATGCAACCTAAGCAACGGCAACCGTCTGTCTGGAGGTTGGGCTATCCGCGTCGCCAGTCCGGATAGGAGAGTGCCCACCAGCCGGGCGGATCGAATTTCGTCCACGCGCCTTCGGGCTGCGCGAGGCGATCGGCCACGGCGTAGACCGCGGACGGG
>CAIMEE010000167.1 GCA_903839865.1 Enhydrobacter aerosaccus | reverse complement strand
GAGTTAGTTGGATGCAATCAAGCAAAGAGGTTGCGATGTCCGGTTTTTGGCGCACATGGTTCATGGTCTGGTGCTTTTCATTGGGCATCTTCGGCCTGGTGCTGGCAGGCGGCGGAGTAGAGCCGACGAGCGGTCCCGTCCGGTTTGTTCTGTCCATATTGAAAGGCGATAGCGCCATTGCGTTCGAGCCGCCTCTGCGCTTCAGCCTCGCGGTTTTGGGTGCGGTCTCGCTCGGCTGGGCAGTGACGCTCTACTTCATGATAAATGCGGCGATCGACCTTGCAGGAAAAGGGCGACCATTCTGGAATGCGATCACCGCAGGTATGGTCAGCTGGTTCGTGATCGATAGCACGCTTTCCGTGGTCACCGGCTTTGGGCTGAATGTCTTGCCGAATATCGCATTGGCTGGAACATATTTGATAGGCCTGTTCGGAAGCGGGGCCTTGAAGCGATCAGCGTGACGCGCAGACTGTCGGAAGGGCCGGGCAATTACTGCCTGTCGCTCTGTCTTTGGCAATGTTGTTGTGCCTCTCTGACAACTCGGTTTTTTGCCCAGGCTGACTTCGGACAAAACACCCCGGACCGAGCATCTCTCCAAGTGATTCGGCTGCTTGCCCTCGAATCGCGATTCGGTCGGGGTGACAAAGCGCGCACCCCTGTCATCCCGCGCGCAGCGAAGGATTCTTGAGGACGCCGCGTAACACCGCGAGGGCCGCCGGCATGTCCTGGGCAGGCGTGCAGGCATAGCCCAGGATCAGGCCGTGCTTCTTCGTGCGGCCGGCGTAGCAGGCGGAGAGCGGCGAGACACTGACGTCGTGGGCGGCGCAGGCGGCGGCCACGGCATGATCGTCGAAGCCTGCCGCGACCGCAGCCGAGGGCCGCGCGATCAGGTGCATGCCGCCGGGATCGGGCGCCAGGTCCAGCAGACCCTTGAGCGGACGTCGCGCGGCGGCGAGCAAGGCCTGCTGGCGCTCGGCGTAAAGAAGACGCGTACGGCGCAGATGCGTGGCGAGATGGCCGTCGGCGATGAAGCGCGCGAGTGCGCCCTGTCCCAGCATCGAGGCGCGCGTGGCCGTGCCCGCCATGATCCTGAGGGCCGCGGGCGCGAGCGAAGCGGGCAGCACGACGTAGGACAGGCGCAGCGCGGGGAAGAGGAGCTTGGAGAAGCTGCCGAGGTAGGCCACGCGGCCGGTGCGGTCGAGCGCGCGCAGCGGCGCCAGCGGCCGGCCGGCGTAGCGGTACTCGCCGTCGAAATCGTCCTCGGCGATCCAGCTCCCGGTGCGCTCGGCCCAGCTCAGCAGTTCGAGGCGGCGCTGCAGGCTCAAGACCGTGCCGAGCGGAAACTGGTGCGAGGGCGCCACGACCGCGAGCTTCGCTTGGGGGGCGAGCTTCCGCGCGCGCTCTACGGAGAAGCCCTGGTCGTCGACCGGCACGGGCACCGCCCGGGTCTCCGCCATCGCCATCGCCTCGCGCGTGCCGACGAAGCCCGGCTCCTCGATCCAGGCCTGCTCGCCCGCTTTCAGGATCAGCCGCGCGAACAGCGACAGGCTTTGCCGCATGCCGGTGGTCACGACGATGGCCGAGCCCTCGCAGGAGAAGCCGCGCGCCATGCCGAGATAGGCCGCGATCGCCTCGCGCAGGCCGCGATGGCCGAACGGATGCAGCGCGCCCGCAAGTGCCCAGGAGGGCTGGCGCCAGTCGCGTTCCAGCAGCTTGGCCCACAGTGCGAACGGGAAGGCGGCCCGGTCGGGCTGGCCGGTCGGAAAGGCGATCGCGGACTCCGCGAACGTCTCCTCGATGCCGGACGGAGGAGCGACAGCAATTCGCCTGTCGACCTTGGGCGAGACCAGCATCTCGTCGGGCAGGTTGGCCGCGACCGAGAGACCTGACGCCGCCTGCGTCACCACGTAGCCCTCGGCCGCGAGCTGGTCCATCGCCAGCAGGATCGTGCCGCGGGCGCAGCCGAGCTCCGCCGCCAGCAGCCGCGACGACGGCAGCTTCAGACCCGGCGCGAGGCGGCGTTCGAGGATGGCGGCGCGGATCTGCTGGCCGATCTGCTTGTGCAGCGGCACGCGGGAGGCGGGATCTAGGACGAGGCCGAGTGGAGCGGCTTTGCGGGTATGGATCCTGGGCATGACTGGTACAGGCAAGTTTCCGGGAACTGGCCCTTTCGTATAGACCACATCGGCCGCATGGTCCGCTCCGCATTTCAGGAGTTCGCATGACTACGACCACAGAGAACACGGCCGAGGCCTTCGGCGTCACCAACGTGAACAAGGTGAAGCGCGTGCACGAGCGCGGCCGCTACGACAAGAAGAGCGTCTACGAGATCCTCGACGCCGCGCTCGTCTGCCACATCGCCTATGTGATCGACGGGCGGCCCTATTGCACGCCGACGAGCTTCTGGCGCGAGGGCGACCATCTCTACTGGCACGGCTCGTCGGCCAGCCGGATGATCCGCCAGACCAAGGAGGGCGTGCCGGTCTGCCTCACGGTCACGCATCTCGACGCGCTGGTGATGGCGCGCTCGGGTTTCCACCATTCGGTGAACTATCGCGCGGTGATGGCGTTCGGCACGGCGCACTTCATCGAGGATCCGGCCGAGAAACTGAAGCTGATGGACCGCTTCATCGACCGCATCTATCCCGACCGCTCGACGATCATCCGCCAGCCCAACCCGCAGGAGTTCAAGGCCACGACCATGATGGGCATGGAGATCGAACATGCCTCGGGCAAGATCCGCGACAAGCACGTGTCGGACGAGGAGGAGGACTACGAGGGCGTGCGCGCCTGGTCGTCGCTCTATCCGGTGACGCAGGTGATCGGCGCGCCGGTCGATTGCGACCGGCAGATCCCGGGCCTCGCCGTGCCCGAGGGCATGTCGGACTTCAAGCCCGGCGCGCGGCTCGATGAGATCATGACCAAGAGCTACAAGCGCACCTTCGGGTGATATAAGGGCCCCTCGTTGGCGAGGGACCTTTCCAATGCTGCGCATTCTCGGCCGCAAGAACTCGTTCAATGTCCGCAAGGTGTTGTGGGTGTGCGGCGAGCTGGGCATTCCCTTCACGCGCGAGGACTGGGGCCGCGGCTTCACGCCGACGTCCGATCCGCAATTCCTCGCGCTCAACCCGATCGGGCTCATTCCCTGCGTGATCGACGACGGGATCGTGCTGCGCGAGAGCAACGCCATCGTGCGCTATCTCGCGAGCAGGCACGGCGGCGACACGGGCAAGGACGCGATCTATCCGAAGGAGCTCGTCGCGCGCTGCCATGTCGAGCAGTGGATGGACTGGGCCAACTACGAGACCTCGATCTCGCTGCGCGGCGCGTTCCTGGGCGGCATGCTGAACGAACCGCCGTGGAACCATCCGTGGTTCGTCGAGACCGGCCGCAAGCAGATCACCAAGGAAGTCGGCCAGCTCGAGGAGCACTTCACGCGCATCGGCCCCTACGTCTGCGGCGAGCACTTCACCCTGGGCGACATCCCGGTCGGCCTCGTGGTCAATCGCTGGTTCGCACTCAAGTTCGACGGCAAGCCCGACTATCCCGCGGTCGCGCGTTACTTCGAGAAGCTCACCGAACGCGCGCCCTATCGCGAGCATGTGAGGAACGGCCTGCCATAAAGAAGAAGGGCGCCCCGGTTTCCCGGAGCGCCCAACGAGCGGCAACGACGCGGGGGATGCCGCCGCCCGTCAAACTTGCGGAATCCTTAGAGAACCTTGCCGCCCTTGGCGGAGCAGTCGGCCGCGTCCTTGGCTTCGGTGAAACCCTGGCCCTTGCAGGCGTTCTGGCCCTTGCAGGCGTTCGAGGCACCCTTGCAGGCGCTCTGGCCCTTGCAGGCGTTGGTCGCGCCGCAATGCACGCCGGCGGCGCTGGCGGTCGAGGCAACGAAGGTAGTGGCGGCGAAGATCGACGCGGCGGTGACGATGAAACCCTGCTTGGTCATGGACGTGCTCCCTGAGAGACAACCGCACCGGGGATCGGAGCGGGCAGTGTTAACCTGCTCCCTCGATACGCCTGCGGTCGAAACACCGGATGATCGCGGCGCATCACATCTTATTGCGAGCAGCGTGAGCGGCGCGATGATCCGGCGTGCCGTGTCGTCCGTAGGGTCACGCCTTGCGGGCTTCCATGGTCAGCGTTTCGAAGGTGACCCAGTCGTCCGGGCCGACATGGGCGTCGGTGCCGGCGAAGATGGCGTGCGTCGAAACGCCGGGCGCGCTTTCGACGATGTCGACGAAGCCCGCCTTGCGCAGGCCCTCGCCCAGCGTGCCGCTGTCGTAGATGAAGTCGTGGCCCTGGTATTGGTAGATGTGGTTGATCACCACCCCGGGCTCGTCGCTGCCGTAGGTGTCGCGTGCATGGTCGCAGATCGCCTTGCGATAGGCTTCCTGCGCGGGCGACAGCGGCGCGTCGTAGAGACGGGCGAACTTCCGCAGGTCGGGCGTAGCGATGCGGATGAAGCCGCCCGGCTTCAGCACGCGGTGGCATTCGCGCAGCATGTGCATGCCCGACGTGAACGGCACATGCTCGATCATGTGCTCGCTGCGCACGAAGGCGAAGGAGGCGTCGGGAAAGGGAAAGCGCGCCGTCGCGTCCATGAAGTACTGGCCGGGATAGAAGGGCTGGACGTCGACGCTGAACCATCCGGGCAGGACGCGCTCGCTGGTGCCGATGTCGAGCCGCGGCACTTCTTCGGAGGCGTAGGCGGTCCACGCCTTGTTGCGGGCGCGAATCTGGAGCTGCCGGCGCAGCGCGCGTTGCGCGGCGTGCACGAAGGGAATGGCCTTGAGGATGTCGCGCGTCGGCATCCCTTCAGTATACAGCGAACATCCGGGCGATCTCTGCGGGATCGGATGTCTTCGTGAGCGTCAGTTCCGGCAGCAGGCGCGCCTTCAGCGGGTTGAGATTGGCGCCCGAGAGGAGCCCGGCGTCGGTGAGGCGCTGGCTGCGGAAGAGTCGCCCGGAGCCCGCGAAGTCGGGATGGTCGGCTGCGAGCTTGCAGCGCATCACGGGGCCGATGTGCGCTCGGTCATCTAGTCCTTGCCGCTGGGTTGCTTGAGCCGTTCTGCAGGCGGCTGCTTTGCCAACTCCTCGGCCAACAACCGTTCAACCTCCAGGCGCACCGCCGGATCCAGTGTCGTTCCGGAGAGCATCAGTCGGTAGTTCTCGATGTTCTTGCGAGAGATGAAATCTTGCATCGACCTGCACGAGGCACCGGGCCGCATGAATAATGTCCCGATCGCGGACGTGCGTCGCGGTCCGTACGAATACGTACATCGGTATCATTTGATCTCGATCAAGGTGGTTGGCGAAAAAGCATGGTCTGGTGGACTTGATGCTCGATGCGTGAGGAGAAAGCGGCTGTTGGGAACATTCTTCGATAAATATGAAGACGCGCCCCCGGATATCGACCGGTTCGAGCGGCTTTGGCTCGGCACTTTGGTGCTGAGCGTATTCGTAACAATTACGATGTTCGACTGGTCGATGAGCAGGCTCGGGCATTACGGCGCTGCGCTGCTCACCGGTACGCGCTTTGGCGGGACTTTTCTGCTGATGCTGTTGTGCACCCGGCGCCGAAGTAATTTCTTCCGCTGGATTATTGCGGTTCCCTTCAATCTGACGATTGTAGCCTACGACGCCATTCGGTTGCCCCAGATGCTGGAACGCGATCCCGTGATATGGATCGTTGTCCTCCGGCTGATACTGACTTTTGCTGCTACCTACATGCTCTTCACCCCGCGCTCACGGGCCTGGTTCGCCGCGCCGGCGCCGCCGGACACGCCCTAGTACGTCGCGAACATCCGGGCGATTTCCACCGGATCGCTCGTCTTCGTGAGCGCCAGTGCCAGCAGCAGGCGCGCCTTCTGCGGATTGAGATTGTCGCCCGCCAGGATGCCGGCCTCGGTGAGGCGCTCGCTGCGGAAGATGCGGCCGGAGCCCGCGCGCGAGGACTGCACGACGGTCACGCCCTTCTTCACGGCGGCGGCCAGAGCCTTGAGGTCTGCCGGCGGCGGCGAGCCCGGGGCGAAGCCTGCCGAGACGATGCCCTTGGCGCCCGCCGCCACGAACGCCTTCACCGCGGTGCCGTCGGAGCCCGGATAGGCATAGACGATGTCGACCCGCGGAAGCTTCTTCAGCTTCGCCACGTCGAACTCGGTGTCCGGCATGTGCCGGCGCTCGGGCTTGCGGTAGTAGGCGATGCGGTCGGCGTCGGCGTGGCCCAGCGCCCCGAAGTCGGGCGTGCGGAAGGTCTGCATGCGCCAGTTCGAGGTCTTGGTGACCTCGCGCGCCGCCTGGATCTCGTCGTTCAGCATCAGCAGCACACCGCGCCCGCGGCTCGCGGGATCGGCGGCGACGCGCACGCCGTTGAGCAGGTTGATCGCGGCGTCGGTCGAGAGGCCCGAGGCCGGCCGCTGCGAGCCGATCATCACGACCGGGAACGGCACCTTCAGCACGAGGTTGAGGAAATACGCGGTCTCCTCCAGCGTGGCCGTGCCGTGGCCGATCACGATGCCCGCGAGGTCGGGATGCTCGGCCGCGAGCTTGCTGCACAAAGCCGCCATCGCCTGCCAGTCGGCGAAGTAGATCTCGGTGCTGGGCGTGTTGCGGAAGTCGACCGGGATCACATTGGCGATCTCGCGGACCGTCGGGAAACGGTCGACGATGCCGCTCGCATGCAGGCGGTTGTTGTGGATGCCGTAGTCCTGGAGCTCCAGTGGATGCACGCCCAATGACGAGATCGTGCCGCCGGTTCCGATGAAGGCGACTTTTGGTTTGCCCTGTTTGAATTGGGTTGGCTTGCGCACGGCTAATCTGCTCCACTCTCTGTAACGAAGGAGACCATACATGAATCGCCGGGATGTCTCTCTGTTCGCCGTGCTCGCTATTGTTGCAGTGGCACCGTCTCTTCACGCACAGACTCCGGTCAAGCCGGCCGCCCTCAAGCCGGCGATCGTCTATGCCAACGGCGGCAAGTTCGACAAATCCTTCAACGAGGGTGTCAGCACCGGCGCGCAGAAGTTCGTGGCCGAGAGCAAGGTCACGCTGGCCGAGTTCGAGCCCGGCAACGAGACGCAGTACGAGCAGGCGCTGCGCCGCTTTGCCCAGCGCGGGCAGGACCCGATCATCGCCGTCGGCTTCGCTCAGGCAACCGCGCTCGGGAAGGTTGCCCGGGAATTCCCCAACGTGCACTTCACCATCATCGACGCCGTCGTCGACCTGCCCAACGTGCAGTCGGTGCTGTTCAAGGAGCACGAAGGCTCGTTCCTCGTGGGCATCGCGGCGGCCCTTGCGTCGAAGAGCGGCAGGGTCGGCTTCGTGGGCGGCATGGACATCCCGCTGATCCGGAAGTTCCAGTGCGGCTACGAGCAGGGCATCAAGTACGCCAATCCCAAGGCCGAGCTGATCTCCAACATGACCGGCACGACGCCCGCCGCCTGGACCGATCCCGGCCGCGGCGCCGAGCTCGCCAAGGGCCAGTTCGACCGCGGCGCCGACGTCGTCTATGCGGCGGCGGGCTCGACCGGCACCGGCGTGCTGCAGGCCGCCAAGGACCGCGGCAAGTACGCGATCGGCGTCGACAGCAACCAGGATCACCTTCATCCCGGTACGATGCTGACCTCGATGATCAAGCGCGTCGACATCGCGACCTACCAGAGCTTCAAGACGGCCGAGGCCGGCACGTGGAAGGCCGGCACCTCGGTGCTGGGCCTGAAGGAAGCGGGCGTCGACTGGACGCTCGACCAGTACAACGAGAAGCTGGTCACCGCCGACATGAAGGCCAGGGTCGAGGCCGCCAAGGCCGACATCATCGCGGGCAAGATCGCCGTGCACGACTACATGAGCAACAACGCCTGCAAGTAGGCGAGGCTCCCTCTCCCCGGACGGGAACTTTCGCGCCGCCAGCCGTTAAACCGGGATGTTCTCCCGTTACCAGTTCGAGAGCCGGAGTTCCGTCCGGCGCCTCGCTGTCGGCCGATGGTCCTATCTCTGGGCCGGTCTGCTCGGCCCCGTCTACGTCCTGTCCAAGGGCGGAGGATGGTATGTCCTGCACGCGCTGGCGCTGTCGGCCGGACTGACGCTCGCCCTTGTCGCCCTGGTCGCGGCCACGAGCTACGTCGCGGCGTTCCAGCAGGTCGTGGTGCTCTGCATCGCGGTGCCGGCCGTGCTCGTCTTCCAGTCGGTGAAGACGGTCAACATCCTGAAGACGTCCTATCGCCGGCGCGGCTGGCGCGTGCGCATGGCCGACTGACGCCGGTTACTTCCGGCGCGCCTTGTAGCTGAACCAGGCGACGATGGCGTCGATGCCGGCGTCGGGACAGGCTTACACGTCGGCTTTTGACCGAGGCTGTGTGAGAACGCGGCGTTAGCGGTGCAGGGGCTGGTTTCTATATCGGCGTGATGGATCGCAGGACCGTTCAGGCCCGGATCGCCTGCATCAGCG
>CAIMEE010000166.1 GCA_903839865.1 Enhydrobacter aerosaccus | reverse complement strand
CGTCGTCGTTCCGCCGGCGCGCTGAGCCCGTAACATGGCCTTGCCGCGCGCGGCGATATTGGGCTGCGCCGGCCCCGACCTCACGGCCGACGAACGCGCGTTCTTTCGCGACGCCGATCCGCTGGGCTTCATCCTCTTCGCGCGCAACATCGACACGGGCGATTCTGACGTACTGGGGCGCGCCCGCCGGCTGATCGAGGAGCTGCGCTCCTGCGTGGCCCGTGCCGATGCGCCGGTGCTGATCGACCAGGAGGGCGGTCGCGTTGCCCGCCTGCGGCCGCCGCATTGGCGCAAGGCGCCGCCGGCCTCGTTGCTCGGCGACCTTTATGCACGCGATCCCGAGAAGGGTCTGCTGGCGACCAGGCTGAACGCGCATCTCCTCGCCGCCGACGTGGCCTCGATCGGCTGCGACGTCGACTGCCTGCCGGTGCTCGATATCGCATTCCCCGAGACCCATGCCGTGATCGGCGACCGCGCCTATGGCGCGGCGCCGGAGCCGGTCGCCGCCCTGGGCCGCGCTGCCGCCGAGGGGCTGATGGCCGAAGGCGTGATGGCCGTTATCAAGCACATCCCGGGACATGGCCGGGCCTCGGTCGATTCACATCTCTCTCTGCCCGAGGTCACGGCCTTCCGCGCCGAGCTGGAGCGGACAGATTTCCTGCCGTTCAAGCTGCTGGCCGACCTGCCGTGGGCGATGACCGCGCACGTGCTCTACCAGGCGATCGACCCCGAGGCTGCGCTCACGGTTTCAGCACGCGGCGTGAAGGACGTGATCCGCCACCATATCGGCTTCGAAGGCCTCCTCCTGTCGGACGATCTCTCCATGCAGGCGCTGGGCGGTACCCTCGGACAGCGGGCGGCACGCTCACTCGCGGCCGGCTGCGACATCGCCCTGCACTGCAACGGCAAGTGCGACGAGATGGAAGAGGTCGCGGCCAACACCGGGCCGATGACCGCCGTTGCCGGGCGGCGTTTCGACGCCGGTCGGGCCGCGCTGGCGCGCGCCGCCCGGCCGCTCGGCAAGGCTGGCCTCGCCGATGCTGAAAAGCAGGTGGCATCGCTTCTTCCTGCATGGGGATAAGGGGCCAAATACACTAGCGGTAGGCGCACCGGCTGGACTAAACCCAAGCTGCATGAGCGAGCCCGAAACCCAGCCTCCCGCCGACGGTTTTGCCGTCCAGGGATTTGATTCGGCGTCTCCCGACGTGATCGCGCCGGGCGAAGGCGAGCTGATCGTCAATCTGGAAGGCTTCGAAGGCCCGCTCGACCTGCTGCTGACGCTCGCACGCGACCAGAAGGTCGATCTGCGGCGCATCTCGA
The DNA here is from genome assembly GCA_903839865.1 of Enhydrobacter aerosaccus. Taxonomy (GTDB): domain Bacteria; phylum Pseudomonadota; class Alphaproteobacteria; order Reyranellales; family Reyranellaceae; genus Reyranella; species Reyranella aerosaccus_A. The sequence continues at coordinate 10,055 of CAIMEE010000166.1, read as the reverse complement.
TGGTGGCGCTGGTCGACCAGTACCTGGCGCACATTGCGCAGGCCCGCCGCATCCGCCTCGAGCTCGCCGCCGATTATCTCGTGATGGCGGCCTGGCTTGCCTACCTGAAGTCGCGCCTGCTGCTGCCGGAACCGCCGGCCGGCGAAGAGATGTCGGCCCAGGACATGGCCGACGCGCTGCAGTGGCAGCTGCGCCGCCTCGAGGCGATGCAGGAAGCGGGCGTGCGCCTGATGGCGCGGCCGCAGCTCGGCAAGGATATCTTCGCGCGCGGACAGCCCGAAGGCGTGATCGTCGTGCGTCGCGCGATCTGGGACGTGAAGCTCTACGACCTGCTCGCGGCCTACGGCCATCAGGTCAAGCCCAAGGACGCGGACACCTATCAGATCGCACCGATGGAGTTCTTCTCGGTCGAGGAAGCCGCCGAGCGGCTGGGCCGCATGCTCGGCATCGCGGTCGACTGGCAGTCGCTCGAGGCGTTCCTGCCGGCCGGCCTCACTGATCCCAACAAGCGGCGCTCGGCGCTGGCCTCGACGTTCGTCGCGGGGCTTCAGCTCGCGAAGGACGGCCAGATCGAACTGCGCCAGACCGAGCGTTTCGGAACCATCCATTTGCGTAAACGTACCGAACAGCGGTGACGTCCATCATGTCAGACCTTGAAATCCCGTCCGTCGAGGACCTCGAGAAGCTGGCCGCGCTGCTTGCGGCGGCCAAGGAAAAGTCGAACGCCGACAACGATGACGAGTCTGAGGACGAGGAGTCCGACGACGATGACGATTCGGACGACGATGATGACGATTCCGACGATGACGACGATGACGATTCGGACGACGAGGACGACGACGAAGAAGAAGATGAGGTCGAGGTTGAAGCCGTGGAGGTTGAAGCCGTTGAGGCTGTCGTTGTTGCGGTCACCACCGTCAGCGATGTCGTCCCGGCCGATCATCCTCAGCATCTGCGCCTGATCGAGGCGTTGCTCTTTGCCGGGACGCAGGCGCTCGACGAGAAGGAACTGGCGGATCGCCTGCCCAACGACGCCAATGTCGCGGTGCTTCTGGCCGACCTCACGGCGCTCTATGCCAATCGCGGCGTGAACCTGGTCCAGGTCGCGGGCGGCTATGCCTTCCGGACGGCGTCGGATCTTTCCGAGAAGCTCAAGATCGAAAAGCCCGTCACGCGCAAACTGTCGCGCGCGGCAATCGAGACGCTTGCCATCATCGCCTATCACCAGCCGGTCACCCGCACCGAGATCGAACAGGTGCGCGGCGTCGGACTCAGCAAGGGCACGCTCGACCTGCTGTTCGAGCAGAACTGGATCCGGCCGATGGGCCGCCGCCGCGTGCCGGGCCGACCGGTGACGTGGGGCACGACCGATTTCTTCCTGGAGCATTTCGGCCTGCCGTCGCTCGACGACCTGCCGGGTCACGAGGAAATGAAGGCCGCGGGCCTCTTGGACCCGCGCGCCCAGCCCCCCATATTCAGGCCGGACGAGCCCGATCTTCCGCTGGAAGCGGGCGAAGACGAGGTCGACGAGCCTCTGGCCGCCGACGAGACGACGACACCTTAAGTCGCAATCTGGCCTTATTCGGCCGGTTGCCGGGCCTTCACACCGGGTGGCATACTCGCCCTAACGATTACTCGGTGCATCGAGCGCAAACGTCTTTTGGAGCATTCCGTCATGGGATCAATGAGTGCGATACATTGGCTGTTGGTGGCGGCCGTGGTGCTGCTGCTGTTCGGCGGTCGCGGCAAGATTTCGGCGCTGATGGGCGACTTCGGCAAGGGCCTGCAGGCCTTCAAGAAGGGCGTCGGAGCCCAGTCCGAAGAGACTCCGCCGTCGACGGCGGCCCAGCCGGGCGATGCGGCCAAGCCGATCTCCGCGCAGGCCACGACCTCGGCACCCGGCACGGTCCATCAGGACACTGCCGCCAAGGTCTGATCGGCCTTCATGTTCGGTATCGACAGCTCTGAACTGTTGCTGATCGCGGTCGTGGCGCTTGTCGTCATTGGCCCGAAGGAGCTGCCTGCCCTTTTGAAGACCTGGGGCAAGTGGATGTCGCAGATGCGCGGCATGGCGTCGGAGTTCCGCGGCCATGTCGACGAGATGGTCCGCCAGTCCGAGCTCGACCAGGTCAAGAAGCAGCTCGAATCCTCGATCAGCGGCGTCGACGTGGCCGCGCTCGATCCGACCAAGGAATTCAAGCAACACCTGCAGGACGGCATGGCCGAAGGCGAGAAGGCCCTGGCCGATGCCAAGGCCAGCCTCGACAACCCGCTCGCCGAGCCCGAGTCGGCGCCTCAGATCGCGGCCGAGATCGCCCCCGAGATCGCCTCTGACGTGGCGCTCGAGGCGGCATCGGCGCCGCCGCCTGCCGCCCCGGAATCCCTGGCCGCGGTGGAAGCCCCGGTGCCGGTGCCCTCGCACGACGACAAGCCCAAGGCCGCCGCAGCCAGCTGAGCGCCAATTAGCGCTTTGAACTGCACCGAAAAGGACGGCATAACGCGGCTCCCTTTGCTGCGAATCGAACGACTTTGACCCAGACTCACGACGGACCTGAAGACGACAAGCCGATGCCGCTGCTCGACCATCTGGTCGAGCTGCGCAAGCGGCTGATCTATGCGCTGATCAGCTTCTTCCTGGTCTTTTTCGTCGCTTTCTACTTCGCCAAGCCGATCTTCGAGTTCCTGGAGCAGCCCGCGATCCGTGACGGCTACAAGCTGGGCGTCTTCGACATCTTCGAATTCTTCTTCGTCACGGTGAAGTTGTCGGCCTACGTGTCGCTGATCGTGGGCTTCCCGCTGATCGCGGTGCAGATCTGGCTGTTCGTCGGCCCGGGCCTCTACCGCCAGGAGAAGCGCGCCTTCCTGCCGTTCCTGGTCGCCACGCCGTTCATGTTCTACGCCGGCTGCGCGGTCATGTATTTCATCGTGCTGCCGTACGTGATCAACATGATGCTGACGGTGTATGCGCCGGCCGACATGGAGAAGACGCTGCGCGCCCAGGATTACCTGTCGCGTATCCTGCAGCTCGTCTTCGCCTTCGGTTTCGCCTTCGAGGTGCCGGTGCTGCTCACCCTGCTGGTGCGGGTCGGCATCGTCTCGTCGGAAGGCCTGCGCTCCAAGCGGCGCTACGCCATCGTCGTGGCCTTCGTCGTGGCCGCGGTGCTTACGCCGCCGGACGTGATCAGCCAGCTGGCGCTCGCGGTTCCCCTGATCGCCTTCTACGAGATCAGCATCATCATCGGCGGCTGGATCGAGAAGAAGCGCGACGCAGAAGACAAGAAGGCCGAAGAGGCCGAAGAGAAGTCCGGCCCCTAGCCATGCACGACATCCGTTTCATCCGGGAAAATCCCGCCGCGTTCGATGCCGGCCTGAAGAAGCGCAACCTGGCGCCGCTGTCGGCCGAGATCCTCGAGATCGACAAGCGCCGCCGCGCCGCCATCTCCGAGAGCGAGGCGATCCAGGCCAAGCGCAAGTCGCTCAGCCAACAGGTCGGCATGGCCAAGCGCCAAGGGCAGAATGCCGACGCGCTGATGGCCGAGGTCGCGGGCCTCGAAGTGTCGCTGAAGAAGGGCGAGGCGGATGCCGCCGATCTCGACGCCGAGCTGACGCGCCGTCTCGAAGTGCTGCCCAACCTGCCGTTCGACGACGTGCCCGACGGCACCGACGAGACCGGCAATGTCGAGATCCGCCGCGCGGGCAGCCAGCGCAACTTTAGTTTTCCGCCGAAGGATCACGTGGCCCTGGGAGAGGCCACCGGCGAGATGGATTTCGCCGCTGCCAGCCGCATGTCCGGCGCGCGATTCGTGGTGATGAAGGGCAAGCTCGCCAAGCTCGAGCGGGCGATCGCGCAGTTCATGCTCGATCTGCACACCTCGGAAGAGGGTGGCTACACCGAGGTCAATCCGCCGCTTCTCGTACGCGACAACGCCGTCTACGGCGTCGGTCAGTTGCCGAAGTTCGCCGAGGACATGTTCCATACCGAGAACGGCTTCTGGCTGATCCCAACGGCGGAAGTGCCGCTCACCAACCTGGTGAACGACCAGGTACTGGACGAGAAGCAGCTGCCGCTGCGCTACACCGCGTGGACGCCGTGTTTTCGCTCCGAGGCGGGCGCCGCGGGCAAGGACACGCGCGGCATCATCCGCCAGCACCAGTTCCCGAAAGTCGAGCTGGTCTCGATCACGACGCCCGAGCAATCCGACGAAGAACATCAGCGCATGACCGGCCGCGCCGAGGAAGTGCTGAAGCGGCTCGGCCTGCCGTTCCGCACCATCGTGCTGTGCGGCGGCGACATGGGCTTCGGGGCGCGCAAGACCTTCGACATCGAGGTGTGGCTGCCGGGACAGAACGCCTATCGCGAGATCTCGAGCTGCTCGAACTGCGGCGAGTTCCAGGCGCGCCGCATGAACGCACGCTTCCGTCCGAAAGAGGGCAAGGGCACGCGGTTCCTGCACACCCTGAACGGCTCCGGCCTTGCGGTCGGCCGTACGCTGGTCGCGATCCTCGAGAACTACCAGAACGAGGACGGCTCGGTGACAGTGCCCGAGGCGCTGCGGTCCTACATGGGCGGGCTCGAGACCATCCCGGGCCCGAAGAAGTGACTCCGGACAAGCTCGCCCGCGCCCGCATCCTCGTCACCAACGACGACGGCATCCATGCGCCGGGCCTCGAAGCGCTGGTCGAGATCGCCCAACAGCTGTCGAAGGACGTCTGGATCGTGGCGCCCGAGGCCAACCAGAGCGGGGCCGGACATTCGCTGTCGATCTCGAAGCCGTTGCGCGCGCGCGAGGTCAGCGACAAGAAGTTCGCAGTCGAGGGCACGCCGACCGATTGCGTACTGCTCGCGGTCAAGCACCTGATGAAGGACCACAAGCCCGACATCGTGCTGTCCGGCGTCAACCGCGGCACCAACATGTCGGACGACGTGACCTATTCGGGCACTATCGCCGGCGCCATGGAGGGCTGCCTGCTCGGGTTGCCGTCGATCGCCTTCAGCCAGGCCTTCGCCTACGAGCATCCGGTGAAGTGGGCGACGGCCACGGCCTTCGGCGCCGACGTGGCGCGCAAGGTGCTGGCGGCCGGCTGGCCGCTCAACGTCTTCATCAACGTGAACTTCCCCAATGTCGTGGCCTCGGCGGTGAAGGGCATCAAGGTGACGCGCCAGGGCGTGCGCGCCTTCGGCAGCTCGATCGTCGAGCGCATCGATCCGCGCGGCGGCCACTACTACTGGAATTCCTATACGCCGGGCGAGCACGAGGACGATCCCGACGGCGACGTCTCGGCGATCCGCGCCGGCTACGTCTCGGTGACGCCGCTCCATCTCGATCTCACCCACGACGCCACGCGCCGCAAGCTCGCGGCAGAGTTCGCGGACTGAGGCGGGGCGGGCGCGATGAACGTCCCGGCCGCGCAGCGCCTGATCGCCGAGTTGCGCAACTCGGGCATCGCCGACGAGGCCGTGCTGGGTGCCATCGCCGCCATCGACCGCGAGCGCTTCGTGTCCGCGCCGTTCGCCGAGCGCGCCTGGGAGAACACGGCACTTCCGATTTCGTTCGGCCAGACCATCAGCCAGCCGCTCGTCGTCGCCGCGATGACGGAGGCCCTGCAGGTCGGCCCGCGCATGAAGGTGCTCGAGATCGGCACCGGCTCGGGCTACCAGGCCGCCGTTCTCGCCAAGCTGGCGCGCCGCGTCTACACGATCGAGCGCTTCAAGCCGCTCTCGAAGGAAGCCGAGAAGCTGCTGATCGAGATCGGCATCTTCAACATCGTCTTCGACGTCGGCGACGGCAGCAAGGGCTGGCCGGGCCAGGCGCCGTTCGACCGCATCATCGTCACCGCTGCGGCCGAGGAGCGGCCGCAGGCGCTGATCGACCAGCTCGCCGTGGGCGGCATCCTGATCGTCCCGGTCGGGCGCGATCCCACCACCCAGGTCGTCGAGCGCATCGTGAAGAGCGAGAGCGGCCTTCAGCGTGACACATTGATGCCGGTGCGGTTCGTGCCGCTGGTCACGGGGCCGCTGCCTGTACTGGGCGAGGGATAAGCAGTATTATCGGGGCATGAAAAGAGCCCCTCGCTTCCCCCTGCGATGGGCGGGCCGTCATCGCACCCTGCTAACCGCAGTGGCGATGTGTGCCGCGCTCGGCGCCTGTGACAACGTGATCTATGGCGCCCGTGAAGGCACCATGGAGTATCCCGGCTCCGGCGCTGCCCCGGGTGCCGTCCCCACCTATGTGGTCAAGAACAAGGACACGGTCGACAGCATCGCCCAGCGCTACGGCGTCTCGTCCCAGACCATCATCGACCGCAACAAGCTTCAGGCGCCGTATGCGATCCAGCCCGGCCGGACGCTGGAAGTGCCCGGCGCGCGCGTGGTCGAACCGGCGACTCCGGTCGAGACGCAAACGGCGTCCGCCTCCGGGACTGCTCCCGGCCCGCGCGGTGCGGTCCAGAAGCAACAGCTGGCGCCACCGCCCGGCAGTAGCCAGGGCGAGCCGCCCAATCCCGCCCGGCCGGCGCCGGGCGAGCCCACGCCGCTCAGCCCCGCAGCGAACTCCGTCACCGTGCCGGCCACGCCGCCGTCCGGTCCTGCGCCGCGCTTCGAATGGCCGATGCGCGGCAAGATCGTGCAGGGCTACGGCGCGCAGGGCGGGCAGAAGAGCGACGGCATCGATATCGCGACGGAAAAGGGCGCGCCGGTAAAGGCCGCCGACAGCGGCACCGTCGTCTATGCCGGCAACGAGGTGCGCGGCATGGGCAACCTGCTGCTGGTCAGCCACGCCAACGGCTACATCACCGCCTACGGGTACAACGACGAACTGCTGGTGAAGAAGGGCGACGCGGTCAAGAAGGGCCAGGTCATCGCCAAGGCCGGCACGTCGGGCGGGGCGGCCGATCCGCGCCTGCACTTCGAGGTGCGCCACAGCGGCAAGACCATCGATCCGGTGAGCGTGCTGCCGCAGTAGGCGTCAGACGATCTTGCCGTCCAGCTTGTACGCACCCTTGCGGTCCTCGATCTCGAGGACCCAGACATCGGGATCGTATTTCACCTGCCGCGCGATATAGGCGTCGGCTTCGGGTTCGCCGACGGGCTTGGGGCCGGTGCCGCGGCTCCAGCCCGGCTCGCCATCGAGCGTGCTGGCCTGCGTGTAGACCGTGACGCCCTGTTCGAAGCGATTGACCTTGACCAGGACGGTGCCGGCATCCGAATCGCCGCGGCGCACGATCGCGGCCGGAATGAACGCGCGGTCGCACAGACGCACCTGCGCCATCACCCATAATCCGGTCGTCAGTCCCATGGTCATGAGCGAACCCTAGGCGAGTGCATCGTCTAGTCCATCGAATACCGCGCGCGCGCCGCGCCAGTGATAGCGCACGCAGGCGAAGGGCAGCTGTCCCAGCGCGTCCAGGTCCGCCGGCGCCACGAGGATCGGCTTCACCTCCGCGCCGTTGCGCGCCGCGGCCAGCGACAGCGAGCCGACGGCGATGGCCAGTTCCTCGGGCTGGCCGTTGGCGACCAGCGCGAACAGCGGCTGCGGCCGCTCGCCCGGCCGCGAGAAGAGATCGGTGCGGCCGCCGAACACGCCGCGCTTGCTCAGCTCCTCATGGAGCGCGACGTCGACCAGGGAGCGGTCGCAGGCTTCGGCGGGCGAGGCGCGTGTCGAGGGATCGACGCAGAGCGCGGTCTGCGGTTCGGGGATGGCGCCGGCCTTGAAGCGGCGCACGGACTCGACGAAGCGGCCGAGCAGGCGGGTGAGGCGCGGACTGTCGAGCGGCGCCACGATCAGCGCCTCGGTCTCCTCGCCATCGGGCCAGCGCAGGTTCCGCCACACGCCATCGGCCAGGAACTCGCGAAAGCCCGCTTTGCTGAGCCGGCCGGAGTGGGCGAGGTACAGCGCACCCTCCTCATCGGTGGTGATGATGCCCGCCACCTTCCGGTCGGCGCCCTGGCGCGGCAGGTTGATCTCGCAGGTGATGCTCTCGCGCTTGCCCGGCGGCTCGGGCGCGTGGCCCAGCACCAGCGCATCGCGCGTATGGCGCGGTTCGACGGCCCACCAGAAGCCGTCGTCGACGGCCCAGTGGATGGTCGTGCGCAGTTCGCCGCCGCGCCACGTGAGCCGCACGCCGCGCGCAGGAACGCCCTGTAGCGCGCCATGCAGGCGCTTGATGGCGCGGTCGATCCGCGCGGGTTCTGCCACCACATGCAGCATTCCCGACCATACCGTGAGTCCGGCCCTTGCCGATGTGGACAGGTTCGGCCAGAAACGCGCCTTCATGGCAGCACCTCCCCTCCTTGCGCTGAGCGGCATCCGCTTTCACCTGGGCGACCAGACCATCCTGGATGGCGTCGACCTGTCGATCGCGCCCGGCGAGCGCCTGTCGCTGGTCGGCCGCAATGGTGCGGGCAAGTCGACCCTGCTGCGCATCCTGGCGGGCGAGCCGGTCTTCGACGGGGGCACGCGCTTCGCCCAGCCCGGCGCCACCGTTGCCACCTTGCCGCAGGAGCCGAACTTCGCGGGAGCCCCGACCGTGGGCGACTATGTGGCCGGTGCGCTGTCCGACTCGCTGGGCCCGGACGACTACCGCATCGCCGCCATCCTCGAGGAAATGAAGCTCGACGGCGGCCGCGTGCCCACCGAGCTCTCGGGCGGCGAGGCGCGCCGCGCGGCGCTGGCGCGCGTGCTGATCGGCGAGCCCGACGTGATGCTGCTCGACGAGCCAACCAACCATCTCTACCTGCCGACCATCGAGTGGCTGGAGGAGAAACTGTCGAAGTGGCGCGGCGCCTACGTGATGGTGAGCCATGACCGACGCTTCCTGACGACCCTGTCGCGTGCCGTGCTGTGGCTCGACCGCGGCATCGTGCGCCGGCTCGACAAGGGCTATGGCGAGTTCGAGGGCTGGTCGAACGATATCATCGAGCGCGAGGCCACCGAGCGTCACAAGCTGGACCGGCTGATCGAGCGCGAGACCGAGTGGGCGGGCAAGAGCATCCGCGCCCGCCGCACGCGCAACGAGGGCCGGCTCCGCGCGCTTGGCGAACTGCGCAAGCAGCGCAGAGAACAGATCGGCCCGGTCGGCCGCGCGTCCATTTCGGTGGGCTCGGCCGAGCAGTCGGGATCGCTGGTCGTCACCGCGCGCAACATCACCAAGCGCTGGGGTGACAAGACCATCGTCGAGGATTTCTCGACGCGCATCTTCCGCAAGAACCGCATCGGCCTGATCGGTCCCAACGGCGCGGGCAAGACGACGCTCCTGAAAATGCTGATCGGCGAACTCGAGCCCGACTCCGGCACGGTGAAACTCGGCGCCAACCTGCTGCCGGTGGTGATCGACCAGCGCCGCATCGGCCTCGATCCCGACAAGACGCCGTGGGAGACGCTGGCCGACCGCAACGACCATGTGTTGGTGCGCGGCCATCTCACCCACGTCATGACCTACCTGCGCGAATATCTGTTCCGCGACGAGCAGGCGCGCCAGCCGGTGCGCACGCTCTCGGGTGGCGAGCGCAACCGCCTGTTGCTCGCCAAGGCGTTGGCGGCGCCCTCGAACATGATCGTGCTCGACGAGCCGACCAACGACCTCGACGCCGACACGCTCGACCTGCTGCAGGAAGCGCTCGACGAGTACGACGGCACCGTCCTGTTGGTGAGCCATGACCGCGATTTCCTCGACCGGCTGGTGACCTCGAGCATCGCCCTCGAAGGCGACGGCACCGCGATCGAATACGCCGGCGGCTACAGCGACTATGTCGACCAGCGCGGCCCGCGCATCGAAGCGACCGGCGTCACGCCGTCGCGCGCGAAGAAGAAGGCGGCGGCGTCGCGCGACGCGGGCGGGCAGGGCGAGCGCCTCGGCTACAAGCGCGAGCGCGCCCTGGTCGAACTGCCCAAGAAGATCGCGGCGCTGCAGACCGAGATGACGGCCCTCAACGTGGCGCTGGCCGATCCCGATCTTTACCGCCGCGATGCCAGGAGCTTCCAGGCAAAGACCGCGCGTCTCGGCGCCGCCCAGGCCGAACTCGACGCCGCCGAGACCGAGTGGCTGGAGCTCGAGAT
>CAIMEE010000165.1 GCA_903839865.1 Enhydrobacter aerosaccus | reverse complement strand
GTCGGGGTGTTCTTCGGCATGCTGGTGGTCTATAAGACCGGCGCGATCCGCGTCACTCCGAAGTTCACTCGCGCGCTGGTGGCGATCATGATCGGCGCTGTGGTGATGATGCTGGGCAACATGCTGTTCTTCCACAGTTTCAGCCAGCCGGTGGAATCGCTGATGGGACCGTGGCGCTATGCACTGTTCTACCTGCTGTGCGGCGTGGGCGGCACTCTCGGCCATTCTCTCGCCAATCCCGGAGACTTCAGGCCACTGGTCGGCGCGAGCGGCGCCGTGGCGGGCGTGTTGGCGGCGCACGCGGTGTTGCTGCCGTGGACGCGCATCCGTCTTCCGCCGTCGCTGCTCGGCCCCGAAACCTGGCCCGCGTGGGGCTTCTTCGTCGCCTGGGCCGGCCTGCAATTCGTCCAGGGACTGGACAGCGACAGCGGCATCGCCTGGATGGCGCACATCGGCGGCGTCGTCACCGGCCTGCTGCTGGCGCCGCTGTTCAGCAAACCCGGCGTGCTGGTGATGGCGCCGACGCCCGGCACCGACGATGCGGCCGAACATGGCCAGGGCTATCGGCTCTCGACGGCGGCATCGGCAGGCCTTGCAGTGCTGCTGGTCGCAGGCTTCGGCGGCTGGATGCTGGAACTGCAGCGAAACCCGAAGCCAGGCCACCTCGCCAGCGCCAAGGGCGTCATCGCCGCCGAACGGTTGTGGGGAACGGTGGTGCCGCGCGATCCCGAGAGCGGTCTCGCCCTCTATCGCGAGGCCGCGCAGAGCGACCGTTATGCGGCCCTCCGGCTCGGGAAAATCCTGCACGACGGCAAGCTGGTGTCGCGCGACCAGGCCGAGGCAGTGCAATGGTACAAGCGCGCCGCCGACGCAGGTCTGCAGGAGGCGATCGCTCTCTACGCTGCCGCACTTGTCGACGGTGATACGGTTCCACGCGATACGGACAAGGGCCTGGCGATGCTGCGCGAGCTCGCGGGCAAAGGGTACCGACCGGCCGAACTGCCGCTCGCGCGCGCGATGGAACGCGGCGACGGCGGCAGCGTCGATCTCGCGGCCGCCGCCGAGGTCTACCGGAAGGGCTGCGACGCCCATCCGCGCGCTCTCGACGAGCGCGCGGCGGCAAATGGCGGCTGCCTGCGCTGGGCACTGATGCTGTTCGCGGGCCGGGGCGTTGCCGCCGATCCCGCCCAGGCACGGACATTGATCGAGCGTCTGGCACGCGACGAGTTCCCGCCGGCGCAGAATGCCCTCGGCCTGCTGATTGCCATGGGCGACCCGGAAGCTGCCGACATCGACGACCATCGGCGCCCCGACGACCTACAGGCGGAAGGCTGGTTCCTGAAGGCAGCCTACGCCGGCGAGCCGGACGCCATGTACAACGCAGCGCGTTACGACGAAAAGCGGCCGAACGCGTTGGCGATGCCGGACGCCGCCAAGCGCAAATGGATCGAGAAGAGCGCGGCGGCGGGAAATGCAAAAGCGAAGGCGTGGCTCCAGAGCCATTGAGGCCTTCCGTATCCGGCGAAACCGGCGGCGCCTGTTGCGGCGTCCACGCGGCGGCCGATCGATCCGTTTCAAGCGGTCCGGCCTTATCGCGTCAGTAACGACCGTAATAGGTGTTTCGATTCGACGCGCTTAGGTTGGCGCGCATGGACCTCGACGCACTCTGTTTACTTCACTCGCCCTGTCATCCCGAGCGTAGCAAGGGATCCTTGCTCGCCGGCAGCGAAGGATTCCTCGCTACGCTCGGAATGACAGTGAAGCATATCGCCCGTTTAGGAACCGTTTTCGGCGGTTTCGCTTTCGTGAAAAGCGCGGTGGATCAAGCACTTGTCTCCACCGCCGCTCCGCACCGTATAAAAACGGCGAAAACGGCCGCCTCAGGTCGCGTAGTCGGGGCTGATGCGGTCGAGCTTGCGGCGCAGCGCCTTCCACGGGCGCTGGCCCTTGGTCTCGGGATGGCGGGCGAACTGCGCGGCGGTGTGGGCGGCGACCTTGTCGGGTGGGATCGTGACCTTCTGGCCGCCCTGTGTCGCCGTCACCTGGATCCGGCAGGCCTGCTCCATGTAGTACATGTTGTAGAAGGCCTCGGCCACGGTGCGGCCGGTCGTGAGCAGGCCGTGGTGCTTCAGGATCATCGCGTCCCTGTCGCCGAGATCGCGCACCAGCCGCTCGCGCTCGTCGAGGTCGAGCGCAATCCCCTCGTAGTCGTGGTAGGCGACGCGGCCGTAGAACTCCATCGACATCTGGTTGAGCGGCAACAGCCCCTGCTCCTGCGCCGCGACCGCCATGCCGGCGGTGGTGTGCGTGTGCATCACGCAGTGCGCGTCGTCGCGGCTCATGTGTACGGCCGAGTGGATGGTGAAGCCCGCGTTGTTGATCTTGGCCTCGTCCTCCTTCTCGATCGCATGGCCCTCGGGATCGACCGCGACCAGGCTCGAGGCCGTGATCTCGTCGAACATCAGCCCGTAGGGATTGAGCAGGAAGCGGTGGTCGCGGCCCGGCAGGCGCGCCGAGAGATGGGTGTAGATCAGGTCGTCCATGCCGTAGTGGGCGATCAGGCGGTAGGCCGCGGCGAGATCGCAGCGGATCTCCCATTCCTGCGGGTCGACATTGCGCATCGGGGAACCTCTCTCGGTAAGCCCCATCGTAGCGCCGATCCGCCTAGAGCCTCAATCCCGAACCCGGTTGCGGCGCGCGACCTCGCTCGTGATCTCCATCGAGCGCGAGACGTCGCGCAGCTCGGCGATATGAGTGACGGGCATGCGCACGGCGTCGCCGCCGGCGATCGCCACGGCCGCCATGCCCAATCGCCGGATCGCGCGCGACAGGTAGCTTGCGACCGTGAGCGCCAGCACCAGGCTGAGAAAGGTGAGCACGCCACCGATCACGATCATGATCAGGCCCGTGCGCCACAGCGGCGCATCGACGATGACAGCTGGCACGGCGACACCGACCACCCAGCCGGCGGTGGACGAGCGCTCGAAGGAATTCTTCACGAGGATGCCGTCACGGTCGACGACATCGAACAGGCCATGGTTCCGGCCGCTGCGCGCAATCTCGACCATCGGCGTCTGGCTCGGGGTGCCGACGTAGCGTTCGGGCAGGTGGCTGCGCGCCAGCAGGGTGCCGTCGCGGTCGGCAATGGCCGCCGACCAGCCCTCGCGCAGGCCGGCCTCGAACAGCAGCCGCTGCAGCCGCTGCGGCGGCAGGCCCGCCGTGAGCATCGCCACGACGGTGCCTCCGTCGGTTATCGGGACCGACACGAAGTAGAGGCCCGGCTTTTCGCCGACGTTCACCATCAGGTTCGAAACGAAGACATTGCTGCCTGCCTTGATCTCGCCCAAGCCAACGCTCGCGGCCGGCACCGGCTTGCCGAGCGCCGCCGACGCCACGGTCGGGCGGCCTTCGAGATCGTAGACGGCAAGCGAATGATAGCCGCGCTCGCGCGCCACCGCCGTCACCCTTTCGATGAAGGCCGCGTCGCCGGTGCGCAGCAGCGGCGCGTTCGAGATGCCGTCGAGGAAGCCCGCCGTCTGGTCGATCTCGCGCTCGATCAGGATCTTGATGTTGGAGGCGACGTCGAGGCGCTGGGCCTCGATGGTGCGCCGCGCCGCCGAGCCGTAATCCCGCGCCACGATCGCGACCAGCACCAGCATCGGCAGCATGATCGCCGCGATCAGCAGCACCATGTAGCCGGTCAGCGAGAGCCCGCTGCCGTGCGAGCGGTCGTGAAGGGCTGGATAGAACGCGGGTCTCATCGGAGGATGGGCCGCATCAGGACGCGGACTTGATGTCGGCCCGCCGGCTGCGGCGCGCCGCGGCGCCCGTGACCTCGATCGACCGCGAGACGTCGTGCAGCTCGGCGATGTTGCTCGCGGGCATGCGCACGACGTCGCCGCTGGCGATCGCCACGGCGGCGATGCCCAGCCGCTGGATGGCGCGCGACAGATGACTGGCGACCATGAAGGCCAGCAGCAGGCTGACCAGGGTCAGCACGACGCCGATCACCGTCATGGTGAGGGTGTCGCGCCACAGCGGCGCGTCGACGATCACGGTCGGCACGGCCACGGACACGCTCCACGACGATGTCGTCGCACGCTCGTAGGCGTTCTTCACGTTGATGCCGTCGCGGTCGACGTTCTGGTAGAGGCCGCGCATGCTCGTGCCGCGCGCGAAATCGTACATCGGCGGCTGCGCCGGAAGGCCGACGATCTTGTCCGGGTCCTTGCTGCGCGCGAGCAGGATGCCGGAGCGATCGACGATCCCCGCCGACCAGCCCGTCCGCTGCGTCAGCCCGGACTCCGCGAACAGCCGCTGCAGGCGTGTCGCCGGCAGGCCGCCGCTCAGGACACCAGCGAGCTGGCCTTCGGCGAACACCGGCACCGAGACGAAATAGAGGCCGGGCTTTTCGCCCGCGTTGGCGATCAGGTTGGAGACGAACACCTTCCCCCCGGACACGATCTCGGGCAGGCCGATGCTCTCCGCCGGCACCGACTGCGATCCCTCCGGAAACCCGAACAGCGGGCGCCCCGCGAGGTCGTAGACCGCGAGCGCCTGGAAGCCGCGCTCACGCGCCATCGCGCTCACGCGCTGGATCACCTGGGTGTTGCCGGTGCGCAGGCCCGGCGCGTTGGTGAGGCCGTCGAGGAAGCCTGCAGTGTGATCGATCTCGCGGTCGATCAGGATCCTGAGATTGTTCGCGACGTCGAGCCGCTGGGCTTCGATCGTGTGACGCGCCGCCGAGCCGTACTCCCACGCCACGATGGCCACGAGCGTCAGCATCGGCAGCAGGATCGCCGCGATCAGAAGCATCATGTAGCCGCGAATCGACAGCACGCCTTCCGACGGCCGATCCCGCAGCAGTGATGGGTAAAACCCAGGTGCCATTACAGCAAGATACCGGCCGCGACGGCCGACACTCCCCACATCGATTTGCTAGTGCAATAACTTGGCACATTGCGACTGCAACGAAAAGCAATCAGTCGCCCCGGCGTGTACTTTGATAATTGCATTATTAATTCAATTATTTGTTACGCCGTTGGTTTGCCAGTCTTTTATGACAGGGGCGTCATCGGGCCCGCTAGCGACGCGCCAGGACGAACAGGAACATCAAGCCGCCGATCGCGCCGGCGGCGGC
>CAIMEE010000164.1 GCA_903839865.1 Enhydrobacter aerosaccus | reverse complement strand
CTGGCCCGCAGCCGTTGCGGCGTACCATTCTGGCTATCGAACCATGGATGAATGGCTACATGGCTCGGGGCCGAATTTCGAAAACGAGCGCGAGCGTCGATCCGACTACGTGGTCTCCTACCGCCCGCAAGACAAAGATGGCAATCGGCTGACCGGCAGATGGGGTCTGGTGCGGGAGAACATGTCTGATCCAAAAGTTGTCAAACAGATCAAGGATGACCTTGACCATTGGCAGGAACTGAAGGGTTATTTGCCCTATATCTTTCTCGGCAATCCGCGAAGGTACGACCGCGCCACCGGCACCGCCCCATAGCACCGATAGTCTCTTGACGATGCGCGGCACTGCTTTAGATTTGACTAGCATGGGGTTATACAACTAATACGAGTATTTTTGCAGTGACTCGCATGTGCTTCGCGCTGGGGCTCCTGATCGGTCTGACGATGCAGCCGTGCCTGGCAAAGGACGCGTCGGACGCAAGTGAGTGGGACACGAGAGAAAACCTCGCGGCGGCGAGAGGCTACTATCGTGCGCATGCGCAGGTGATCCTGAAACCAGAGCAGCGGTTGCCGAACGGTATTGCTTGGCGATTGCACGTCGATGGGCCAACGGGAACGAAGGGCGTGCGAATCACCTGGATGCCGGATGCCAATCGGCGGCGGACCGCCAACAGGCTGCTCGAAGGAGTGCAGGGCGAAGATCTGCGAGCAGCCATGGGAATGTTCTATGACCGCGAAGGAGCCTATGAAAGCGAGGGGGAATATCTCCAGCGACTGTTCGCCAATAAGGGCAAAATAGAGCCCAAGGGAAGCACGCCACAAGAAATCAATTTTGCCATGGCCACGTTGCGGGCGATCCAGGGCGACGTCAGTCTCACTTACGCTAGCAGCAAACTCGTGAGTATCGTGAGCGTGATTGCGTCAAACCTGTCGCGTCCGGACTTCTACCCGCGTGGACTGACATTCGATCTCGCGCAAGGGGTCGTATACGGGGTGGCGCCGTGCACTGATCGCGTTGGCCGTTTCTTTCGCTTCGGCCCGTTGTTGCGGATCTGCGATGAAGCAAGCTATCGCGCATTCAACCGCTTGTATGCAGAGCAGGCGGCAATAGCGTCGAGGGTCTTGTTGGCGCAGCTGGAAAGCGCGCCGAAGACGGTTCCGTGTTTCAGCTACTTTATCGACGCGGACAAACAGCCGGACGCTGACTACCAATTCGCGTTTAATTTGACGCCGAACGGCCTTGCGGCCCACCGGTCGTTTGTGGGCCCTGGTGAACCGAGCGAATGCAGGTTTGCGACAGCTTTGAATCCGACGATCATTCCCTACCACAAGCTTGCGCCACTAATGGAGGTGGGCCCATGGCGAGACGAACTGCTGGCGCTGCCTTAGATCGAGGGGGTCGCCAGTAGGGCGAGCACAGCCTGCTGCGCGTCTCGGGCTACCAGGAATTCCCCGCGATGGCGCCGCGCTGGGAAGTGGCGGGCTCCGACACCTACGGCTGGGGCCCGGGTTGGACGGCGCTGGGCGACAGCCAGCAGCTGCAGAGCCAGCAGCGGCGCAAGCTCGAGGCGATCGACAAGCAGGTGAAGCCGCCGATGGTGGGACCGCCCAGCTTGCGCAACGAGCCCGCGAGCCTGCTGCCGGGCGGCATCACCTACGTGGCCGATCCGAGCGGGCAGTCGTTCCGTCCGGCGATGGAGGTGCGCATCGACCTCTCCCATCTCGGCCAGGACATCGCCGAGGTGCCGGGCCGCATCAAGCAGGCGTTCTACGCCGATCTGTTCCTGCTGATGGCGGAGAGCGCCCGTCGCTAGATCACCGCGGGCGAAATCGAAGAGCCTACTTCCCCGGCTGCGTCGCGTTCATGCTGGTGAAGATCGCGCTCATCACGTCGCCGGCGCGCATCGGGGGGAGGGCTGCGATGCCGCGGAAGATCGCGGTGCCAAGGCGGCAGTAGGTGGCGTACTGCGCCGGCCGCACCTTCTCGGCATGGCCGAACAGCGCGAGCTCCTCGGGGCTGTAGCGGTCGGAGAGCTGCTTGAAGATCGCGGCATAGTCGGCCTGCAGCAGGTCCTGCGGCACCGGCGTGCGCGGGAAGGTCGAGCGCAACGCGCGCTCCTGCAGCACGGTCTCGCGGTCGCGCAGCTCCTGGCTGAAGAACGCCGCCTGGCCGCTGGTGCCGCCCTGCGTCAGGCGGATGAAGCAGGCCCGCGGATCCTTGGCGCCGATCGCGGCGTATTGATCGGCCATCAGGTTGGCATAGTCGATCAGCACCTGGTTGTCGGCGCCGGCGATATGCTGGCGGATACGCCGCGCGACCATCGCGGTGAGCCCGTCCTGGATGTCGCCTTCCGACTGGCCTGCGTCGTAGCGGCGCTTGTATTCCTCGACCAGGCTTTCGAAGACGAAGGGATCGAGGTCCTCGAAGGCACGGAAGATGCCGTTCTTGTGCAGGTCGCGGGCGAAGGCGCCCGGCTTCGGGTTGGCGCCGAGGCCGGAGGCCGCGAAGCGATGGGCGGTGACCATTTCCGTCACGACATGCGCGGCCTGTAGCTCGCCCAGGCTCGGATACCACATGCCGGTGGCGGGCTGGGCCGCGACCCGGTCGACGAACGGCCGCTCGATGCCGGCGTCGAGCAGCAGCTTGCCCATGACGTTGGCGCCCTCCGATCCCGCGAAGGACTCGCGGTGGAAGCCCAGCTTGCCGCCCGTCTTCAGGTAGCGGTTCTCTCCCGCGATGAAGGCGAGCGTGCAGGCTGACAGGCAGCTGGTGCCGACGTAGGTCGAGAGGTGGCGCTCCTTCACCAGCTTCACGAACTCGAGTGCCTCGCCGATGCGGCCGCCGCCGCTCGACAGGTGCACGACCTTGAGATTGGGCGAGGCCGCAGCGATCGCGCGCGCCTGCAGCGTCAGCCCGTACTTGAAGCCGCCGGTGACCTCGAGCTCGGTGCCCTCGCGCACGGTGCGCAGCGAGAAGGCGGGAACGTCGGGATCGCCCTCGTAGGCCATGCGCCAGGCGGACTCGACCTGCAGGATGCCGACCTGGCCGAAACGCACGGCAACCAGCACGATGACGGCCAGGATCGAGAGCTGCGCGAGGCGCGCGCAGAGCCAGCGCCATCTACTCTCGAGCCGGTCCTTGCGCGAGCGCACGGCGGCACGCCAGACGCCGACGGCCTGGTAGAACAGGATGGGCACCGTCACCGCCCAGGTGCCGAAGATCGCGAGCGCGATGACGTGCGGATCGTACGGGTCGCTATAGATCAGGCGCGTCAGCCCCAGGATCGCCGCGACGCCCGCGCCGTAGAGCCCAAGGCCGATCAGCCAGAACGAGACCCACAGCGGATAGCCGCCGCGCCAGAAGCGGAGGAGGGGATTGCGCGGGAGCGGAGCGGGAAGCGCGGGGACCATACTCAAGATGGCCTCGAAAATGTCCGGTGGAGCCCTCGCGCGCAAGCAAAATAGCGTGCCGCGAGGTCGAAGAGTTTCAAGCCGGCCAGCATTTTAGCTCCAGTAACGACCGTAATGCGCGATTCCGGCCAACGCGCCTAGTTTCGCGCGCATGGACAACACCACCGATCGGAATGCTTCCGCCGACGCAGCCTACGACGCTGGCGACCGCCGCCACGTCGAGCGCCGCGAGAAGAGCGCGAAGACGGCCCGCCTCCCGCGCAACGCGGATTTCCGCTGGCTGATGGGCGAGCCGCGCGGCCGCCGCTTCATCTGGGACCTGCTCGCGAAGGCGGGACTCTTCCGCAGCTCGCTCGGCCTTTCTCCCGAACTCACGGCCTTCAACGAGGGCCGCCGCGATCTCGGCCTCAGCGTGCTGGCCGACCTGATGCGGCTCTGCCCCGAGCAATACGCGCGCATGCAGGCCGAGGCGATTTCCAAGCAACCGGTTTCCAACGGAGAGAACGATGACCGACGCGACGACTGAAGCTGTGCTCCCTCCCACACCCACACCCACTCCGGCGATGGCCGAAGCGTCGGTCCTGGCGGCCTCTGAAGCGCCCGCCCCCGAAGCTGCCGCACCAGAGGCGCAGAGCTACGGCGAGTTCAAGCTGCCCGACGGCACCACCGTCGACGGCGAGCAGCTCGAGCAGGCGACGGCGCTGTTCAAGGAAGCCGGCCTGCCGCAGGAGCAGGCGCAGAAGTTCATCGATCTCGCACTGTCGCGCGAACAGGCGGCCGCCACCCGTGGCGTGCAGGCCTTCGTCGACCTGCAGACGAAATGGGTCTCGGAGATCAAGGCGGATCCCGAAATCGGCGGCACACGGTTCGAGGCCTCGATGGCCCAGGCGTCCCGCGCGATCGATCGCCTTGGCGTGCCGGGACTCAGGGAGGCGCTGAACCTGACCGGTGCGGGGAACAATCCCGCCATCGTGAAGGCCTTCGTGCGTCTCGGGCAGATGGTCTCGGAGGATCGGTTCATGCCCGGCAGGAACGCCGCGCCCGCCGCTTCGAGGTCACCGGCCGAAACCATTTACGACGGCAATCCCAAACAGTCCCAGTAGGGACAGGAGACTCTGACACATGGCAACCCTTGCCTCTTCGGCCCTCACGCTCAGCGAGTGGGCAACGCGTCTCGATCCCGGCGGCAAGCCCGCCGCGGTGATCGAGCTGCTCGGCCAGACCAACGAGATGCTGACCGACATGCTGTGGATGCAGTGCAACGACGGCGCCGGCCACAAGACCACGGTCCGCACCGGCCTGCCCAGTGCCACCTGGCGCCTGCTGAACTACGGCGTCCAGAAGTCCAAGAGCCAGACAGCGCAGGTGCGCGACGCCACCGGCATGCTCGAGGCCTATTCGGACATCGACAAGGCGATCGCCGACCTCAACGGCAACACCGCCGAGTTCCGCATGGGCGAGGACATGGCCTTCATCGAGGCGATGAACCAGAACCAGCAGCAGACGATCGTCTACGGCAGCACGGCCCAGAACCCGGAACGCTTCACCGGCCTCGGCCCGCGCTTCTCGTCGCTGTCGGCGAACAACGGCGTGAACATCGTCGATGCCGGCGGGTCGGGCTCGACCAACACCTCGATCTGGCTGGTCGGCTGGGGCCAGAACACCGTGCACGGTCTCTTCCCCAAGGGCAGCAAGGCCGGGCTGCAGGTGCGCGACCTCGGCGAAGTGCCGCTCTACGACGCCAACAACAACGTGTTCCAGGGCTATCGCACTCACTTCAAGTGGGACTGCGGCCTCACGGTGCGCGACTGGCGGTTCGTGGTGCGCATCGCCAACGTGAACGTGACGGCAGGGGCCGTCACCACGTCGAACCTGATCAACACGCTGATCGCGGCGGTGAACAAGCTGCCGTTCGTGAGCGCGGCCGGCAACAGCCCGCCGCCGGGCGGCACCAAGCCCGGACAGGTCAACACCGCGTTCTACTGCAACCGCACGGTGCGCGCGGCGCTCGATATCCAGGCGATGGCCAAGACCAACAACTTCCTCACGCTCGAGACGCGCGACAGCAAGCCCTACACCGCCTTTCGTGGCGTCCCGATCCGGATCTGCGACCAGATCCTGAATAACGAAGCGCGGGTCGTTTGACCCGCGCGACCGGCGGCAGCGCATTCAGATGCGCGAGAGCCGGGAACCCGTACAACTTCCATTTGGAGACTTCATGCTCATCGACAAACAGAACCAGTTCTCGGCCGACGCCGGGGACAGCCCGACCAGCACGGGCATCACCGTCTCGACCAACATCATCGATCTCGGCATCGCGCGCGACATCGGTGGCGCGGTGACCGACCAGCTGATGCTGCTGTGCGAGGTGGTGACCGCCTTCACGTCGGGCGGCTCGGCCACCCTGCAGGTGCAGTTCCAGACCGCGCCCGACAACGGCTCCGGTGCGCCGGGCTCGTGGTCGACGCCGGCGCAGTCCGACGCCGTTGCCCTGGCGTCTCTGGTGCAGGGTTACAAGTTCCTGCCGGGCGAGCTGCCGGGTCCGACCCAGCGCTTCCTGCGCCTGAACTATGTCGTCGGCACCGCCGCGATGACGGGCGGAGTGCTGAAGGCGGCGCTCGTGCCGTCGCTCGACGTGCAGCCGGTCTACGCCCGCGGCTACGCGGCCTAAAGACAAGGATCCCTCGCTGGCGCCCGGAATGACAATTGTCACCCCGAGCCGAAGGCGAGGGATCCTTCCTCTTCACGAAGGATCCCAATGACGACGATCACCGATATCTGCAACGCCGCGATCAGCCACGTGGGCACGCGCTCGAAGATCAGCTCGATCGACGAGGGCTCGGCCGAGGCCAACGCCTGCGCGACGCACTTCGCCATGGTGCGCGACTCGACGCTGCGCGCCTTCGACTGGAATTTCGCGCGCGTCACGGCGAGCCTGGCGCTGCTGCAGGGCCCGCCGGCGCGCTGGGCGTACAAATACGCCGTTCCGGTCGACAGCCTCCGCGTCCGCCGCCTGAACGACGTGCCGCTGCTCGTGCTGCCCGAGACCTTCTACGAGATGGCGGCCGACACCGACAGGACCGGCGCCTACATCAGCGTGATCCTGACCGACGCTTCGCCCGTGAGCGCGATCTACACCGCGCAGGTCGGCGATCCGCTGCGCTGGGACCAGGGCTTCGTCGACGCCGTGGTCTATGGCCTGGCCTCGCGCATCTGCTTCGAGCTCTCGGGCAAGGAAGAGCGGGAGAGGGCGCTGACGCAGATGTGGCAGCTCAAGCTGCGCGAAGCCGCCGCTCAATCGGCCAACGAAGGCGCGGTGCATACATGACCCTCAGCACCATTCAGCCGTCATTCGGCGCGGGCGAGCTCTCGCCGTTTTTGTATGGCCGCGTCGATCTCGCCAAGTTCCATGTCGGCGCGCGGACGATGCAGAACTTCTTCGTGCATC
Source organism: Enhydrobacter aerosaccus (assembly GCA_903839865.1). Taxonomy (GTDB): domain Bacteria; phylum Pseudomonadota; class Alphaproteobacteria; order Reyranellales; family Reyranellaceae; genus Reyranella; species Reyranella aerosaccus_A. The sequence continues at coordinate 640 of CAIMEE010000164.1, read as the reverse complement.
CGCACGGCGGCGCCAGCAACCGGCCGGGCACGCGCTTCGTGGGCGAGGTCGACGAGTCGACCAGGCGCCACCGGCTGATTCCGTTCCAGTTCCGGACGCTTCCGGCGGGGCAGACCTATGCGCTGGTGTTCGGCGACAAGACCATGCAGGTCGTGCTTTTCAATAACGGCGCGCCGGGCTTCGTCGAGGATGCGCCGGGTCACGTCTATACGCTCGCCACGCCTTACGCCGCCGCCGACCTGCCGCTGCTGAAGTTCGTGCAGTCGGCGGACACCATGACGCTCACGCACGCGGCCTATCCGCCGATGAAGCTGACGCGCACCGGACACGCGGCCTGGACGCTGACCCAGATCACGTTCGCGCCGGTGCAGGCTGCACCGGCCGTGACGGCGGGCAGCGGCTACCAGGTGACGGCGATCAACGATTCGACCGGCGAGGAGAGCCTGCCGTCGGCGGCCACCGGCACGCTGTCGTGGCAGGCGTTGGCCGGCTGCACCAACTACAACGTCTACAAGAAGTCGGGCACCGGCAATGTCTATGGCTTCATCGGCCAGGTGCAGGCCGGCGCCAGCGGCGGCACCGTAACGTTCACCGACACCGGCATTGCGCCCGACGTCGGCAACACGCCGCCGCAGCAGCG
>CAIMEE010000163.1 GCA_903839865.1 Enhydrobacter aerosaccus | reverse complement strand
CGACATCACTGACCGCAAGTCGGCGGAGCTGGAGCTGGCTCGTGCGCGCGACATCCTCTCCGACGCAGCCGACAGCATCAATTATGGATTGACGCTCTACGACCGCGACGGGCGACTTGTGCTGACCACCCGTCCTTTCTATGAGCTATATCCGAACGCCGACAAGATCTTCGTGACCGGCCGGACCTTTGAGCAGGGCACGCGCAGCATCGTCGACATCGGCGAGGCGATCCTGCCGTCAGGCCAGACCAAGGAGCAGGTCATCGCCGAGCGCGTCGCCCAGCACAAGCGCGCCGACGGCACCGTGACCGTGCGACGCTTCCCCAACGGCCGCGTGTTGCAAATATCCGATCATCCGACGCGGAGCGGCGGAATCATCACCGTTGGTACCGACATCACCGAGCAGACCAAGATCGAGGAACAGCGGCGCACGTCCCAGCGGATGGAGGCAATTGGCCGTCTGACCGGTGGCCTGGCGCATGACCTCAACAACTATTTCGCGGTCATCATGGGCAACCTCGACATGCTGGCCGAAATCCCACATGCCGACCCCGAGGCAACGAAGCTGATTGCCGGTGCGCTGGCCGGTGTCGAGCGCGGCGCCTCGCTGACGCACAGTCTGCTTGCTTTTTCACAGCGCCAGCCGCTCGCGCCCCGCATGGTCGACATGGGCGGGTCCGTCACCAAGGCCATGGCTCCCCTGATGGGCACCTTCGGCGAGAAGATCGCCATCGAATGCGCCATCCCACCAGACCTCTGGCCGGTCAACGTTGATTCCGAGCAGATCGAAAGCGCCATTCTCGCCCTGGCCAACAATGCCAAGGAGGCCATGCCAGGCGGCGGCACGATCACCATCGCGCTGCGTAATCTATCGGCCGGTAGCGACGATGCCCTGACGGCCGATCCTGTTCTGATCGAAGTCCGCGATACCGGCTCGGGTATGAAGCCGGAGATCCTGGCTCAGGCCTTTGAGCCGTTCTTCAGCACCAAGGGGGCGAGCCACGGTGCGGGCCTGGGTCTCAGCACGGTGCATGGCTTCGTGGTTCAATCCGGGGGGATCATCCGCATGACCAGTGAGGTCGGACGGGGCACCACCGTGCGCATCTATCTGCCGCGCGCGGCTGTCGCCCTCGTCGCAACCTCCGGACAGGCGAAAGCCCCGGCATCGGCCAGCCACAGCAAGCGCATCCTCGTCGTCGATGACAACGAGCTTGTGCGCACGACGGTCGCTGAGCAACTGGTTTCGCTCGGCTATGGCGTGGTCGAGGCGGAGAGCGGCGCCACGGCTGTCATCCTGCTCGAGCGCGAAGGCGACGGCATCGACCTCGTGTTCAGTGACATTGTCATGCCCGGCGAGCTCGACGGCTATGGTCTGGCGAAGCTGGTACATCGGCGATGGCCGAATATTAAGATCCTGTTGACCTCGGGTTTTACTGGCGGTGAGGTCGACGCGTTCAAGGAGCAGTCGCTGGGCGTAAGTGTCCTGCGCAAGCCTTATCGCAAAGCCGAGCTGGCTAGCACTGTTCGGGCGGCGCTGGCGACCTGAACGTAGGTGACCTGCTCCTGTCCCTGCCGCAAACTATGTCCGGCAGAGACAGGAGGTCGCCAACAAGGCGAACGACCATCAGATCGTAACCGCCGCCGGCGCCGCTGCCGCCTGACAAATCCAGCCGTCACCAACTTCTTGCGATAGCTCCGCGTTGTCTATGGCCGACTTGACGATCAGGGCCAGGTCGCGCTTGCGGAACGGCTTGCTCAGCAGCAGCACGCCGGCGTCGAGCCGGCCGTGGTGGATGATGGCGTCTTCGGTGTAGCCCGACATGAACACGACCGGGGTCTTTGGCCACCGGCGCGCCACCTCGTCGGCCAAGGCCCTGCCATTCAGCGGGCCGGGCATGATGACGTCGGTCAGCAGGAGATCGTAGGGCCGAGTGGCGGACTCGAAGGCCGCGAGGCCCGACGCACCGTCGACCGCTTCCGCGACCTCGTAGCCCAGGCTCGCCAGCTGGCGAACGACGCTGGCGCGGACCGGCGCGTCGTCCTCGACGACCAGAACCCGTCCAGTGCCTCCGGACATGGGCGGAGCCTGCTGCACCACCTCCTGTATCTCTGTTCTCCGAAACCTGGGCAGGTAGATCTTGATCGTCGTGCCGTGGCCAACCTCACTGTAGATCTTGATGTGACCATTGGATTGCTTGATGAAGCCGTAGACCATGCTGAGGCCGAGACCGGTCCCCTTGCCGACCTCCTTGGTGGTGAAGAAAGGCTCGAACACCTTGGCTATCACGTCAGGCGGCATGCCACTGCCGGTGTCGGTGACGGCGAGCATCATATAGTCGCCCTCAGCGACGTCCGGGTTGCAGGCGACATAGTCTGCGTCCAGACTAGAGTTTTTGGTCTCGATCAGCAGGCGGCCGCCGCCGGGCATGGCGTCGCGGGCATTGATGCTGAGATTAACTAGGGCCGATTCGAGCTGGGCGCTGTCGACTTCGACCTCCCATAGATCGTCGGTGAGGATGGAGTCGATCTCGACCTGCTCGCCCAGCGTGCGGCGCAGCAGCTTACCCGTGCCCGCCACCATATCGTTCACGTCGAGTACTTGCGGTCGCAATGGTTGCTTGCGCGAAAATGCCAGCAGCTGGCGCGTCAGTTCGGCGGCGCGCTGGGTGGCCTCACCGATCCCTTTGGTCATCTCGCGCAGGGACGGATGGAGATTCTCCTCGTCTTCGAGGGCTTCGACGTTGGCCATGATGACCATCAGGATATTGTTGAAGTCGTGCGCCACCCCCCCTGTCAGCTGGCCGACCGCAGACATTTTTTCGCTCCGCCTGATGCTCTCCTCCAGCGTTCGCTGGTCTGTGACATCGGTGTGCAGGCTGAGCCTGCCCCCGTCGGAAGTGTGGGACTCGGTTATCTGCCACCGGCGACCGTCGAACCCCACGATTTCGAGAACACCCACCGGCTGACGGAAATAAGCGAGCCGTCGCATGACCCATTCGTCTTGCGCGAGTTGCGTTTCATTTGTCGGTACGGCTGCCGCCATTTTCCGAAAAATGTCTTCCGCCTTCGTCCCTGACGTAAACACACCAGACGAGGCAAGTGCATGGCGTTGCAAGAACCATGTGTTGTGCTGCACAAGGCGTTCCTCGCGATCGAACAGCAGGACTCCAGCCGGCATGGATTCGAACGCATCGCTCAACAGCGCCTGCGCTTGAGCAGCCTTCCGGTGGGCGCTGACTTCCTCCGAGACGATGCTCGACGGGGTTTGGAACCTCATGGGTCCACCTCAAATTGCTTTTGGAAAATACAGATTCAATTAAAAACAAAGGCTTAGAAGGTGCCGTAATGGTGAAATATTAACACAATATTTATCTTTTTTAATATGCATTTCTGCATATCTCCAGAAATAACTAGAGGGGTTTATTGCGAAAGATAGGCCACCGATCGGACGAGATATACGAATTTGCCTATCTGACTTGATGATTATTGAAGAAAGTACGAATAAATTCAATGCCTTACACGCCTGGGCAAGCGGTCGGGATACTGGTCTGCCCTACATGAAATGGTACCGCTCTGAGAGTTAGAGTTTCGGCTATTTTGAGCTTTGAAGGAGCGAGAAATGGCACGAAAGGACTACACGCCTGAGCAGGCGATCGGAATGCTGCGTGAGGCCGAAGTACGGCTGAGCCAGGGCAAGAAGATCGGCAAGATCTGTTGCGGTCTTGGGATCTCTGAGCAGAGTTACTATTGATAGCGGCGCCTGACCGATCTGTTCGTCGGGCCGGGCAGTCCCTGGGAGAATGGTTACTGCGAGAGCTTCAACTCGAAGCTCCGGGACGAGCTGCTTAACGGCGAGATGTTCACGACGCTTCGCGAGGCCCAGGTGCTGATCGAAAGTTGGCGACGACACTACAACGCGTTCAGACCTCACTCTTCACTCGGACACCGACCACCGGCACCAGAAGCCATCTTGCCGCCAGCCCGTGGCCGGGCTGTGACTCACGAACTGGTATCCCTGCAGGGGGCAGACCAAATTCGTTCATTTGTCACTCCACCAGTCCAAATTCAGTTTGTCGAAACTCTAGAGAAGCACCAAGTGAGACTTGGTCCAGCGCTTCGCGGATCTGTCTTGCGAGCTCGATCTTGCGGAAAGGCTTGGACACGATGCGCGCGTTGGCCGGGACACGGCTGTGCCTGATCGCGGCGTGCTCGCTGTAGCCTGACATGAAGACCACCTTCATTCGGGGCCAGCGTTCGGCGACAATCTTCGCCAACTGCGGACCGTCGATACCTGGCATGACGACATCCGTCAGCATCAGATCGAAGGACTCGTCCCGCTCCAGGCGGTCCAACGCGTCCTGCCCGCCGCCGGTTTCGGTTACCGCGTAACCCAGACTTCGCAACTGTGTCGACACTGCACCCCGCACCTGTCGGTCATCCTCGACTAGCAGAATGCGTTCGCTGCCGCGCGGCGTGGCGGCCGCGGTCTTCACAACCTCCCCTTCAGCCAGCGCGTCGCTGCGCGGCATGTACATGCGGATCGTCGTGCCTCGTCCCAATTCGCTATAGATCTTGATGTGGCCGTTCGATTGCTTGACGAAACCGTAGACCATGCTGAGCCCGAGGCCCGTTCCCTTACCCACGCCCTTGGTCGTGAAGAACGGTTCCAGTACTTTGCCCAGCAGCTCCGGCGGAATGCCGGTGCCGGTATCGCTGACCGACAACTCGACGTACTGTCCCGGAACAACGTCGGGATTCCAGGAGGCATACTCATGATCGAGTTCGCTGTTCCTCGTCTCGATCAGAAGGCGTCCTCCATTCGGCATGGCATCGCGGGCGTTGACGCACAGATTGACGACTGCAGCCTCAAGCTGAGAACGATCAATGTTGGTGGTCCACAGATCGTCCGAAAGAATCGCCTCGATCTCGATCTGCTCGCCGAGCGAGCGCCGAAGCAACTTGTCGATGCCGGCCACCAGATCGTTCAGGTTGGTGGGCTGAGGCTCCAAACGTTGCTTGCGCGAGAAGGCTAACAGCCGGCGGGTCATCTCCGCGGCGCGCTGGCCGGATGCGGCGATGCTATCGAGCATGTCGCGATGTGAGGATGGAAGGCTTTCATCCTCCTGAAGCATCTCGACGTTGGCCATGATTACCCTGAGAAT
>CAIMEE010000162.1 GCA_903839865.1 Enhydrobacter aerosaccus | reverse complement strand
GGCGGCTTGCGCCAGCGGGTCGGCATTGCGCTGGCCCTGGCGGCCGACCCCGAGATCCTGATCGCCGACGAGCCGACAACGGCGCTCGACGTCACGACGCAAGCGCAGATCCTGGCGCTGCTGCGCCGCCTGCAGCGCACCAAGGCCATGGCCCTGATGCTGATCACCCACGACATGGGCGTGATCGCCCAGATGGCCGACGACGTGGCCGTGATGTATCTCGGCAAGGTCGTCGAGTTCGCCCCGGTCCAGCAGCTCTTCGCGGCTCCGCGCCATCCCTATACGCGCGCGCTGCTGCGTTCGGTGCCCAACATCCGTGCCGTGCCGCGCGAGCGGCTGGCAACCATCGGCGGCGCCGTCCCGCATCCGGAGTCGCGACCGACAGGCTGCGCCTTCCACCCGCGCTGCCCTGAAGTCATCGCCGGCCGCTGCGCCATTGAGATGCCACCGTCGCTCCTGCCCGACCAGGAGGGCGCGAGCTGCTTCCATGCCGCGGTGGGCGCATGACCGTCCTCACCGTCGATCGCCTCAGCAAGTCCTTCCCGATCAAGAGCGGACTACTGCAACGCGAGACCGGCCGCGTGCGCGCGGTGCAGGACGTGAGCTTCTCGATCGCGCACGGCGAGACATTGGCGCTGGTAGGCGAAAGCGGCTGCGGCAAGACCACCGTCGCGCGCTGTATCCTGCGCGCCTTGCCGCCGACCTCCGGCGCGATCCACTTCTCACCCAAACCCGGTACGACGATCGACCTGGCGCCGCTTTCGCGCAAATCCCTGCGGCCCTTGCGTCGCCACATCCAGATGATCTTCCAGGATCCCTACGCCTCGCTGAACCCGCGCATGATGGTGGGCGACATCATCGCCGAGCCGCTGCTGGTGGCGGGCGTGCCGGCCCCCCAGCGCCTGGCGCGCGTGCGCGAACTGCTCGAGCTGGTCGGCCTGCTACCCGCGGCCCGCACGCGCTTTCCCCACGCCTTCAGCGGCGGCCAGCGCCAGCGCATCGGCATCGCCCGCGCCTTGGCGCTCGATCCGACATTGGTGGTGGCGGACGAGCCGGTGTCGGCACTCGACGTCTCGGTGCAGGCCCAGATCATCAACTTGTTGCTCGAGCTGCAGGATCGGCTAGGCCTGTCGATGCTATTCGTCGCGCACGACCTGGGCGTCGTGCGCCATGTCAGCGACAGGGTCGCGGTGATGTATGTCGGCCGCATCGTCGAGGTGGCACCTACGACGTCCCTCTACGGCCGGCCGCGCCACCCCTACACGGAAGCTTTGCTGGCCGCCGTGCCGAAAGCCGATCCCACGCTGCGCGACGGCGCTGTCGTGCCCCGGGGCGAGGTGGCCGATCCGGCCAACCCACCGCCGGGCTGCGCGTTTCATCCGCGCTGTCCGCACGCCGTCGACCGCTGCCGCGTCGAACTGCCGGCGCTGCGGGAGGTCGCGCCGGGCAATTTCAGCGCCTGTCATCGCGCCGAAGAGCTCACGCTCGCCGGTGTCGTCTAGAAAACAAGGAGGAACCCCATGCGTCCGATCGCGATCGTCGCCCTCGCCGTCTTGCTGGCCAGCACCGCCGCCGCGCAGCAACCCGACCTCAGCCAATCGGGCCTGGTCGGCCAGCTCGAGAACCCGACCCTCGTCACCGACGCGGCGCAATGGCCCAAGCAGTTCCAGGAGGCGCCCGACATGGCCGCCCTGGTGAAAGCGGGCAAGCTGCCGGCGGTCGCCGAGCGCCTGCCCAGCGAACCGATGGTGCTGAAGCCGCTGCGCAGCGTCGGCAAGTACGGCGGCACCTGGCGGCGCGGCTTCCTTGGCCCCGGCGACAGCGAGAACGGCAATCGCCTGCGCTCGGCCGACAAGCTGCTGTTCTGGGATGTGACCGGTACCAAGATCATGCCCAACGTCGCCAAAGGCTGGGAGCAGACGCCGGACGGCAAGCGCACCACGATCTTCCTGCGCAAGGGGATGAAGTGGTCCGACGGCGCACCGTTCACCGCCGACGATTTCGTCTTCTGGTACGAGGACATGTATCAGAACAAGGATCTCATCAAAGCGCCCGCCGCGGAGTTCTCGGTCAAGGGAAAGCCGGGCCGCTTGGTCAAGGTCGACGAGACCACCGTCGCCTTCGAATTCGACGAACCGCATTTCCTGTTTCCCAGCCAACTGGCGGGCGACACCACGGTAGGCGGCGGTCAGTCTCGCCTTCAGTCGGAAGAGCGAGAGCTCGGCCTTTATGCGCCGGCGCACTACCTCAAGAAGTTCCTACCCAAGTACAGCTCGGTCGAAGCGATGAACGCGCAGGCCAAGGCCGCGGGCTTC
>CAIMEE010000161.1 GCA_903839865.1 Enhydrobacter aerosaccus | reverse complement strand
CTCCGGCTCGCGCTCGAGCGAGCCGGAGGCTCGCGGTCCCGATGAAAGGCCTGATCTCCGTCGCCACCGCGGCCCTGGTCGCGACGATCGCGGGCGTGGGCGGCACTTTGCCGGTCGTGCTGGCGGCGGCGCAGGCCGTGGGCGCCACGCCGGCAGAAGCAAGCTCGTGGGTCTCGGGCCTCGGCATCGCCACGGCGCTGAGCGCCCTCGTGCTCTCCGTACGCTATCGCATGCCGATCATCACGGCCTGGTCGACGCCGGGCGCGGCGCTGATCGCCTCGACCCAGGGGGTGCCGGGGCTGCGCGCGGCCGTCGGTGCTTTCATCGTGGCGGCCGTGCTGATCCTGCTGACGGCCGCGATCCGACCGCTGGGGAAACTGATCGAGAAGATCCCGCCCAGCATCGCCTCGGCCATGCTGGGCGGTATCCTGCTGCACCTGGTCGTCGTGATGATCGAGCAGGTGCCGCTGCAGCCGCTGCTGGTCCTGCCGCTGATCGTCCTGTTCCTGGTGGCACGCGGGCTGGTGCCGACGCTGGCCTCGCTGGTCGTGCTGGTCGCGGGCGGACTGCTGGCGTGGGCACTTGGGCTGGTGAAGCCGATCCCGCCGCTCGGCCTCTCCCATCTCGAGATCATCGTGCCGGCGTGGGACGTGGCCACCCTGATCGGCCTCGGTGTGCCGCTCTATCTCGTCACCATGGCGTCCCAGAACCTTCCGGGTTTCGCCGTGCTGCGGGCGTCGGGCTATCACCCGCCGACGCAGCCGGTGCTGGCGGTGACCGGCGTCGCCTCGCTGGGCACGGCGTTCCTGGGCGCGCACACGTCCAACCTCGCCGCCATCTCGGCCGCCCTCTGCACCGGGCCCGACGCGCATCCCGATCCCGCGCAACGCTGGAAGGCCGGGCCTTTCTACGCGTTGTTCTGGGGCCTGATCGCGCTGTTCGGCGCCTCGTTGGTCGGGCTGTTCGGCGCGCTGCCGCCGGCGCTGCTCATGACCGTGGCGGGCACGGCGCTGCTGGGCTCGACGGCCGGCGCCATGGGGTCGGCGCTTGCCGTGGAAAAGGAACGCCTGGCCGCTGCCGCCACGCTCGCCGTGACGGTCTCGGGCATCAGTCTGCTGGGCGTCGGCTCGGCGTTCTGGGGGCTGTGCGCCGGGCTGCTGGTGCTGGGGCTCGACCGTGCGTTCAGGCGTTAGGAAAGCGCGCGGCGTAGCTCTCGGGCGGCAGGTCGAGGCCGCGGCAGAGGAAACTGATCGTATGGTAGTAACCCACGAGCGCGATCACCTCGAGCATCTGCGCCTCGTCGAAATGTTCGTGCGCCCGCGTCCATGTCGCGTCGCCGATGGTGCGGCGGTCGACCAGATCGTCGACGACGGCGACCAGCGCCTGCTCGTCGGCCGCCCAGCACGCGGCATCGGCGGCGCCGTGCACGGTGGCGGCAATCTCGGCGGGACCGAAGCCCACCTTCGCGGCGAACAGCGCGATGTGCACGCCCCATTCGTACTCGCAGCCCAGCCGCGCCGTCGTACGGTCGATCACGACTTCGCGCTGGCGCAGGCTGATCGCACCTTTGTCCAGAAGGCCGCCCGCGAACATTTTCGCGAAGACGCGGGGATTGCGCGCCATGGTGCGGAACAGGACCAGCGGATCGAGGCCGGGCGGCATGATGCGGCCGAGCGCTTCGTCGATGGCGGGTTCGTAGGGCGGGGAGGCGGGTTCGATGCGGGGCATGCTACAGTTTATGCAGCGGTGCCGGACGATGCGCTACATAAAATGTAGTAACATCCTGTAATAGTGGGTGAGGGAAATAGATGGTGAAGAAGAAGGTGCGGGGCTCGACGACCGGCCGGCCGATCATGGCGTTGCTCGATCTGCTGGGCCGGCGCTGGGTGCTGCGCCTGGTCTGGGAACTGCGCGAGGAGCCCAGGCGGTTTCGCGAACTGCAGGAGCTGATCGGCGGCGCCAGCCCAACCATCGTCAATGCGCGGCTGCGCGACCTGCGCGCGGCCAAGCTGGTCGAACTCGATCCTGAAGCGGGTTATCGCCTTACGGTGCTCGGGCAGGAGCTGCTGAAGCTCTTCCTGCCGCTTCACCGCTGGTCGGAAAAATGGGCGAAGGCGCTTTAAGTGAGCTTCACGCGCTCGTTGGTATGGCGCAGGCTACGGGTCAGGACCTGCATGATGCGGATGGCGAAGAACGGCGTCCGCTCGACCATGCGCAGGAAGCGGGCCTGGTCGATCGCGATCACTTCGCTCGCGTGTTCGGCGCGTACGCCGGCGCTGCGCGGCGCGCCGTCGACGATCGCCATTTCGCCCAGGATGCCGCCCGGTCCCACGGTTTCATAGATGACATTGCCGTCGTGGACCTGCAGGGCGCCGGTCCGCACCACGTACATGGTCTTGGCGGGATCGCCCTTGGCGAACAGTTTCTCACCGGGCGCCAGGCGGACCACGTCCTCGTCGCCGCTGAACAGATTGAGAAAGTCGAAATCCGGATCCACGCCTGTCCCCCTCGAAAAATTCCGGGTCATAGTGGAGTGGGAAGAAAGAAACCGCATCAAATGGTAGCGTCATCAAACTGTAACCGTTCTGCGGGGCAGGGGACGATGGTCCTTGCCTTGGGTGCAATGGGCTTGGCCCCAGCCACGCGGGCGGACGACAAGGCTGCAGCCGAGTTCTGGCACGCGCCGTTCGGCGGCACCTTCAATGCCAATGTCACCTCCGACTATTCCTATGCCGGTATTTCCAACAATGCGCTGCAGCCCGCCTTCCAGCCGGCGCTCGATTACCGCTCGCCGGACCTGCTGGGCGACCCGCGGCGTGAAGATGCGGCCGACCAAGGACCTCAAGCTCGACTTCGGCTATGTCTGCGTGAACAACCGCGGGTTCTCGCCCGAACTCGGCTACGACTATGGCGACTTCAACGTCGCGGTGGACGACGACTTCGGTCCCTTCGCGGTGAATGGCCGGCTGCGCTTCCGCCCCAAAGCGTTCGGCAACGCCGGCTGGGAGTTCAACAAGCGCCTCCTGCTGTCGGTGCCGCGGAAGTTCGAGAGTGTCTCCATCAAGGCTTACGGCGTGGTGGGCAACCTGTCGGTCGAGCGCTACCTCCAGTACGGCATCCCGGGTCCGGACTATTGGTACTGGCAGCTGGGCCTCGTAACCTCGGCCTTCGGTCTCGACCTGACGCTGGCCGATACCGACAGCAGCATCGAGTCTTCGGGGGCGGCAACACCAACTGCTGCGCCGGCCGCGTCTTCGTGTCGATCACGAAGACTTTCTCGCTAGCGCGGGGTGTTGAGACGGGCGGCCTCGGCCATGATCTCGATCGCCGCCGGCTGGCGCGAGCGGACGCTGAGCGAATCGGCGCCGCTGTCCTCCCAGGCCCGGAAGCGCTGCTTGATGCGCGCGGGCGGGCCGACCAGCGACTTCATGTCGACCCACTCGTCGGGCACGGCGGCGATCGCCTCGTCCTTGTGCTTGGAGAGATAGAGCTCCTGGATGCGCCTGGCGGCGTCGCCGAAGCCACGGCGCACCATGATGTCGTTATGGAAGTTCTTCGTCTTGTGACCCATGCCGCCGACATAGAGCGCGACCTCAGGCTTGAGCTTCGCCAGCGCGCCCTTCACGTCGTCCTCGACCTCGACGTGGACCGAGCCCTGGATCGAGAAATTGTGGAAGCCCTTGCCGTTGCCGGCACGCTTGAAGCCTTCTTCGAGCCACGGCCGGTACTCGTCCATCGCGCCCGGCATGAAGCCCATCGGCAGCCAGCCGTCGGCGATCTCGGCGGTGAGCTTCACGGTGCTCTCGCTGCCCGTCGCGAGATAGATCGGGATCTGGTTCATGTGCAGGATCGACTTCAGCGGCTTGGCCAATCCCGCCGAGCCTTCGCCCTTGTACGGCAGCGAGATCTCGCGGCCCTCGTGCGTGACCGGCTCCTCGCGCGCGAAGATCTTGCGCATGATCGCGACGTAATCCTTCATGCGGTAATACGGCTTGCCCCACGGCTGCCCGTACCAGCCTTCGACGATCTGCGGACCGGAGACGCCGATGCCCGCGATGAAGCGCCCGCCGCCCGCCATCGCATCGACCGTGGCGGCCGACATCGCGGCGTTCGCGGGTGTGCGCGCGGCCAGTTGCATGATGCCGGTGCCGAGCTTGATGCGTTTGGTCAGCGCCGCGATGTAGGCCAGCGGCGTGACGGCATCAGAGCCGTAGGCCTCGGCGGTCCAGACCGAATCGTAGCCCAGTTCCTCGGCGCGCTGGATCAGCTTCACCGGAATATCGAGCTGGGCGCGGGAGTAGCCGATCGACAGGCCGAGCTTCATCGTTTCCCCTCATCGCCTTCTGGTGAGGCGTCCCGAAATGATAAGGGCGGCGGCGGCGACGCACACGATAATTGTGGCGAGCACGTTGATCTGCGGATCGACGCCCAACCGCACCTTGGAATAGACCAGCATCGGCAGGGTCTGCGACTGCGCGCCGGCCACGAACTGGGTCATGATCAGGTCGTCGAGAGACAGGGTGAAGGCCAGCAGCCAGCCCGAGCCGATCGCCGGCGCGATCAGGGGCAGGGTCACCGTCAGGAACGTCACCCAGGGCGTGGCGCCCAGATCCATCGCGGCTTCCTCGAGCGAGTGGTCGAAGTCGGCGAGGCGTGCCTGGACGACGATCGCCACGAAGGCGAGCGAGAAAGTCGTGTGCGCGATCGTGATGGTGAGGAAGCCGAATTGCGGGCCGTCCATCAGCTGGTTGGCGCCCACGAACAGCAGCAGCATCGAGATGCCCATCACCACCTCGGGCATGACCATCGGCGCGATGACCAGGCTGCCGAACAGGGTGCGGCCGAAGAAGGAGGGCACGCGCGCCAGTACGTAGCCCGCGGCGAGACCCAGAAGGGCCGCGAGCGTGGCGCTCGTGAGGGCAATCTGCAGCGACAGCCACGCGGCGGCCAGCATGTCCTCGTTCTCGAGGAGGGCGCGCCACCATTTGAAGGAGAAGCCTGCCCAGACGGTGACCATCTTCGATTCGTTGAACGAATAGGCCATCACCAGCACGATCGGCAGATAGAGAAAGGCGTAGCCGAAGGCCAGCACTGTCAGGGCGAAGGGCGGGCGTCCCGTCATTCCGCGGACTCGAGGGATTTGGCCTGCTGGCGCTGGAAGAGCGCGATCGGCCCGACCAACAGCACGAGCAGGCAGATCGCCACGGCCGAGGCGAGGGGCCAGTCGGAGTTGGTGAAGAACTCGTCCCACAGCACCTTGCCGATCATCAGGGTACGTGTCCCCCCCAAGAGGTCGGGAATGACGAACTCGCCGACCGCCGGAATGAAGACCAGCAGGCAGCCCGCAATGATGCCCGGCAACGAGAGTGGCAGGGTGATTGTGAGGAAGGCCGCGAATGGCCTGGCGCCCAGGTCGGACGCCGCCTCGAGCAGGCTGATGTCGAGCTTCTCCAGGGTGGCATAGAGCGGCAGCACCATGAACGGGAGGTAAGCGTAGATGATTCCCAGATGCACCGCCCACTCGGTGCCGAGGATCGTGCCGGGGTGATCGCTGAGCCCGCTCCAGCGCAGGAACTGGTTGAGCATGCCGTTCTCGGAGAGCAAACCGATCCAGGCGTAGACGCGGATCAGGAACGACGTCCAGAACGGCAGCACGACCAGCATCAGCAACAACGGCCGGCGTTCTGGATTGGCGCGGGCGATGGCATAGGCCATGGGATAGCCCAGCGCCAGGCAGCCAAGCGTCGAGACTGCGGCGATGCGAAGCGAGGAGAGCCACGCCGCGACGTAAAGCTTGTCGGTGAAGAGGCGCGCGAAACTCCCGAGGTTGAAGCCCAGCGCCACCGGCGGCGCCGAGTCGGGATCATTGGTGCCCAGCGCAATCGCCAGCACCAGAACGAACGGCAACAGGAAGAAGACCGCCAGCCAGGCATAAGGAACGGCGATGACGGCACGCATAGGCGCTCTATTCATCGAGCACCTGGCCCGAGTCGTCGTTCCAGCCCAGCCACACGCTCTGCTCGCGGCGAAAAAAGCCGTCGCGCGTGCGGGTGACGTTGGTTGTCGAGACCAGCATCACGCCCCGGCTCTCGGTCATGACGCGATAAAGCGAGCGATCGCCCTCGTAGGCGATGTCGATAATCTTGCCCGAAACGGCATGCGCCGTGTCGGGGCGCTGGGCGCTGAGCCGGATCTTCTCCGGACGCAATGCCATCCAGCGGTTGCCCGCTAGTTCGAGGATGTTGGCGACGCCGATGAAGTCGGCCACGAAGCGGGTCGCGGGCCGCTCGTAGAGATCGTGCGGCGTGCCGGTCTGCACGATGCGGCCTGCATTCATGACGGCGAGGCGACTGGCCATCGACATCGCCTCCTCCTGGTCGTGCGTCACGACCACGAAGGTGAGGCCGAGCTGTTCCTGCAGGCGGACCATCTCGAAGCGCGTACCCTCGCGCAGCTTGCGGTCGAGCGCGGCGAGCGGCTCGTCGAGGAGCAGGAGCTTCGGCTCCTTGATCAGGGCCCGGGCAAGCGCCACGCGTTGCCGCTGGCCACCCGAGAGTTGGGACGGCTTGCGGGTGCCCAAGTCCTTGAGCTGAACCAGAGCCAGAATCTCGGCTACGCGCCGGTGGATCTCTGCTGCAGGCCGTCGCTCGCGCCGTAGCCCGTAGCCGACGTTCGCCGCCACATTCATGTGCGGGAAGAGCGCGTAGGACTGGAACATCATGTTGACCGGCCGGCGGTGCGCCGGCACGCCGGTCATGTCCTGCCCGTCGATGACGATCCGGCCGCTGTCTGGTGTCTCGAGCCCCGCCAGCAGGCGCAGCAGGGTGGTCTTGCCGCAGCCCGACCCGCCCAGCAGCGCGAACAGCTCGCCGCGCTCGATGGCGAGATCGACGCCGGCCACCGCCTGCACGGTGCCGTAGCTTTTGGCGATACCTTCGATTTTGACGATCGGCGCGGTCACGCGCCCATCCTACCGGCTTCTTATTGGCCCGTCTTGATGGCCGTCCACAGGCGGGTGCGCTCGCGCACCTCCGCGGCATTGCCGGCGGTGATGGTGTAAAAGTGGGAGCGCGCATCCGCGTTTGGATAGATCGACTTGTTGCCCGACATCGACTTGGCAAGCAGCGGGGTCGCCGCGGCGTTGCCGTTGGCGTAATTCGTGAGCGTGCTCGAGGCCGCCGCGACCTTGGGATCGAGCATGAAGTCGAGGAAGCGATAGGCGTTGTCGACGTTGGGCGCGCCCTTGGGGATCGCCGCGACATCCATCCACACCATCGCGCCCTCGTGCGGTACGTTGTAGTTGATGACGCGCTTCTCCGGTGCCGCCGCCGCGCGGTCCTTGGCCTGCAGGATGTCGCCCGAGTAACCGAAGGCCAGGCAAATATCGCCGCCCGCGAGCGCGTTGATGTACTCGGACGAGTGGAACTTGCGGATAAAGGGCCGGACCGCCTCCACCACCTTGGCGGCCTTCGCGAGATCTTCGGGCTTCTTCGAATCGGGGTCGAGGTGGAGGTACTTGAGCGCGGCCGGCAGCACGTCGGTGGCGCTGTCGAGGATCATCACGCCGCAATCGGTAAAGCGCGACACGGTCGCGGGATCGAAGATCATGCGCAGCGAATCGACCGGCGCATTGTTCATGCGCTTGCGGATCTCGGTCGCATTGTAGCCGATGCCGATCGTGCCCCACATCCAGGGGATGCCGTACCGGTTGTCCATATCGTACTTGGCCAGCAGCGCCATCGTGTCGGCATCGAGATTTTGGTAGTTCCTGAGCCGCAGCTTGTCGAGCGGCTGGTAAAGCTTCGCCGCGATCTGGCGCACGAAGAAGGGCGAGGCGGTCGGCACCACGATGTCGTAGCCGGACTGGCCGCTCTTCAGCTTGGCATCCAGGATCTCGTTCGAATCGTAGGTCGTGTAGTTGACCTTGATGCCGGTCTGCTTGCTGAAGTCCTTGAGCTGGGCGGGATCGATATAGTCCGACCAGTTGTAGACATTGACCTGACCCTGGCCGAAGGCGGGCGTTGCGACGGCAAGGAGGGCGGCGAGCAGGCTGAAACGCATCGGAACTTTTATCCCGGAGGCTCGGGGCTTCGCAACGGACGAGCTTCGCTGGCACAGCGATTGCGTCCTATAATTGCGAAATGCCGCCGAATTCGCCGCCCAAGCCCGCCGCCGTCGCCGCCGAACCCTACGCGTTCGACCTGAAGCCGGCCGAATGCGCCCTGCTGATCATCGACATGCAGCGCGACTTCCTCGAGCCTGGGGGCTTCGGTGAGATGCTGGGCAACGACGTCTCGCAGCTGCGCCGCACGATCGAGCCCAACAGGAAGCTGCTGGCTGCCTGGCGCGCCGCGGGACTGCTGGCGATGCATACTCGCGAGGGCCACCGGCCGGATCTCTCGGACCTGCCGCCCTCGAAGAAGATCCGAGGCCGCAGCAAGACCTCGATCGGCGACAGGGGTCCTATGGGCCGCATCCTGGTGCGTGGCGAGCCCGGCCACGACATCATTCCCGAACTCTATCCCGCGCCCGGCGAGCCGGTGATCGACAAGCCGGGCAAGGGCGCGTTCCACGCCACCGATCTCCATTCGATCCTGCAGCATCGCGGCATCACCCAGCTCGTGGTGACCGGTGTCACCACGGAAGTCTGCGTGAACACCACCGTCCGCGAAGCCAATGACCGTGGCTACGACTGCCTGGTGCCTGAAGACTGTGTCGGGTCATACTTTCCGGAGTTCCAGGAAATGGGCCTCAAGATGATCAAGGCGCAGGGCGGCATCTTCGGCTGGGTAACGAGTTCGGCGGAGATCCTGAAGGCGATCGGCAGCTAGACGCCGAGATACCTGTGCTGGAGTTCGCTGTTCCCGGACAGGTCTGCCGAGGTCCCGGACCAGACGACGCGGCCTTTCTCGACGATGTGATGGCGGTCTGCGAGCGGAAGGAGTGCGCTCACGGTCTTGTCGATCACCAGGATCGCCTGGCCTTCTTCCTTGAGCCGCCGCAGGCATGCCCAGATTTCCTGCCGGATCAGCGGCGCCAGGCCCTCCGTCGCCTCGTCGAGGATCAGGAGCTTCGGGTTCGTCATCAGCGCTCGGCCGATGGCCAGCATCTGCTGTTCGCCGCCCGAAAGCTGTGTACCGCGGTTGGTCTGGCGCTCGGCGAGCCGCGGGAAGAAGTCGAAGACTCGCTGCAGGGTCCAGGGGGATGCGCGGCCGCGGCGGTTGGCGGCGGCAGCCACGAGGTTCTCGCGCACCGAGAGGTTGGGAAAGATCTGGCGGCCCTCGGGCACCAGCCCGAAGCCCAGGCGCGCGATCCGGAAGGAGGGCAGGTGATCGACCCGCGTGCCCTCGAACTCCACAACGCCGCGCCGTCCCGGCAGCAGGCCCATGATCGAATGCACGGTCGTCGTCTTGCCCATGCCGTTGCGGCCCATCAGGGTCACGACTTCGCCCGCGTCGACGCCGAACTCCATACCGAACAGCACCTGGCTTTCGCCGTAGAAGGCCTCGAGGCTCTTTACGCGCAGCATCACGCGGCCTCGTCGCCGAGATAGGCATGGCGCACCTCAGGATGGGAGCGGATTTCGTCGGGCGTGCCCGAGGCGATGGCGCGGCCATAGACCAGAACCGTGATGCGATCGGCGAGCGCGAACACCGCATCCATGTCGTGCTCGATCAGCAGCATGGCACGCCGGCCCTTCAGCCCGTGCAGCAGTGCGACCATGCGCTGGCTTTCCTCGGCGCCCATGCCCGCCATAGGTTCGTCGAGCAGCAGGAGCTTGGGATCGCCCGCCAGCGCCATGGCGATCTCGAGCTGACGCTGTTCGCCGTGGCTGAGCGCGGAGGCGAGCGCATCGGCGCGAGTGCCGAGGCCGACGGCGTCCAGTCCTTCGCGGGCGGGCACGCGCAGGCGTTCGTCGATGCGCGCGTCGGCCAGGAAGCGGAACGAGTGGCCCTGATGCGCCTGGACGGCCAGCGCCACATTGTCGAGCGCCGTGAATTCGCGCAGCACCGACGTGATCTGGAACGAGCGTGCGAGGCCCAGCCGAACGCGCGCATGCGTGGGCAGGCGCGTCACGTCGCGGCCGGCGAAATGGATCGTGCCGCTGTCCGGCGCAAGCGTCCCCGTGAGCTGGCCGATCAACGTCGTCTTGCCCGCGCCGTTGGGGCCGATCAGGGCGTGGATCTCGCCCGGCCGCACCTCGATCGACACGTTGTCGGTCGCCAGCAGGCCGCCGAAGCGCTTCAGGAGACCTTGTGTGGAGAGCAGCGGCTCAACCATGGCGGCGACCCAGCAGGGAATCGATGCCGCCCCTGGCGTAGAGTGCCACCAGTACCAGCATCGGCCCGAACACGATCTGCCAGTATTCTCCCCAGCCCTTGTGGGCGAGGTCCATCAGCGGCTTCAGCGACTCCTCGAGCACGAAGAAGGCGATGGCGCCGTAGAGGGGGCCGAGCAACGTGCCCATGCCACCCAGCACGACCATGACGATGAGATCGCCCGACTTCACCCACGACATCATGGCGGGAGACACGTACGCCCCCTCATTTGCCAGAAGCGCGCCGCTGAGGCCGCCGAAGGCGCCGGAGATGATCATGGCTACCAGCCGGTACTGGAACACCGGGAAGCCCAGCGCCGTCATGCGCTGCTCGTTCGAGCGCGCGCCGCGCAGCACGAAGCCGAAGCGCGAGCGGGCGAGGCGGTCGCAGAACCACAGGGTGGCGAGCAGCAGCGCAAGGCACAGCCAGTAGAAGCTGGCCTTGTCGGCGAGGTTGATCAGGCCGGGGAAGCGGCTGCGGCCGATGTTGAGGCCGTCGTCGCCGCCATAGACCTCGAGGCCGGCGGCCACGCAGTAGACGAGCTGCGCGAAGGCGAGCGTGATCATGAGGAAGTAGACGCCGCGTGTCCTGAGCGACAGCGCGCCGATCAGCGCCGCCCAGGCGGCCGCGGCGGCGATTGCGACCGGCCACTGCACCCAGCCGCTTGCGATGCCGCTCGCCGACAATATACCGACGGCGTAGCCGCCGATGCCGAAGAAGGCGGCATTGCCGAAGCTCACCAGGCCGCCGTAGCCCAGGATCATGTTGAGGCTGACCGCTGCGATCGACCAGATGACGACGCGCGTGCCGATCGACAGCAGGTAACGCTGGTCGAACGCCTGCGTCAGCAGCGGCAGGACGGCGAAGAGAACCAGCAGCAGAACGGCCAGAAGCCCGCGCGGCGTGCGCAACGACGCCATCATGAGCCCGCCTTCACGAGCGTTGTCCGAACAGGCCCGTGGGCCGCCACACCAGCACGCCGGCCATCACGAGATAGACCAGCATCTGCGAGATCGCGGGCGCGGCGCTCGACGCGGTGGCGGGGCTGAGGAAGGTCTTGAGCAGGTCGGGCAAATAACTGCGGCCGAAGATATCGATCTGGCCCACCATCATCGCGGCGATGAACGCACCCTTGATCGAGCCGATGCCGCCGATGACGATGATCACGAAGGCGAGGATCAATATGTCGTCGCCCATGCCGATCTTCACCGAGCCGATGGGAGCGGCCATCATGCCGGCGAGACCCGCGAACACCGCGCCGAGGCCGAACACCAGGCTGAACAGCAGCTCGATATTGACGCCCAGTGCCGCGATCATGCGCCGGTTCGAGGCGCCGGCGCGGATCAGCATGCCCATGCGCGTGCGTGCGACCAGCCAGGCGAGCAGGATCGCCACCAGGGTGCCGACCGCGATCAGCGCAAAGCGATAGGCGGGGTAGGGCACGCCGGGCAGGATCTCGATGGTGTGGCTCAGGAACGGCGGCACCGCGATGCTCTTGCCGGCCGGTCCCCAGACCGCGCGCACCAGCTCGTTGAAGAACAGGATGAGGCCGAAGGTCGCCAGCACCTGGTCGAGGTGATCGCGCGCATAGAGCCGCCGGACCACGACGGCCTCGACCACGATGCCGAGGACGAACGTGGCGGGCAGCGCAAGCAGCACGCCCAGCACGAAGGAGTCGGTCCAGCCGATGAAAGTCCAGGCGAGGTAGGCGCCCATCATGTAGAGCGAGCCGTGCGCCAGGTTCACGAGATCCATGATGCCGAATGTGAGCGTCAGGCCGGCGGCGAGCAGGAACATCAGCAGGCCGAGCTGCACGCCGTTCAGCATCTGGATCAGCAGGGTGTCCATGTTGCCGCTACCCTAAACGAAACGGGAGCGCGTTGCCGCGCTCCCGTCCCCCGTCAGGCTGATTTGCCTCACTTCATCGGGCACTTGGCGGCGTAGGGATCGACGCCCGCGGTCACCGCCGTGGCGACGGTCTTCACCGTCATCATGCCGGCTGAGTCCTTCACCGTCTCCTGGATGTAGAAGTTCTGGACCGGGAAGTTGTTGTTGCCGAACTTGAAGTCGCCGCGCAGAGACTTGAAGTTGGCCTTCTTCATCTCGGCGCGGACCTTGTCCTTGTTGCTGAGATCGCCCTTCAGCGCTTCGGCGGCCGACGCGATCAGCATGATCGAGTCGTAGCTCTGCGCGCCGTAGTAGGACGGGTACACGTTGTACTTTTTCTTGAAGTCGGCGACGTACTTCTTGTTCTGCTCGTTCGGCAGGTCGTTGACCCATTCCTGGGCACCCAGCGTGCCGATCGCGAGGTCGCCCTGCTGCGGCAGCGTGATCGCGTCGATCGAGAACACCTGGTAGAGCGGCACGGTCTTGTTGAGGCCTGCCTGTACCCACTGTTTCACGAACTGAACGCCGTGGGCACCCGGATAGAAGATGAAGATGCCGTCCGGCTTCGCGGCGGCGATCTTGGTGAGCTCGGCCGAGAAGTCGAGCTGGTCGGGCCACTTGGTGTAGTCCTCGCCCGCGATCGTGCCCTTGTACGAGCGCTTCACGCCCGCGAGCATGTCCTTGCCGGCGGCGTAGTTGGGGCCCACGACATAGAGGCTCTTCACGCCCTTGCTGTTGAGGTAGTCGCCCATCGCCATAGGCGTCTGGTCGTTCTGCCACGAGGTCGAGAAGAAATTCTTGTTGCAGCCTTCGCCCGCGATCTGCGACGGGCCGGCGTTCGACGAGATCAGGATCGTGTCGCCTTCCTCGGTCACGGTCTTGTAGGAAGCGAGCAGCACGTTCGACCAGATGTAGCCCGCAACGAAGGCCACCTTGTCCTGCTGCACCAGCTTCTCGGAGCGCGCCTTGCCCACGTCAGGCTTGAACTGGTCGTCCTCGTAGACGATCTCGATCTTCTTGCCGGCGATCTTGCCGCCCAGATGCTCCACAGCCAAGTCCACCGAGCGGCGCATGTCCTCGCCGATCGCGGCCTGCGACCCGGAGAACGTGCTGACGAAGCCGATCTTGAGGCTGTCCTGCGCCATTGCCGGCTGCAGTGCCAACGCCAACGCGGCAATCGTCGCCGTTCCTAACAATTTGCTCTTCATGAGCCCCACTCCCTTTTCAGTTGGTCTGTATAGAAGCCGAAAATGCCAGAACTGTCATCCCGCCCCGGAGCTTGGCGCGCGGCCCATCCAGAGCATTCGTTCGCCCGGTATCGGCAGTTCCTCGAAGCCCCGCCCGGCCCAGAAGACGGCCGCACCCTTGTTCGCCCGGTTGACGCCGACATGCACGGACCGGGTGTCCGCGCGCGCCAGCCAGGTGTCGAGCAGCTTCGATCCCACGCCGCGCCCCTGGGCGCGGGGCAGCAGGTTGATGTGGAGATGAGCAGGATAGGCTTTCGCCACGGTGACAGGCGTTGGCGTGCGATGATGGATCATGAAGGCGCGCCGCTGGTCGGGTGTGCGAGTCTCGGCCGGGACGCCGGACGGATCGGCGTAGAGGCGCCGCAGCGACGGCCACCACTCGCGCTCCAGCCGGTCTTCCCAGGCAGCCGTATCCGCCGTGCCCACCACGAAGCCCGCGACCCCGTCGCCATCTTCGACGACGAATGCCAGCGCGGGCTCGAGCAGGGCGTAGGGGGCGAAGTAGATGTGGCCCATCATCTTGGGGTCGCGATAAAGATGCGAGGCATCGCCGCCCTCGAAGCCCGTCGCCAGCGAGATGGCGTAGCCTGCCTCCACGTCGGTGGGCTGGAAGGAGCGAATGCGTTCAGCCACGCAGCTTGAAGCGCTGGATCTTGCCGGTGGCGGTCTTGGGCAGCTCGGACACGTATTCTACCCAGCGCGGATACTTGTACGGCGCCAGCGTCGTCTTGCAGAGCGCCATCAGCTCGTCGGTCAGGGCGTCGTTGCCGGTGCCGATCTGCTTCAGCACCACGATGGCATACGGCTTGACCAGATCGTCTGAGTCGGCACGGCCGACAACGGCTGCTTCCAGCACTGCGGCATGCATGATCAGGCAGCTCTCGATCTCGATCGGCGAGCACCAGATGCCGCCCACCTTGAGCATGTCGTCGTTGCGGCCCTCGTAGACGAGATAGCCGTCGGGATCCTCGCGATAGGTGTCGCCGGTGTTCAGCCAGCCGTCGACCATGGTTTCGGCGGTCTTCTCCGGCTTGTTCCAGTAGTAACGTGCGCCTGATTCGGAGCGGATCCAGAGCGCACCGCTTTCGCCTCGCTTCACGGGCCTGCCGTTGTTGTCGAGCACGCGGGCTTCGTAGCCCGGAACGGGTTTGCCGCTGGTGCCCGGCCGATAATCGTCGAGGCGGTTGCCGATGAAGATGTGCAGGCACTCCGTCGAACCGATGCCGTCCAGGATCACCGTGCCGGTCTTCTCCTTCCAGCGCCGGAAGATCTCGGCCGGCAGCGGCTCGCCCGCCGAGACGCAGGCGCGGAGGCTGTCGAGCTTGCGCGGCCTGGCGTCGAGCGCGACCAGCAGCGCGGCGTAGAGCGTCGGCACGCCGAAATAGAGCGTGGGCCTGTAGCGCTCGATGTTCTCGAAGGTCGTGTCGGGCGTCGGCCGCCGGTCGTCGAGGACCGCGGTGCTGCCGGTCCACAGCGGGAAGGTCATGGCGTTGCCCATGCCGTAGGCGAAGAACAGCTTGGCCGCGGAATAGGAGATGTCGTCCGCGCTCACGCCCAGCACGCGCACGCCGTAGAGTTCGCTGGTCACCACCATATCGCGATGGGCGTGTACCGCGCCTTTGGGACGTCCCGTCGATCCTGAGGAATAGAGCCAGAAGCAATCGTCGGTGGGGGACGCAAGCACCGGCTCGAGTGCGTCGGACGCCTTTTCCATCGCGGCAAGAAAGGCATCGACGGTCAACGCCTTCACCGGCTTCTCTTTCAGCGCGGGCTCGATCTCGCCCGCGAACTCGCTCGAAT
>CAIMEE010000160.1 GCA_903839865.1 Enhydrobacter aerosaccus | reverse complement strand
GGGCAGGCCGGACAGCGCCTCGTGTGTGGCTATCATGGCTGGAGTTACGATCGCCGCGGGCAACTTTGCGAGATCACCGAACGTCGCGACTGGGGCGATCAGGCAATGACGAGCAGGGGACTCGTGTCGGTGCGCTGTGCGCGCTTCGCAAATTTTATTTTCGTGTGCGAGGACGCGGGTACCGAGCCGCTTGAGACGTTCCTCGCGCCCATCGCACGTTTCATGACACATCTGCCGCTTGACGATTTGCGACTGGTCAACCGACAGGCGTTCGAAGTCAAATGCAACGTCAAAATTCTGATCGACAATTTCCTGGAGGCGTATCACTTCAAACTGCTACATCCCCGAACCTCCGATCGCATCTTTGATAATCAAGGCACCAGCATTCACCTCTGGCAGAACGGGCACTCGGTCATGCTCTCCCCCAACCGTCGTGAAAACTGGATCGATCCGGGTACGCTCGGCATGCCCGAGATGGCGAGTGCAACAGCCATTGAGCGTGACCATAACCCGAGTTATAGCGTGTTCCCCAACCTGATTCTGCCGATCGCGCCGACCGGGATGCCGGCCGTCACGCTCTGGCCGAAAAGCGTCGACACTAGCGTACTGGAAGTGCTCTGGTTCGCGCCTGACTGGGGCGGTGGTCCGCGCGATCCGTTATGGGAAATGCGCATCCAGAATTTCGATCGCATCGTCCAGGAAGATATCGAATTTGCGGTGCCCATGCAGGCGACGCTCGCCTCGCCGGGTTTTCGTGGCGTGCCGCTGAGTTATCAGGAGCGACGCCTTTATCACTGGCATGAAGAGGTCGATCGCCGAATCGGCGTCGAGAACGTACCACCGGGCCTACGCGTCGTCCCCTGCCTTGCCCCGCATGTCGAATAATCCGAGCGCCGTGGCGGGTACAATCGATCTGGGCCGCCTGATTTCGGCTACTGCGCATCGCCGCGGAGAGGCCATTGCACTCGACGATGGGGTGCGGACTCGCTCCTACCGCGAACTGGAAGCCCGCGCGACACAACTCGCCGCGGCGTTAATTCGCCGGGGAATCGAACCTGGCGCACGAATTGCCGTACTCGCCGAGAATCGGTTCGAATACATTGAACTCGCGCTGGCCGCGGCGCGCTGCGGCGCCATCCTGTGCGCGCTCAACTGGCGCTTCACCGTGGAGGAGCTCGCCCATTGCATCGCGATTACCCAACACACGCTGTTGTTCGTGTCCGTGCGCCACGCGGCGCTCCTACCCGGATTGCCGGTCAGTGAGGCTGTCATCATCGCCTTCGGCGAAGCTTACGAAGCACTCCTGGCCGAGGCCTCAGCGCCGAATTTATGGCCCCGGATTGATCCGGAGGCGGGCTTTATTATTCTCTATACCAGCGGCACCACCGGGCATTCAAAAGCGGCACGCATTAGTCACCGCGCGGAGTGGGCGCGCTTCACGCTCAGCCAAATCGATGGGGGATTGCGGGCCGGCGACGGCTTTGTCGCGTGGGCGCCGTTCTTCCATATGGTGGCGCTCGAACACGCCTTGCACGTGCTGGCGCTGGGCGGTACCGTGCAGGTGGTGGACGGGGCAGACATCGAACGCATCGTCTGGCTCGGGAGCCGCGTCCCGCAATGGTGGCTGGTGCTGCTGCCCGGCATGATGGATCGGGTGGTCGACGCCATGCGCCGCAGTGGCGCAAAACCAGCACCCATCCGGATCGTCGGGGCACTCGCTGATTTAGTCAGTCCCGCGCTGGTCGCCGAGACCTCACGCACCTTCAACGCCCCCTATTGGAATACGTTTGGATCCACCGAGACCGGCATGCTGCCGTTCGCGGGGACGCGTTTCCCGATAGGCGAAATTCCGCGTGGCCTCGCCAAGGCGCCGAATTCGCTGCATCTGTTCAAGCTGGTGGATGCCGACGATCGAGAAGTGCGCCCCGGCGAGCCGGGAGAAGTGGCGCTCCGGGGTCCCACCGTCTTCAGTGGCTATTGGGACGCTACCGCCATCAATGCACAGGAATTTGGAGGAGGCTGGTTCCACCTCGGAGATGTGTTTGCGGCACGTGCCGACGGACTCTACGATTACGTCGATCGCGCAAAATACCTCATCAAAACGGGCGCCGAAAACGTCTATCCCGCGGAGATTGAACGGGTACTGCTCAGTCACCCCCAG
>CAIMEE010000159.1 GCA_903839865.1 Enhydrobacter aerosaccus | reverse complement strand
CGCCGGTGATAAAGGGATTTAATGCCGATGGCGATTTTAATGCCGGGAAACTGCATATTATGCCGGGTGTGGGTATCATAAACAGGACGCTGGACGGGAATTCGTACACATCTATAGTAGAACGGATCAAAACCCAGGATTCGAACAACCATTTTGTGCCGGTATATAATATGTATGCCTACACTGCTTATAATACATTTACGGGCAACGAGATCGTCTGCACGCTCGACGATCCGAAGGTTGCCACGCTCGCACGCGACATGGGCAACACCCGCAGCGCCGCGGCCATGGAGCTGTGGCGCGACAAGCTGGGCGGCGCGGTCGTGGCCATCGGCAATGCGCCGACGTCGTTGTTTCACCTGCTGGATATGCTCGATGGCGGCGCGCCCGCACCGGCTGCGGTCATCGGCCTGCCGGTCGGCTTCATAGGCGCCGCCGAGTCGAAAGACGCCCTGGCGGCGGACAGTCGCGTGCCGTTTTTGATCGTGAAGGGCCGCAAGGGCGGCAGCGCAATGGCGGTCGCCGCCGTCAACGCGCTGGCGAGCGAGACCGAATGACAAGCCTCGACGCCTTGGCCGGCACCGCGCAGGCGGGCACGCTCTATGGGATCGGCGTCGGTCCCGGCGATGTCCGCTATCTCACCCTACGCGCGGCGGGACTCGTGCGCGCCGTGGATGTCGTGGCCTTCTTCGCCAAGAAGGGCATGCAGGGCAACGCGCGGCGCATCGTCTCGCCGTTGCTGACCTCGACGCAGGCCGAGGCCCGCCTCGAATATCCGATAACCGAAGAAGCGCCTGCCGACGGCGCGGAGTACCAGGGCGCGATCGGCGCATTCTATCGCGAGGCGGCCGGGCGTTTGGCCGCGCTGCTGAAAGAGGGCAAGTCGGTCGGTCTGCTGGCCGAGGGCGATCCGTTCTTCTACGGCTCCTTCATGCACATGTGGCGGAGGCTCGCGACGGATTTTCCAGTCGAGGTCGTGCCCGGCGTCACCGGCATGTCGGGCTGCTGGACGCGCGCCCTGACACCGATCACCTGGGGTGACGACATGCTGGCGGTGTTGCCCGGCACCCTGAGCGAAGAACTACTCGTGGAGCGCCTGCGTCTCACCGATGCCGCGGTGATCATGAAAGTGGGCCGCAATCTCGCAAAGGTGCGGCGCGCCGTCGAGAAGGCGGGCCTGTTGTCGCGCGCGGTCTATGTCGAACGCGGCACGATGGAGGACGAGCGCATCCTGCCGCTGGCGGAATGCGGCAACGGACGCGGCGCCTATTTCGGCATGGTGCTGATCCCGGGCGAAGGACGGCGCATATGACCGGCTCGCTCGTGATCGTGGGCACGGGGCCCGGCAAGGTCGAATTGATGACGCCGGCCACGTCGGCGGCGCTTGCGCGCGCGACCGATCTCGTGGGCTACGGACCCTATCTCGATCGCGTGCCGGTGCACGCCGGTCAGTGCCGCCACGCTTCCGACAATCGGGTCGAACTCGACCGTGCGCGCCATGCCTTGTCGCTTGCGGCATCGGGTAAGCAGGTGGCCGTCGTCTCGGGTGGCGATCCCGGGGTGTTCGCCATGGCGGCGGCGGTATTCGAGGCGGTCGAGGCGGGCGATCCGGCGTGGCGCACGCTCGACATCAGGGTCGAGCCCGGCGTGACGGCAATGCTGGCGGCGGCCGCCGAAGTGGGGGCGCCGTTGGGAGGCGACTTCTGTGCGATTTCGCTCTCCGACAATCTCAAGGCCTGGACGACGATCGAGCGGCGGCTCTCGGCGGCGGCGGAAGCGGATTTCGTGATCGCACTCTACAATCCCGCATCGAAGGCGCGGCCACGCCAGCTCGGCGAAGCGCTCGCGTTGCTGCGGGCGAAGAAGAAGCCGGAGACGCCGGTGCTGTTCATTCGGGCGGCCGGCACCTCCGAAGCGAAGGTCGTCAGCACGACGCTGGGCGCCGCCGATGCCTCGACGGCCGACATGCGCACCCTTGTGATCATCGGCGCCAGCACGACGCGCCAGGTTGGCCGCTGGATCTACACGCCGCGGGGCGAGCGGGGGTTCTCGTGAGCCAGCCACGCCATCGCTTCTTCGGCACTTGGCAGGGGATGCCCGGCCTGTTTGTCGGGCCGCTCGATCATCACGACGGGCAGGCCGAGCGTTCGGGCCGCCGCGATCTTGGCATAGATCGCATCGCCCCCGGAGTTCTTGGACACGATGACGTCGATGTTCTCGTCGGCGAGAAGCCTCTCTTCGGCGGCCTGTGCGAACGGACCACGCGCCAGGATGAACCGAATGTCGGGCGGCAGAGCGATGGCCTGCGGCAAGTCGACGGAACGGGCGAGATAATTGTGTTGCGGTGCCGCCGTGAATGCCGAGAGCTCCTGGCGACCAAGGCTGAGGAACACGCGCCGTTGCGCCGATCCCAAGGCGGCCGCAGCAGCTTCGGTGCTCGGCACGCCGTGCCATTTGTCGCCGGGCACGGGCTGCCATGGCGGCCGCACGATCGACGCGAGCGGCACATGGGCCTGCCGGCAGGCGACCATCGCATTGGCCGAAATCTGGTCGGCGTAGGGATGCGTGGCGTCGATCACCGCCTCGATCTTCTGGTCACGCAGCCATTGCGCGAGGGCATCGGCGCCCCCGAAGCCACCGGTGCGCGTCGCGATCGGCTGGGCACGCGGCGCGAGCGTGCGGCCGGCCAGCGACAGGGTGGCGTCGAAGCGCGCATCGCCGGCGATCAGTTTCGCCAGAGCCGAGGCTTCGGTGGTGCCGCCGAGAATGAGAACGCGCATGACTGAGGGCGCAAACTGCACGGGCACGCGCTGGCTGTCCATCGTCGGCATCGGCGAGGACGGGATCGCGGGCCTCTCGCCGATGGCGCAGCGGCTGGTCTCGTCGGCCGAGCTGGTCGTGGGCGGCAAGCGTCATCTCGGTCTCGCCGCCAGCCTGATCAATGGCCGCCAGCTTTCCTGGCCCAGTCCGATCGGCGATGCGTTGCCGGAGATCGCGAAGTACCGCGGCCGGCCGGTGACGGTGCTGGCCTCCGGCGATCCGTTTCACTTCGGTGTCGGCGACCTCATGATGCGGTCGGTGCCGGCAGAGGAGATGATCTGCCTGCCGCAGCCCTCGGCCTTCAGCCTCGCGGCGTCACGGCTTGGGTGGTCGCTGCAGCACACGTCGCTGGTGAGCGTGCACGGCCGCGCACTGGAGAACATCGTCCGCTATCTCCAGCCCGGCGCCCGCATCCTCGTGCTGACATGGGACGGCGAGACGCCCGCCCAGCTCGCCAGAATGCTGGTCGAGCGCGGCTTGGGCCAGTCCGAGATGATCGTCTGCGAAGCGCTGGGCGGCGAGCGGGAAAGGATCCGCCGCGTGGTCGCCGCGAGCTTCGAACTCCAGGACGTTGCGGCGCTGAACACGATCGGCCTCGAAATCGTTGCATCGCCGTCGTCTGCGGTGCTGAGCCTCGCGCCGGGCCTCGACGACACGCTGTTCGAGAACGATGGCCAGCTCACCAAGCGCGAGGTGCGTGCTGCCACGATCTCGGCCCTGGCGCCACGGCAGGGCGAGTTGCTGTGGGATATCGGTCTCGGCAGTGGCTCCATCGCCATCGAATGGCTCTTGCGCCATCCGTCGTTGAGGGCGATCGGCTTCGAAGCCGATCCGACACGGGCCGGGCATGCCACGCGCAATGCTGCGGCTCTTGGCGCACCCGATTTGCAGATCGTTGAGGGCCGCGCGCCTGAGACGTTTGCCGGTCAACCCGCACCCGACGTCGTCTTCATCGGTGGTGGTCTCTCCAATCCCGGCCTGTTCGAGGCCGCGTGGGAGGCGTTGAAGCCGGGCGGCAGGATGGTGGCCAATGGCGTGTCGCTGGCAACGGAGGCGCGCCTGATCGAGTATTTCGGCCGTTACGGCGGCGAGCTCGTGCGGCTCGATGTCTCGCGAGCGGGCAAGGCGGGCAGCGGCAATGTCTTCGTCTGGCGTCCGGCCGCACCGATCGTGCAGTGGCGCGCGAGGAAGCCATGATCGTGGCGGGCGTGGGCAGCCGACGGGACACCGAGGCCGACGAACTGGAGCGCGTGGTGCGCATGGCGCTCGACATGTTTCGCGTGCCCGCGGAACGGCTGGAGGCCATCGCCACCGAATCGGAGAAGGCGACGGTGCCGGCGTTTCTCGAGGCAGCCCGCCGTCTGTCGGTGAAGCTGATCGCCTGCACCTTGGAGGATCTGGACCGCGTGTCGGGCCAGGTGCTGACACCTTCCAAGCTAGTGCTTGAGACCAAGGGCGTGCCGTCGATCGCCGAAGCGTCAGCGCTGGTCGGCGCCGGCCGCAACGCGCGCCTGCTCGGCACGCGGGTGGCGACGGCGGGCGCCACCTGCGCGATCGCCATCGGAGAGGGCCGATGACCGTCCATTTCATCGGCGCGGGTCCGGGTGCGGCGGACCTGATCACCGTGCGCGGCCGCGATCTCATCGCGCGGTGCCCAGTGTGTCTCTATGCGGGCTCGCTGGTGCCGAAGGCGCTGCTCGATCATTGCCCGCCGGGTGCGCGCATTGTCGATACCGCACCGATGTCGCTCGACGAGATCGTTACCGAGTGCAAGCGCGCGACCGACGCGGGCCAAGACGTGGCGCGGCTTCACTCCGGAGATCTCTCGATCTGGAGTGCGCTGGGTGAGCAGCTGCGGAAACTCGACGCTGAGGGCATCGCCTATACTGTGACGCCGGGCGTGCCGTCGTTCGCGGCGGCGGCGGCAGTGCTGGGCCAGGAGCTGACGTTGCCGGAGCTGGCCCAGTCGGTCGTGCTCACGCGCACATCGGGTCGCGCCTCGGCGATGCCGGCGGCCGAGGACCTCAAGGCTTTCGCCGCGACCGGCGCCACCCTGGCGGTGCATCTGTCGATCCATGTCCTCGACAAGGTCGTGGCCGATCTCACGCCGTTCTACGGTGCGGCGTGTCCGGTCGCGATCGTCTACCGCGCGACCTGGCCCGACCAGAAGATCGTGCGCGGCACCCTGGCCACGATCGCGGCGGAAGTCGCGAAGTCGCCGATCGAGCGCACGGCGTTGATTCTTGTCGGCAAGGTTCTGGCCGCAACCGGCTTCCGCGACAGTGCCCTTTACGACGCGGCCTATCAGCGGCGGTTCCGGGGGCGAGCGTGAGTCTTCCCGGCTTTCCGCCGATGCCTGAGTTTCCGCCGGGCGAAGTCTGGCTCGCAGGCGCTGGTCCGGGCGATCCGCGGCTACTGACCTTGCTCGCGCTGCATGCGGTCGCGACCGCCGATGACATCGTGCACGACGCGCTGGTCGATGCGCGCGTGCTGGGTCTGAAGCATAAGGATGCCGAGCTGATCCCCGCCGGCAAACGCGGCGGGCGGCCATCGCCGCATCAGAACGAAATCAACGGGATGCTGATCGAACGCGCGCGGCGTGGCCGTCGCGTGTTGCGGCTGAAGGGCGGCGATCCTTTCGTGTTCGGCCGTGGCTGGGAGGAGGCGATAGCCCTCGGCGCTGCCGGTATTCGCTTCCGCGTGATTCCCGGCGTGACATCGGGCCTGGCTGCGGCGGCGCTTGCCGGCATTCCCGCGACCACGCGCGAGACCAACCACGCGGTCGTGCTGGCGGCAGGCCATCGCGCCGAGGACGGCCAGTCGGCCGCCGATTGGACAGCCCTCGCCAAGCTCGGTCAGCCGATCATCCTCTACATGCCGATGGCGCAGCTCGCCGAGATCGCAAAGGCGCTCGAGGAAGGTGGCCTCGCCGCCGACACGCCTGCGGCGATGATCCAGTCCGCGACGACCGGCGCCGAGCGGGTCGTCGAGAGCCGGCTCGGCACGCTCGCGGCCGATGCGGCGAAGTCAGGCGTCGGCTCGCCGTGCATCGTCGTGATCGGCGCCGTTGCGGCCCTGCGCAAACAGCTGCTGGCGTCGATGGTGGGCTGGCAATGACCCGAGGTGTCGTGATCGCGGCGACCCGGTCGGGCGCCGGCAAGACGACGGTCGCGCTCGGCCTGATGCGGGCCTTCGCGCGGCGCGGCGTTGCCGTGCAGCCTTTCAAGTGTGGGCCTGACTATATCGATCCCGCCTTTCATCATGTCGCGACGGGCCGGCCGAGCTTCAACCTCGACGGCTGGGCGATGGATGCCGGCACGTTAAGCGGATTGGTCGGCGGTCATGCGGCCGATCTCGCGATCGCCGAAGGCGTAATGGGTCTGTTCGACGGCGTCGGTGGACGGGGTGCCACCGCCGATGTGGCCGCCATGTTGGGCTGGCCGGTCGTTTTGGTGCTCGATGTGAAAGGCCAGACCGAGACCGCTGCCGCGATCGCTGCGGGTTGCGCAGCCTATCGCGCCGATGTCGCGATCGCGGGCGTGATCCTGAACCGGGTCGCAAGCGAGCGGCATCTGTCGCTGATCGCACCGGCTTTCGAGCGCATCGGCATCCCGCTGCTCGGCGCGCTCGCCCACGACCCGCGTCTGACTCTGCCGGAACGCCATCTCGGCCTGGTGCAGGCCGGCGAAACGGCGGACCTCGAGCGGCGGCTCGACCTTCTCGCCGATGTTCTGGGCGAGTCCGTCGACCTCGATGCCGTTGCGGCAAGTGCACGCCCGTCGACTGTCGTTGCCGCCGGTCACCCCGGGTTCATCGATCCGCCGGGACAGCGTGTGGCGCTCGCCGGCGATGAGGCCTTCTCCTTCATGTATCCGCATCTCGTCGAGCACTGGCGTGGGCGCGGCGCGGAGATCCTTTCTTTCGCGCCGCTTCGGGGCGAAGCGCCGGCCGCGGACGCGGATGCCGTGTGGCTGCCGGGTGGCTATCCCGAGCTTCACGCCGGAACGATCGCGGCCGCAACGCGTTTCCATCAGGGGCTTCGCGTACTGGCCAGCAAGGGCGTGCCCATCCATGGCGAGTGTGGGGGCTACATGGTCTTGGGCCAGGGCCTCGAGGACAGCGACGGGAAGCGGCATGCCATGACCGGCCTGCTGGGGGTCGAGACGTCGTTCGCCCGGCGCAGCCTGCATCTCGGCTATCGCGCGGCCCGGCTTGGCGCCGACTGCGCGCTGGGAAAGTCGGGCGCGGAGATCCTGGGCCATGAATTTCACTATGCTCGAGTGCTCAGCGTCGGCGACGACAAACTCGTGGATTGCCGCGATGCCTCGAACGCTGTCGTTGCCGAAGCCGGCGCGCGCCGCGGGTCGGTCAGCGGCACGTTCTTTCACGCCATCGGCCGGGGACGTTCATGACGAATGACAGGCCAGTGCCGCCGCTTCACCTGCCGTTCGACGCGACATTCCGGGCAACGTTCCGCGATCTCGTTCTGTGGCGGCGCGACGTCCGGCGCTTCCGGACCGATCCGGTCGACGAGAAGCTGCTCGACGACCTGATCGAGATCGCCACGCACGCGCCGTCGGTGGGCTTGAGTCAGCCGTGGCGTTTCGTGAAGGTGAAATCCGCCGAGCGGCGCCGTGCTGTCTGGGAGAGCTTCGCCAAGGCGAATGAAAAGGCACTGCACGGCTACGAAGGCGACCAGAGGAAGAACTACATGGGCTTGAAGCTCGCGGGGCTGAAGGAGGCTCCGATCCATCTCGCGGTCTTCTCGGACGAGTCGACCCTGACCGGCAGCGGCCTCGGCCGCCAGACGATGCCCGAAACTCTGCGCTATTCGGTCGTGGCAGCCGTGCAGACGATGTGGCTGGCGGCACGCGCCCAGGGCCTCGGCATGGGCTGGGTGTCGATCTTCGATCCAGCCGAGGTCACGTGCGCCCTCGACGTGCCGGCAGGCTGGACCCTGGTAGCCTATCTCGATCTCGGCTGGCCGGCGGAAGAACATCTCGATCCCGAACTCGAGCGCCATCACTGGGAGACGCGCCACTACACTGGCGATCTGGTGTACGAGCGCTGATGCGCGACGTGCTGGCCGCCTATGCGCGAGATCCCGACGCGACGTGGGTGTGCGGCGGCTTCGGCGCTTTGGCCGAATTTCATTTCGATGCGGACGAGGAAATCGCCTTCGCACAAGGCGATGCGATCGGCGCAGCGACAGCGCGGGGCGCCTTTCGTCTCGAGGTCGTGCCGGAGCTCCGGCCCGTCGCTTACGAAACGATGAGCAAGACGGGAAAGGGATGGGGGCAGGGGCTCGCGCTTTGCCTGCCCCAACAGCTTGCGCGAATGGGCGCGCGCACGGTGGTGACGGAACTCGGTCCCGATGCCGAAGCGATACGTCCGCAGGATCGTGGTGCGATCCTGTTCGACCTCGGCATCGGCAAGCCGCAATCGGATATCTGCGTCCGCGTCTCCGATCCGACGGCGATCGAGCTGCTGCGCAAGGCCTGCGGCCAGCCACTGTTCGCGCATGGCAACGGGCTCGCAGCGCAAATGCCTACACTGAGCCCGCATCGTGTCTTCCGCAGCAAGGTGGCACGCGTCGAGGTTTACCAGCCGATCCCTCCGCCCGACGGCAAGACGCCCGATGGACCGCACACGCATGTGCGGCCGAACCTGGTGAAGCACCGGCGCAGCCACGCCGCGACCGTGCCGGTTCCGCCGGGCTGGTTGCCGGCGCTATGGCTGTTTCCGCCGCATCCGCTGCAGCATGCATCGGGCGCCGCGACGGCTTTCGACAGGAGTCGTTACGACGCGTTTCAGGAATTGTTGCGGCGCTTCGGCGATCCCGAAACACTTTCAGGAAAGGCTGCGGCGAGCGAGGCAGCCGTGTCGACGCGTGCGGCTCGACTGGGCTTTCGCATTGCCCAACGACAATCCCAGGTACGGCAGCAGTACAACGCTTGACGATCTGCACACCTACTGCCACAAATTCGGCAGTGGTTCCCGCAAGGGATCAAAAGGGAACGCGGTGAATACCGCGGCTGCCCCCGCAACTGTGAGCGGCGAGCTTTCGACCCGTTAAGCCACTGGAACCGTATGGTTCTGGGAAGGTGGTCGAGAGTGACAACCCGCAAGCCAGGAGACCTGCCACTAATCCGCGGTCACGCGCGAACGCATTGGGCGGGGTGTCCTGGTGTAGATCTTGGCGATGTTGCCTGCGTGAGCAGGGGACGCTGCCAACTACAGTTCGCGGTGACGGATGTTGTGCCGCGAGTCCGTCGTTGTCGATTTCAACTCTTCCTGTCCCCCAAGGGCGAAACTTCGATCCGCTGGAGCTCTATGCAGCGGCGATCGATACGTCCGATTACGCCGCGCGGGTCGTTCCCGTGGTGCGCAGGCTCGTGCCGGAGATCGGCGTGCTGCTCGATGTCGGCGCGGGCGGCGGTCAGCTCGGCGCGGCATTGCAGGATCGCCGGTCCGGATGGAGTGCCATCGAGCCGTCGCCGACCATGCGTGCGCGACTGGAGCGGCTTCACAGCCCGCCGCGCATCGTGCCGTGCGGCTGGGAGGCGGCCGACGTCGCCCCGGCCGCGCACGACACCGTGCTGGCCGCGACCATGCCGGCGCTGTTCGAACATCCTGAGGTCTTTCTCGCGCGCTGCCAGGCGTGGGCCCGGCGCACAGTCGTGTGGGTCGTTCCGGCGCACCCGGGACCGCGTGGCCTCTGCTTCGCGGGTTGCCTGCCGTCCAGGTGGCATGGCGAGGACGAGACGCCGGGTATCGATATCGTCCTGCGCGGCCTCTCGCCGGACCTGCGGCCACAGGCCATCGCCTTCACCGACTGGACGTTCTCCGGCGTCGTAAGAGATCTGGGCGCGCTGTCGGCCTATCTCTGTGACCGGCTGGGCTGGCCAAAGACCGACGGGCGCCGCTTCGAACTCGCCGCTCACCTCGCAGCGCAGGCGCAGCCCGACGCTGCCGGCCTGAGGCTCAACATTCCAAGAAAGTCCGCTGTGTTTGTTTGGGGGAAGTCATGATGAAGTCGCATCTCACGGCTGGCGTGGGTGGCGTCGCGCTACTGTCGTCGATCTTCACGCTGTCGCCCGTCATGGCCCAGCAGGCCCCAGATTCCACGCAGGCTCCGGCGCAGGCCCAGGCTCCGTCGGCGCAGAAGCCGCCCGGCCTCCTGCCAGAGATCGTCGTGACGGCGACCGGCCGGCCCGAGGAAGTCACAAAAATTGCGGGGACGATCCAGGTGATCGATGGTGACAAGATCACGAAGTCCTCGGCCAAATCGATCACCGATCTTCTCGCCGAGAACTCCGTCGGCTTCATGAGCGAATGGACGGCCGGCCAGACCCTGCTCAATATCCGCGGCGCCGCGACCGAAGGGCAGGGCCGCGACTTCAAGAGCGAGGTGCTGATCCTGGTCAACGGCCATCGCAGCGGCACCGCCAACATCTCCAAGCTTTCGGTTGCCGATGTCGAGCGCATCGAGATCGTCCGCGGGCCTTCTTCGGTCGTCTATGGCAGCGCGAATATGGGCGGCGTGGTCAACATCATCCTCAAGACCGGGCGCACGGCGCCCGGGAACCTGCTCGAGGCGAGCACCGGTTCGTGGAACCTGATCCAGGGCAAAGCGCAGTCGGGCGGCACCTTCCAGGGCTTTGACTGGTATCTCGGCCTCGCGGGCGGCAGTCAGGGCAACCACCAGGTGGGCGGTGGCGCCTACGAGTCGAATACCGCCTGGAACCGCGCAGGCGGCACGGCCGCACTGGGCTACCAGATCGACGCAGACAATCGCGTCGACATGACCTTCCGGACCGACGGTGTCTATGACACTGGTTTTCGTGGCTCGAGCTCGAACATCTTTGCCTTCGACACGCGCTATAATCAGTCGGTCGACGTGAGCTACAACGGCAAGACGCCGGACAACCGCGGTCACCTCTTCATTCAGGGCTACTACGTCCAGGACGTCGACGCCCTCAACAATCCGTCGCCGTTCAGCAACCTGAATGCGGTAGCCGCCCGCACTACGCTCGACTACAACCGGCGCCAGCTCGATATCGAGGGCGTGCGTTTTCAGCCGAGCTACAAGATCCTTCCGACAAACGAATTGCTGGTTGGCGTCGACTGGGAGCGGAGTTGGATCACCTCGACGCGCGCTCGCGCCGGTGGTGCGGCGGTCACCCAGCTTTCCCCGCAAGACAACAATGAAACCGATCAGGTCTGGGCGTTCTATGCCGAGGATGCGCAGACTTTGTTCGACCGCTGGATAGTCCGCGGCGGCGTGCGCCAGACCTATGGAACGACGACCACCCTGCAGACACCGTTCGCGACCACGCTCGTTCCCTCTTCGGTGAACTATACTGCGACGACGTACACCGCGGGCTCGACCCTGCAAATCAAAGACTGGCTAACGGCCAGGGTCGGCGCGTCGAGTGGCTTCCGCGCGCCGACAGCAACCGAACTGGGGTCCAATTTCACGACGACACCGATCGGCACGACGATCTTCGGCAATCCAAACCTCAGCCCAGAGACAAGTCAGCAGGTTGAGTTTGGTGGCACGGTCACGACCAAGGACGCGCGCCTCGACCTTGTCGTGTTCCAGAACGTCATCGGCAACCGCATTGCCGCCCAGACGATCTCCTCGGCCGGCGGCGTGGTGGTCCAGCAATACCAGAACAACCCGTCGAACATCGTCGTCCAGGGCATCGAAATGCAGGGCGAGGCTGACGTACAACGCACGCTCGGTCTTCCGGTCGCGCCGGGCACCCGCTGGACCGTCTTCGGCAACGGCTACTACAATTGGCAGATGACCGACTACGGAGCCAACATTGTGACGGCCGGCACCAGCCAGGCCACCCGCATGTATCAGTACGAGGCTACGATCGGCACACGCTGGGCCGAGCTCGATGCCAAGATGCCATGGAACGTCCAGTTGATCGGTCTGCTGCGCGGACCGATGTGGTACGCTACCGAAGAGGCACTGAACCCGCTGCTCTTCCCGGGCCAGGTGCGTAATACAACGGTCTATCGCAAGGACGCCTTCTGGGTATGGAATACGCGTGCCGAGATCGAGGTCCACAAAGGTGTGAAGTTCTTCGGGGCGCTGAACAACATCTTCGACATCAACAACAGTCCGCAGTTCATCGGCCTCAACCAGGTGCCCTGCGGCGACAACCAGCTGGCGCAGAACGGCTCGTGCGGTAACTCGATGCCGGGACGAGAGTTCATCATCGGCGCGCAAGTCAGGTTCTGATGTGCCGGCTGGCGGTTGTTTTCGCCTGCGCGCTCGGCCTCGTGCCGTCGGCGCAGGCCGAAACGCTCGTCGTCCGTGATGCGCTTGACCGGACGGTGATGTTCGCGGCGCCGCCGCAGCGGATCATCCCCATCTTCGCATCCAACACCGAGATCGTGACGGCGCTCGGCCTCGCCAACCGGGTTGTCGGCATCGAGGCCTACACGCGCTACCCGAAGGAGATCCTCGACCGTCCCCTGGTCGGCGGGCGGCTGGGATTTTCGGTCGATGCCGTCGTCAACCTTCACCCGGATTTTCTGATCGTCACGCCGTCGCGGCAGGCGGCAAACCAGCTCATCGACCCGATGGAGCGGCTTGGCATCCCGATCGTGGTCGTGCTGACAAGGAGCGTCGCGGAAATCCTGTCGAACATTCGCCTGGTCGCGAAAATCGCGGCCATCGTGCCTCGCGGCAACGAAATGGTGAGTGCACTGGAAGCACGCATGACGAGGGTGCAGGAGAGGGTCGCCGGGCGCCCGAAGCCGACAGTCATCATGATCACCGGCCAGCTCGGCAACGGCCTGATGCTGGTTGCGCGCGAAGGCACTTACACCGGAGATGCGATCGTGCGCGCCGGCGGCCGCTTCGGATTGCCGGGCACGATCGCGCTGGCGCAAGTCTCGCCTGAGGCGATCCTTCAGGCCGATCCCGACGTGTTGTTGTTCGCCGGCACGCGACAGGGACTCGCGGATCTGATTGGCCGTCCCGGATGGTCCGAGATGCGCGCCGTCCAGGGCAAGCGAGCCCATGCCGTCTCGCGTGTGGAGCTGTTGATCCCGGGACCGCGGACTTTCGATGGCATCGAGCATCTGGCGGCGCTGTTCCACCCCGAGGCCTTCGCGAAATGAGAGCGTGGCTGTTGCTCGGTCTTGCCCTGGCCGTCGCCATCGTCGTGGGAGCCTGTGCCGGGCACGATTGGGCGACGCCGGCCGATCTGTGGCGTGCGATCGAAGGCGATCGCGATCTGCGGAGCCGCCTGTTGTTCGACTGGCGCCTGCCGCGTGTACTGGCGGCGGCCCTGGTCGGCGCGCTGCTGGGACTAGGCGGCGCGATCTACCAGGGTGTGTTCCGCAATCCTCTCGCCGAACCTTATCTGCTGGGTTCCGCGGGCGGCGCGGCGCTGGGCGCCACGGTGGCGCTGCTCGTGCCTCTGGCCTTGCCGCAGTCGGTGCTGCTGCCGGTGCTTGCCTTTGCCGGCGCCTGGGGCGCCACGGTGCTGGTGCTGGGGATCGCGCGCATCGCGGGCGCCGTCGACGCCGCGGGATTGCTGTTGGCCGGAGTTGCCGTCGCCGCAATCCTGGGCGCGCTACGCTCCTTCACGATGCTCGCGTTGTCGGATGAGACAGTCAGCCTGCAGGTCGTGTTGAGCTGGGTGCTGGGCGGGGTGCAAACACCGACGTGGGGCGTGCTGGGCTGGCTGGCGCTGATGTCGCTGGGTTGCCTTGGCCTTGCTTCGCTGCTGGCAAGGCGGCTCGACATTCTGGGACTGGGCGAGACGATGGCGGCGTCCTTCGGTCTCGACGTCCGGCGGTTCGTGGCGCTGGCGGT
Source organism: Enhydrobacter aerosaccus (assembly GCA_903839865.1). GTDB lineage: Bacteria > Pseudomonadota > Alphaproteobacteria > Reyranellales > Reyranellaceae > Reyranella > Reyranella aerosaccus_A. Next base: position 15,670 of record CAIMEE010000159.1, on the reverse strand, counting down.
GCTGGCCGGGTCCGTCGTAGTGGCGGCGGCCGTGGCGTTCGGCGGCCTCGTGGCGTTCGTGGGCCTTGCCGCTCCTCACATCGCGCGCTGGCTGGTGGGGCCGCTGCACCGGCCGCTGTTGCCCGCGTCGGCACTGGTGGGAGCCATCGTGGTGACGCTGGCCGATGCGATCGCGCGGGCACTTTTACCGCCGGCCGAGATTCCGCTCGGGCTCGTGACCGCGGTGGCGGGCGGTCCATTCTTCATTCTGTTGCTGGCGCGCAGGCTCCGGGCATGACCGCGATCTCGGCCGATCACCTGCGCGTGACGCGCGGCGCCGCGACGCTGCTCGACGATCTGTCGCTTGCCTTCGGTGAGCGGGGATCGGTCGCGTTGATCGGTCCCAATGGTGCCGGCAAGTCGACCTTGCTGAAGATTCTCGCTGGTCTCGATCTGCCGCAGGCGGGTCGCGTGCGCATCGGAACAGGTGACCTCGCGTCACTGCCGAGAGCGGTGCGCGCGCGCATGATCGGCTTCCTGCCGCAGCATTTCGAACCGCACTGGGACCTGGCAGTCGGCGATCTGGTGCGGTTGGGCGCGGCGCGCAATCCGGAGCTGGGCGCGGAGGCCGTCGCGAAGACGATCGCCCGCTTCGAACTGGCCGGACTAGAGCGTCGGCGCTGGTCGACCCTTTCAGGCGGCGAATGCGCGCGCGTGTTGCTGGCCATGGTGCTGGTCGCCGATCCGCCGGTGCTCCTGGCCGATGAGCCGGCGGCGGCGCTCGACATCCGCCATCGTCTCGATGTGATCGAGGCCCTGGCCGAGCGGGGCCGCGATCGCCTGTCGGTCGTCGTGGTGCACGACCTCGATCTTGCGTTCCGCTTCTTCGAGCGTGTGGTCGTCCTGGTGGAGGGAAAGATCGTAGCCGATGCGCCGGCGGCGGAGCTGATCGCCGATCAGCGCCTCGATACGGCGTTCGGGGTGCGCTTCGAACGAATCAGGACGGCGGAAGGCTGGTCCCTGCAGGCGTCGAAGACGAAGACCTAGCGTTCGCGGCGCGCGAGACCCGTACGGCGATCGCCAGTGCGCGGCAGCCGAGGTAACCCGCGACGAAGGCGGCGCCCGCCGCCACGACATCGGTCGCCACGATGGCCTCCTCGACGCTGGCCGAGGTGAAATCGATCGCCGCCAGAACGACGAGACCGAGCGCGGCGAGATGGACGTCGATCGACGGCTGAACCCTGATCAGTCCGCGCGCGCGGTCGATGTCGAAGGACAACGCCCAGCCCCGCATCCTGCCGAGCAGTGCGCCAACCATTCCGCCAGCGAGCCACTCCGCGTCGTGCACGAACGTGGCGTCGAACACACCGGCGAGGAGCACGAGCGCTTGCGCGGTGGCGAAGCCCGGCGGCACGGCCACGCGCCAAAGCTTCACGCCGTCGCCGCGCGCTTGCGGCGCGATGCTCCACAGGCACGCGACGGCCATGAGTACGGTGAGAATGTTCGACAGGCTGAGAGGAGCGATCATGGGGACGACACTCTACGACAAAGTCCGGCGAGCGTGGATGCCGCGCCTTCACTTCGGCGCGAGTAGCTGCTGCAGGTCGTGTGCAAGGCCGAGTGGCCTGTCAATATATTTGCATTCCCTATATGTTAAATCCCTCGTGGCAGCCTGCGGCGGGAATAAATAGGCTCGAATTGCATGAGCTCTGAGCAAGTCGACAGCCGCACGTCGTGGAATGCCGCGTGGATGACGCTTGCCATCCTCTCCGTGACCTACGGCTCGCCGCTGGTGATCGTCGTCGGCATGAAGACGATGCAGGCTGAACTCGGCACCGGACGTTCGCTGCTGGCGCTTGCGGGCGCGCTGGTCTGGGTCGGCACCGGCGCAGGCGGCATCTTCATGGGGTGGCTCGCCGATCGCATCGGCGTGCGCGCGACGGTCGCGATCGGCACCGTCATGATCGCGGGCGGACTGGCACTCTCCTCGCTTGGTACGATCTGGGCGCTCTATGTCGGTCACGGGTTGATGCTCGGCCTGTTGGGCAATGGCGGCGTCTATCCGCCGCTGCTGGTCTACGTCAGTCGATGGTTCGAGCGCCGGCGAGGCGCCGCGATCGCGCTCATCTCCTCCGGGCAGTACGTGGCCGGCGTCGTCTGGCCGTCGATTTTCGAGCGTGGGATCGCATCGGTCGGCTGGCAGGCCGTGATGCTGGGCTATGCCGCTGTCGTCCTGGTCCTGGTTCTGCCGCTCACGCTTTTGCTGAAGCCCGCACCCGTGGCGCCGGTCGTGGCCGCGGCGTCGAGAAATGCGTCGGGTGCGCCGACCGTCAACCGCGTCGCGGGCCTTCATCCCAATCTCGTCCAGGCGCTGATCTGCATTGCGGGCTTCTGCTGCTGCATTCCGATGGCGGTGCCGGCCGCGCACATCGTGGCGTTCTGCGGCGACATCGGGATCAGCGCGACCCATGGCGCGGCGATGCTCTCGGTGATGCTGGGCTGCGCCTTCCTCGCGCGCCAGATGTGGGGCGCGCTGGCCGATCGCATCGGCGGCCTGCGCACCGTGATGGTGGGCTCGGCCTGCCAGGCGACCGCGATCGCCTGCTTCCTGCTCACGCAGGACGAGGTCGGCCTGTTCGCGATCTCCGCGGCCTTCGGGCTGGGCTTCAGCGGCATCATTCCCTCCTATGCCGTCGCGATCCGCGAGCTATTTCCGGCCAGCGAGGCGTCGTGGCGCATCCCGCTCACCCTGTTCACGGCGATGAGCGGCATGGCCTTCGGCAGCTGGTTCGCCGGCAAGCTCTACGACCACTTCGCCTACTACGCGCCGGCCTTCGGCATCAGCGCGGGCTTCAACGTGCTCAATCTCATCGTCATCGGCTTCCTGGTGCTGCGCATCACGGGGACGCGCCGGACGTCCATCTGGTCTGCCGTTACCTGAGCACCAGAAAGCTGCGGCGATTGTCGACCGTCCAGGACGAGAAGCGCCCGAGGAAGCTCATGCCGAGCAGCGGCGGACCGGCGAGCGTCGAGACGCTGGCGCGCACGTTGGTCAGCACCGTCGAGCCCACTTTCAGCGACCCGATCGTGAACAGCGTCGCCTTGTTGCTGGCGCCGTTGGCCATCAGGTAGTTCTCCGTGCCGATGATGTCCTCGGGACGGATCGTGCCCGCCCGCTTCAGCGCCTCGAAGGTGGCGACCGGCACGCTTACGTCGGCGGCGCCGCTGTCGAGATAGAAGTCGAGCGACACGGAATCGTTCAGCAGCGCGGGCACGAGGAACGTGCCGCCGCGCCGCTCCAGCGCCACTTCTCCCGAGGCCGCGGCAGCCTGCACAACGCCCTGAGCGCCGAGATAGTCGCCGTTGCGAAACTCTCCCGTCTGCTGTCGCCCGTCGGCGAGCAGCATCGTGCCGTGTCCGTTTGGCAGTTCGTCACGGATCTGGCCGGTATACTTGCGGCCGTCCGGCCAAGTGTAGGTGCCGTTGCCTTCGGCGCGGCCGTCGCGGTAGTCGCCGACGTACTTCTTTCCATCGGGCCAGGTGTAGGTGCCGACGCCGTTCGGCTTGTTGTCGCGGAACGGGCCGACATACCGGCGGCCGTCGCGCCAGCTGTAGGTGCCTTCGACCCAGAGATTGTCGCGGAACTGGCCGTCGTACGTGTCGCCGTTGGCCAGCGTGTAAGTGCCGTGGCCGTTGGGTAGCCCCTGCCTGAACGTGCCGACATACTTGCGGCCGTCTGCCCAGGTGTAGGTTCCCTCGCCGCTGCGCAGGCCGTTTTGGGAAGGGCCGATGTACTCCTCGACCTGCTGGGCGCGCGCGGCGGCGACTGCCGTGGTGGTCGATGGTGTGGTCGACGGCGGCGCGTACGGCCCAGAGGCGCACGCGCTGAGCGCCAGCAGCGCGAAGAGTACGACAGCCCGCAGCAAGGTTACGCCTTCACGACCTTCAGCTCTTCGGTGCGATCCGTGGCAGGCGGCGGCGTACGGCTGAGATCGGCGATCTCGGCGCGCAGTTCGGGGGTCATCTTGATGTCGACCGAGGCCAGCGAATCCTTCAGCTGCTCGACATTGCGCGCGCCGATGATCGGCGCGGTCACCGCCGGATGCGTGCCCACCCAGGCGATCGCCGTGCTCACCGGATGCAGGCCCTTTTCCTTGCAGAAGGCCGTGTACTTCTCCGCGACCTCGAACATCCAGGCATCGCCGTAGCGTGCTTCGTACATCTTGTTGGTCTTGAGCCGGCCGGTCGCTTGGCCGAAATACTTGCCCGACAGAAGTCCGGCCGCGGCCGGGCTGTAGGGGATGCAGCCGATGCCGTTGGCCGCCGCCATCGGCAGCAGCTCGACCTCGGCCTGACGCTTCACGAGGTTGTACATCGGCTGGATAACCTGCAGGCGCGACCAGCTGTTGTGCTCCTGGATGTCGACGGCGCGCTGGGTCTGCCACGCCGACCAGTTGCTGACGGCCGGGTAGATCACCTTGCCGGCGCGCACCAGATCCTCGAGCGCGCGCATCGTCTCCTCGATCGGAGTCGCCACGTCGTAGCGGTGCATGAACAGCACGTCGATGCGGTCGGTCTGCAGGCGCTTCAGGCTCGCCTCGACGGCCTGCACGATGTGGCGGCGGGAACCACCGCGCGCGTTCACGTCCTCGCGGATCGGATTGAAGCACTTGGTCGTGATGACGAGATCGTCGCGATGCCCCTTCGCCAGGCGGCCCAGGATCTCCTCCGACTTGCCCTTGTTGTACTCGTTGGCGCTGTCGAAGAAGTTGATGCCGGCGTCGCGCACGGCCTTGTACATCGCGGCGGAGGTTGTCTCGTCGGCGTCGCCGCCAAAGGACATGGTGCCGAAGCAGAGTTCGGAGACGGAGACGCCGGTACGGCCGAGGAGCTTGGTTTTCATGGGGAAACCCTAGCAGGCGTCTTGCGAAATTCGGAGCAGTTTTACACTCGTGACGGCGCACATCGGTTCCTCTACGCTTCGGCAAAAGCAGAAACTGGAGGAAACACGATGTCCAAGCTGTCGATTACGCGCCGCGGCGCGCTGCAGGGTGCTGCCATGCTGGGCGGCCTCGGCGCCCCGATGCTCAACACCGTCACGGCCTACGCCCAGGGCGCCTTCGACTGGAAGCGCTTCAAGGGCCAGACGGTCGAGGTGCTGATGGAGACCGGCCCGCGCGCCGATCTCATGAAGAAGTACCAGAAGGAATTCCTCGACCAGACCGGCATTACGCTCGGCATCGAGGTCATCCCCGAGCAGCAGGCGCGCCAGAAGGTGGCGATCGAGCTGAACTCGGGCAAGCCGTCGTTCGACGTCTTCAACTTCGCCATGCACGTCCAGAAGCGGCAGTTCGAGAAGGCGGGCTGGCTGCTCGACCTCACGCCGTGGCTCAAGGACCCGCAGATGATGCCGGCCGAATACGAGCTGGGCGACATCTCCAAGACCGGCATGGCGATGGCCACGACGTCGGACGGCAAGGTCAACGCGCTGCCGATCCTGTGCGACTACTTCATGGTCTACTACAACAAGGAACTCTTCGCGAAGAAGGGCGTGGCCTTCCCCAAGACGCTCGACGAGATGATGGCGGCAGCCGCCAAGCTGCACGATCCGGCCGCGGGCATCGCGGGCTTCGTCGGCCGCGGCGTGCGCAACGCCAATGTCGTGCTGTGGACCCAGCTGCTCTCGGGCTGGGGCCAGGAGACGATCAAGGGCACCAAGCTGATCACCGACTCGCCCGAGCCATCGCCTCGGGCGAGTACTACAAGAAACTGCTGTCGTCCTACGGGCCGCAGGGCGTCGTGGGCTTCAACTGGAACGAGGCGCAGGGCCTGTTCATGCAGGGCAAGGCCGCGATGTGGATCGACGCCACGGGCTTCGCCGCACCGGTCGAGGACAAGCAGAAGAGCCGCGTCGTCGGCAAGGTGGGTTACGGCGTGCCGCCAGCGGGCCCCAAGGGCCACGGCTCGGTTACGTTCGGCACCGCCATGGCGATTCCGAAGGAGGCCAAGCACAAGGAGGCCGCCTTCTTCACCATGCTGTGGATGACGGGCCGCACCATGGCTGGCCGCATGCTGCAGACCGGCGGCGGTGTGCCATTCAGGTCGGCACCGCTCAAGGATCCGGCGATTCTTTCCACGCTCAGCATTCCCAAGGAATGGGCGGATTGCGCAGCTGGCTGTGCGCCGCTCAGCATGTCGGGCCTGCCGGTGATCGTGCCGGTGACGGAATTCCGCGACACCATCGGTGCTGCGCTCACCAACATGCTGACCGGTGCCGATCCCGCCGCCGAGCTGAAGCGCGCCACCGCCGAGTTCCAGCCGGTCATCGACAAGAGCGAAGCCTGAGCTAAAGCGAAGGCGAGGGCGTAGCGTATGGCGGGCGGGGACATCGCCGCGGGAGCACGGATAACGGCCACGAAGGCGTCGGGAGAACGGCGCCTTCGTCCCTATCTCATGTTCATCTGGCCGGCGCTGATCGTGAGCTCGGCGCTGATCGTGTTCCCGTGGATCTTCACGATCTGGATGAGCCTGCAGGACTGGCACATCGGCAGCGCAGCGAAGTTCGTGTGGTTCGACAACTACACGAACCTGGCGACCAACCGGCGCTTCCTCGAAGCGGTCGGCCACACGCTCTACTTCACCGTGCTGGCGGTCTTCCTGCCGATGCTGCTCGGCACCTGGGCGGCGCTGGTGTTCCACAAGAAGTTTCGCGGCCGCGGCTTCTACCGCACGCTCTTCATCATGCCGATGATGGCGACGCCGGTGGCGGTGTCGCTGATCTGGACGATGATGTTCCATCCGCAGCTGGGCGTGCTGAACTATCTCCTGAGCCTGGTCGGCCTGCCGCCGTCGCAATGGGTGTTCTCGCCGGGCACGGTGATCCCGAGCCTGATCCTGGTCGAGATCTGGCTGTGGACGCCGTTCTGCATGATCATCGTGCTGGGCGGGCTCGCATCGCTGCCGACCGAGCCCTATGAGGCCGCCCTGATCGACGGCGCCAGCCAGTGGCAGATGTTCTGGAAGATCACCTATCCGCTGGTGCTGCCGTTCCTCGTGGTGGCGCTGATCATGCGCACCATCGATGCGCTCAAGGCCTTCGAGACGATCTGGGTGATCTGCAACGGCGGGCCGGGCACCTCGTCGGAGACGATGAACGTCTATCTCTACGCGCAGGCCTTTGCCTACAACCAGGTCGGCACCGCCTCGGCTGTCGTCGTGGTGTTCTTCGCCATCATCGTGGCGCTGTCGCTGGTGCTCTTGTGGGCGCGCCAGAAGGCCAAGTGGAACTGATAGATGGCGCTCAGTTATCGCACCAAGCGCAAGCTGCAGAAGGCCTTCGACAAGGCAGCGCTCGCGCTGTCGGTCGCCGTGCTGCTGGCGCCGTGCCTGTTCGTCTTCTTCTGGATGGTCTCGCTGTCGCTCAAGTACGACATCGACAACACCGCCTGGCCGCCGGTGTTCTGGCCAGAAGAGCCCACCTGGGACAATTTCATCAAGGTCTTCGATGAAAGCCCGATGTTCCTCTACTTCTGGAATTCGGTGCAGGTCACGGGCTCGGCGACCCTGGTCGCGCTGCTGCTGGGCGTCCCGGCGGGATACGGCATCGCCAAGGCCAAGGCCAATCGCATGGCGGGCGTGCTGCTGCTCAGCCGCATGACGCCCGGTCTTTCGTATCTCATCCCGCTGTTTACCATGTTCCAGGTGCTGGGCCTGATCGGCACGGTGTGGCCGATCGCGCTCACCCACATGGTGATCACGCTCCCGATCATCGTGTGGATCATGATCGGCTTCTTCGAGACCCAGCCGCACGAGCTCGAGGAGGCCGCGCGCATCGACGGCGCCACCCTGTGGCAGGCGTTCCGGTACGTGGCGCTTCCGCTCGCGCGTCCCGGCATCGTGGTCGGCGCGATCCTGGCCTTCATCTCGTCGTGGAATAATTTCATCTTCGGCGCCGTGTTCGCGGGCCGAACCACGCGCACCATGCCGGTCGCGGTCTACAACATGCTGACCTTCGAGAGCTTCGCCTGGGGACCGCTCGCCGCTGCCGCGATCGTGGTCATGCTGCCGGTGATCGTGCTCACGATCGTCATCCAGAAAGAGATCGTGCAGGGACTCTCCGCCGGCGGCGTGAAGTAGGACGGTTTTCACCGTTTATATACGGTGGGAGAGCTATCCAATCGGTCCGATGCCGCAAAATCTGGACTTTCGTCGCCAGGGTCGGCGAAGAAAACCGTCGATAACCGTCCCAAATCCGTTGCGTGCAACATGTCTCTCTCCTGTGGTTTGCGTACTCGAGCCACCATAGAAGCGTTCGTGCGGATCGCGCATTACGGTCGTTACTGACGACATATCGTTGACCGGCTTGAAACGGATGGCCTCAGCGTTCGTCGAGAGCCGGCAATCCCAGGCGCGTCAGCAGTGGCGGCGGTGCGGTCTCCTCGGGCAGGCGGCCGACGCCCGTGCGCGCGAACAGGCGGCCGAGCCAGGGCCACGAGGTCAGCACGCAGAGCGGGATCGCCAGCACGAGTCCGCCCGCGAGTAGCACGAAGAGCCAGGGCAGTGCCGCGGGCTGCAGGAGCGCGGCGACGACAAGGCTGCTGCCACCGAGCAGTGTCTGCGGCCAGAGCTGCCGCGCCGCGGTCCACCAGGCGATCGCGTGGTCGTCGCGCGTTTGTCCGATCCAGCCGACGACGCGGCCGAACGGCAGGCCGGCCAAGAAGATCGTGTGGCACGCCCAGGCGATCGGCGAGAAGAGGAGGAAGAACGCCGTCTCGATCGCGACGCTGGTCAGGAACCGCAACGGACCGCCGAAGCCGCGCCGCAGGTCGGTTCGCGCCAGCACGTCGATCACGGTCGCGATCTTGGCCGAGAACCACATGAACAGGATCACAGCCAACAGCGCTGTGCCGTAACGCGGATCGAGCACGTCGGCCGTCGCCGATGCGCCTGCGAGCGCCAGCGTGCCCACCAGCATCAACCCGATCCAGGCGGGCGAGCCCAGGAACATCAGCATGGCGAAGAAGAGCTGGAACCGGCTCGTGGGCTTCAGGCCGGGCAGGCCGATGAAGAAGACGTATTGCAGCGTGCCCTGCAGCCAGCGCTGATCGCGCCGCAGATACTCGATCAGCGTCGGCGGGTTTTCTTCCCAGCCGAGATCTTCCTCGGGCAGCACGCGCACTTCGTAGCCGGCGCGCCGCATCAGGGCAGCCTCGATCTGGTCGTGGCTCAGCACGGCGCCGCGCAGGACGCCCGTACCGGGCAGCGGCGCAATCGCGCAATGCTGCTTGAACGGCGCGATGCGGATCGCGGCATTGTGCCCCCAGTAGGGGCCGCAATCGGCCTGCCACCAGGCGCTGCCGATCGTCCAGGAGCGCATGCCCAGACGCATGCCGAACTGGAAGATGCGCGCGAAGGCGCTGGTCGACGGCATGCCGATCACCAGCGCCTGCAGGATGCCCAGCGCCGGATTGTCCTGCAGAACACCGACCAGCCGCGCCAGGGCCTGCGCGGTAACGAAGCTGTCGGCATCGAGCGTCACCATGAAGTCGTGGCCGTTGCCCCAGCGTTCAAGGAAATCGCGGATGTTGCCCGCCTTGAAGCCGGTGTTGGCCTCGCGTCGGCGGTAGGTGAGTGCGATGCGGCCCTGCCATTGCCGCTGCAAATCCCCGAAGGCCCGCTCTTCGGCGGCGGCGATCTCGGGCCGGCTGGTGTCGCTCAGCACATAGACATGGAAGCGGTCGGCGCAGCCTGCCTGTACCAGGTCGTCCATCATGACGCCGAGATTGCGCACGACGCGGTCCGGCACTTCGTTGCGCACGCACATCACGAGGGCGGTGGAGGCGGTGATGGTTTGCGGCGTGTGCCGCCGTGCCGCCTGAGGGATCACCGTCGCGATCGGGTCGCTTGTGAAGCGCATGACGACGAAGCCGATGGCGGCGTTCCAGAAGCCGACCACGACCCAGGGCGTGGTCAATGTGAACAGCACGAGCAACAAGCCATCGAGCCCGCCGAAGCCGCCGGCGGATAAGGTGAGCACGGCCAACAGCAGCAGCACCGCGATCGACACTGTCACCAGGGCGAAGAACACAAGTCGGCGATGAAAGACGGTCAGGACTGCGCTCCTCGGGGCGCGCATGATAGCGTAATGCATGGACTTCGGGATCAATTCGGCTTGAGCGAGACCGGCCGGGCCTTGTGGTACGTCGGCGCGGGCCGGGCGGAGATTCGCGACGAGCGCCTGGACGCAGCGGGCGCGGGCCACGTCCGCGTGCGCGCGCTTCACGGCGCGATCAGCCGAGGGACCGAGTCGCTGATTGCCGCCGGCCGGGTGCCTGTGTCGGAATTCCAGCGCATGCGCGCGCCGTTCATGGCGGGGGCCTTTCCGTTCCCGGTGAAGTATGGCTACGCCACGGTCGGCGTCGCCGACGGCGCAACGGTCTTCACGCTCCACCCGCATCAGACGCTGTTCGACGTGCCTGGGGAGGCGGCCGTGCCGGTGCCGTCCTCCGTGCCGGCATACCGCGCCATCCTCGCGGCCAACATGGAAACCGCCCTCAATGCGGTGTGGGACGCGGGCGACGGTCCGTTCGGAAAAGTCGCGGTCGTGGGAGCCGGCGTGGTCGGTGCGCTCACCGGCTATCTCCTGCGCAGGCTGGGGGATGCCGATGTCATCCTGGTCGACGTCGATCCGGCGCGCGCGGCACTCGCTTCGACGCTCGGCCTCGGGTTCGCGGCGCCGGCCGATGCGCCGGGCGAGTGCGCACTCGTTGTCCACGCCAGCGCCAGCGCCCAGGGGCTCGCCACCGCGCTGGCGCTCGCGGGCAACGAGGCCACGGTGCTCGAGCTGAGCTGGTACGGCGATACCGATGTGGCGGTGCCGCTCGGGGGCGCCTTCCACAGCCGCCGGCTGAAATTGATCGCGAGTCAGGTGGGCCAGGTGGCGCCGTCGCACCGCCGCGAGTGGAGTTATCGCCGCCGTCTGGAAAAGGCCTTGAGCCTGCTCGACGACGACAGGCTCGATGCCCTGATCGAACCATCCGTGACGTTCGAGTCATTGCCCGCCGAGCTGCCGCGCATCCTGCGGCCGGGCGCCGGAATCCTTTGCCAACGCATCGATTACTAGGAGTATTGCCGTGCACGCAGTCGAAGTCCGCGACCACATCATGATCGCACATTCATTCAAGGGCGCGGTGTTCGGGCCGGCGCAGGCGCTGCATGGCGCCACCTTCGTGGTCGATGCGGCCTTTCTCGCCGACACGCTCGACGACAACGGCATCGTGATCGACATCGGCCGGGCGCACGAGGTGCTGAAGGCGATCCTGGGGCCGCTCAACTACAAGAACCTCGACGACGTGCCGGAGTTCAAGGGCCGCAACACGACGACCGAGTTTCTGACCCGCCACATCCACGACCGGTTGGCCGATGCCGCGCGCGGCGGCCAATTGGGCCGCAAGGCCGCGGAACTGAAGGCAATCCGCGTCACCGTCTCGGAGTCGCACGTCGCCCGGGCCTGGTACGAGGCGCCGATCGGGTGAAGCGGGTCACGTTCGCGATTCCCGGCGATATAGCCACGCTGAGCGGCGGCTACGGCTACGATCGTCGCATCATTGCCGAACTGCGCCGGCTGGAGTGGCACGTCGACGTCGTCGGATTGGGGAGCGGCTTTCCACGTCCCGACGCGTCCCGGAAGGCGGCCGCGCTCGATCGCCTGTCGGCAATACCGGGCACGCAGCCGCTCGTGATCGATGGCCTGGCCTATGGCGTCTTGCCGGAGGCGGCCATGGCGTTGCGCGACCGTCCCGTCGTGGCGCTGGTTCATCATCCGCTGGCGCTCGAGACCGGGCCGACGCCGGACGAGATCGACGGATTGCGGATCAGCGAGCGCACCGCGCTTTCGGCGGCGCGGTCGGTGGTCGCCACGAGCCGCACGACCGCCGCCCTTCTGACGGCCGACTTTCGCGTGCCGGCCGATCGCATCGACGTGGTGCTGCCCGGCACGGATCGCGCGCCGTTTGCCGCGGGGAGCGATGGAACGTCCATTCAGCTCCTGGCCGTCGGCGCCGTCGTTGCCCGCAAGGGCTTCGACCTGCTGGTCGCGGCGCTGGCGCCTCTGGTCGCGCGGCCATGGCGTCTGACCATCGTCGGAGATCGCGGTCGCGATACCGACGCGGTGGCACGGCTCGACTCGGCGATCGCGCGGCATCGGCTGCAGGATCGAATCGAGAGCGTGGGTGTAGTGTCCGCTGAGCGTCTGGCGCGACTTTATGCGGGCGCCGACCTTTTCGTGCTGGCGTCGCTCTACGAAGGCTACGGCATGGCCTATGCCGAAGCGATCGCCCATGGGTTGCCGGTGATCGGCACGACCGGCGGGGCGATCCCCGAAGTCGTGCCGGCCGCCGCCGGCCGGCTCGTGCCGCCGGGCGACGTCACGGCTCTCTCCTCGGCATTGCACGATATGGTCGCGGATCGCGACCTGCGCGTCAGGATGACGGCGGGGGCGCGCGCTGCGGCCGCGGGCCTGCCGACGTGGGAAGACTCAGGGAACCGGTTTGCCGCGCTGCTGGGGCGCGTGAGCTGACAAGTCGCAGTCGAACAGCACTTCGTCGCCCAGGGAATGGGCGCGCATCGGCACGCGCAAGGCTTCGTTCATGCGGTCGATCGGCGGCAGGGTCAGGCCCGCGATCCCCGACCCCATGATGACCGGCGCCACGACGACGTGCAGGCGATGGAGACAACCGGCCGACAGGAAATGCGACAGCGTCCAGGCGCCGCCCTCGATCAGCACGCGGCGAAGGCCCAACGCCGCCAGCGCGTCGAGGATTGCCGATGGCGAAAAAATTCCGTCCGTCAGGGGAAGCCGCAGCGCCTCGACACCGGCGGGCGGCGGCGGCGCATCCTCGCGCGTGATGGCGAGGCGGCGAATCCCGTCGGCGGCAAAAGCGCGCGCTGTGGCCGGCAGGCTACCGCGCGGATCGATGACGACGCGCGCGGGGCTCGGTCCTGACACATGGCGTACCGTGAGCTGAGGATCGTCCGCGCGCACCGTGCCCGCGCCCACGACCACGGCATCGACCACGGCCCGCAGCCGGTGCAGATGGGCAAGCCCCTCGGCGCCGTTGATATATTGCGCGTGTCCCGAGAGCGTGGCGATGCGGCCGTCGAGCGATTGCCCGAGCTGGCCTACGGCCAGGCACTTCCCCGGCGAGGCCTGGCGCAAGCCGCCGAACTGGCTCTCCCACGGCTCAGGCAGGTGCAGCCCGGCGCGAATCCGCCGGGGCACCTCGGCCCAGTCGCCGGCCCTCGCGGTGAAAGAGTCCTGCATGTGTCCGCGGAAGAAGTTACGCGGTGTTCTTCTTGAAGTGCGCGACCATGCGCTCCCACGAGAGCTTGGCGGCGGCTTCCTGGTAGCGCGGCGTGGAGTTGTTGTGGAAGCCGTGCTGCGTGCCGGGATACTTGTACATCTCGTAGGAAACCTTGGCGGCCTTCAGTGCGGTCTCGAACTCGGGCCACATGTTGTTGATGCGGTCGTCGTTCTCGGCGTAGTTGACCAGCAGGGGCGCCTTGATGTCGGCCACGGCCGACGTCGTGGGAGCGGCGCCGTAATAAGGAGCTGCCGCCTTCAGGTCGGCGCCCAGCATGACGGCGAGATAGTTGGTCGTGCCGCCGCCCCAGCAGAAGCCGGTCGCGGCGAGTTTCCCCGACGACAAGGCATGCGCCTTGAGGAACCTGGCGCCGTTCAGCATGTCGGTGCGCAGCTTGCCCTGGTCGAGCTTGGCCTGGAGTTCGCGGCCGTCGTCGTCGTTGCCGGGATAGCCGCCGACCGGGAACAGCCCGTCCGGCGCGAGAGCCAGAAATCCTTCAACCGCAAAACGCCGGGCCACGTCCTCGATGTAGGGATTGAGGCCGCGGTTCTCGTGGATCACCAGCACGGAGGGGAACGGACCCTTGCCGGCGGGCTGCACGAGATAGCCTCGCATCGTGCCGGAATTGCCGCCCGGCGAGGGGTAGTTCACGTAGGTCGCCTTGATGCGCTCGTCGGTGAAGGAGATCGTCTGGGCGTTGGCGTAACGCGGCATCAGGGCCTGCGCCATCGCGAGCCCGCCCGCGACGACGGCGGCCTGCTTCAGGAAGGCGCGGCGGTCGATGCGGCCGTGGCAATATTCGTCGTACAGGTCGAACACGCGCTGGTCGATCATGATGTCTTGTGTCTGTTCCGGCATCAGGGCGGGCGTTACGTCGGGCATCGATCTGGTTCCTCTGCGTGGCATGCTTCTTGGTTAGACTATCAGGTCTCAACCCGGAGGAGCATCACGTGGTCGTCAACGCACTTGAGGTAAATGCCGAAAGGCTCTGGGACAGTCTGGAACGCTCGGCCGAGATCGGGCGTTTCCGTGACGTCGGCCTGCGCCGGCTGGCTTTGTCGGCCGAGGACAAGCAGATGCGCGACCTGTTCATCGAGTGGGCCAGGACGGCCGGCTGTACGGTCGAGATCGACCGGCTGGGCAATATCTTCGCCCGCCGCGCGGGCACCGATCCGTCGCTGCCGCCGGTGGCGATCGGCAGCCATCTCGACACCCAGATCTGCGGCGGCCGCTACGACGGGATCCTGGGCGTGTTGTGCGGCCTCGAGGTCGTGCGCACGCTCAACGATCGCGGTCTTGCGACCAAGCGCGGCATCGAGGTGATCTGCTGGACCAACGAGGAGGGGGCGCGCTTCAACCCGCCGATGATGGGCTCGATGGCCTTCGCCAAGGTGATCTCCCTGGAGGGCGTGCTGGCCACCACCGACGATGCGGGCATCACGGTCGAGCAGGCGCTCGACGAGATCGGCTATGCCGGCACCGCGCCGGTCGGGCGCGCGTTCGACGCCTATCTCGAGCTGCACATCGAGCAGGCGCCGGTGCTCGACCGCGAAGGGTGCGACATCGGCATCGTGGTCGGCGGCTACAAGACCCAGGCGCTGCGGCTCACGATCAGCGGCGACACCGGCCATGCCGGCGGCACGCCAATGGCGATGCGGCGCAACGCTCTGGTCGGTGCGGGCTATGTGATCGCCGCGGTCAACGACATCGGCCTGGCCTACGCGGCCGACGAAGGCCGCACGACGACGACGCGGATCGAAAGCTTCCCCAACCTGGCCGGTACCTATGCCGAGCAGGTCAAGCTCACGATCGATTTCCGGCACATCGATGCCGTGCGCTTCCGGGCGATGCGCGCCGACGTCGACGCAGCCATCGTGGCGTCGGCAAAGAAGGCCAATGTCGATATCGAGGTCGTCGAGGGGTGGAGCTGGGGCAGCGAGTTGTTCGCGCCCGAGTGCATCGAGCTCCTGAAGAGGACGGCCGACGAACTCGGCCTACCCTATCGCGAGATGCGCAGCCAGGCCGGCCACGATGCCTATGCCGTGGCGACGATGGCGCCCACGGCGATGATCTTCACGCCCTGCTTCGAAGGCATCAGCCACAACGTGAACGAGGCGATCGAACTCGCACGCTCGGTCCCGGGCGCCAACCTGCTGCTGAACGCAGCTGTCGCCCGGGCGAACCGCTAGACCGTGCCGATAACCCTCACCGTCAGTGCGGCGACGGTGGGGGCGGCGGCGGCGGAGGCGGCGGCGGGGGTGGCGGCGGCGGCGGCGGCGGTGGATGCGGCGGTGGCGGTGGTGGAGGCGGCGGCGGAGGCGGCGGGGGTG
>CAIMEE010000158.1 GCA_903839865.1 Enhydrobacter aerosaccus | reverse complement strand
CGGTCACCGAGCGCGTCTGCTTTTCCGTGGTGACGGAGACCTTGATCATCGAATTGTAGTCGCTCTCGCGCTCGTGCTTGACCTCGGCGACCTCGATGCCGCGCTCGCGCGCGACAGCGGGTGCGTTGACCATGTTCACCGAGTCGAGCTGCGGGCGCAGGACGCCCATCAGCGCGACCTGCGTCAGCGGCTTGATGTTGAGCGCGGCCACCTGCCCTTCGTACTCGATCGAGACCGCCTTGATGTCGGTGTCGGTGAGCTGGCCCGCGAAGGAGCCCAGTTTCTCCGCGAGGTCGAGGTAGGGCGCGAGCTTGGGCGCATCCTCGGCCGAAACGTTGGGCATGTTGAGCGAGTTCACCACTGCGCCCGTCAGCAGATAGTCCGACATCTGCTCGGCGACCTGCAGCGCCACGTTCTCCTGCGCCTCCAGCGTCGAAGCGCCGAGATGCGGCGTGCAGACGAGATTGGGCGTGCCGAACAGCACGTTGGTCTTGGCCGGCTCCTCGACGAACACGTCGAAGCCCGCGCCCGCGATGTGGCCCGAGACCAGCAGGTCGCGCACGGCCAGCTCGTCGACCAGCCCGCCACGCGCACAGTTGACGATGCGCACGCCCTTCTTAGTCTTCATAAGATTGGCGCGGGACAGGATGTTCTTGGTCTGCTCGGTGAGCGGCGTGTGCACCGTGATGAAATCGGCGCGCGCCAGAACCTGGTCGAGCGTACCCTTCTCCACTCCCAGTTCGGCGGCGCGCTGGTCGCTCAGGAACGGGTCGTAGGCCAGCACGCGCATCTTCAGGCCCAGCGCGCGCTCGGCCACAATCGAGCCGATGTTGCCGCAGCCGATCAGGCCCAGCGTCTTGAAGCTGAGCTCGGTGCCCATGAAGCGGTTCTTTTCCCACTTGCCGGCCTGGGTCGAGGCATTGGCCTCGGGCACCTGACGCGCGACGGCGAACATCAGCGCGATGGCGTGTTCGGCGGTAGTGATGGCGTTGCCGAACGGTGTGTTCATCACGACGACGCCGTGGGCGGTCGCCGACTTGATGTCGACATTGTCGACGCCGATGCCGGCCCGTCCCACGACCTTGAGCTTCTTGGCCTCGGCCAGAACCTCGGCCGTCACCTTGGTGGCGGAGCGGATCGCGAGACCTTCGTAGTTTCCGATGATCGCACGCAGCTCGGCGGGCTTGAGGCCCGGCTTGAAATCGACGTCGCACCCGCGCTCGGCGAAGATTTCGACGGCGCGCGGAGACAGCTCATCGGAGATGAGGACTTTAGGCTTGGCCATTGTGTAACTCCTCAGGCTGCTTTCGCGCCGAATTCCTGTTCGATCTCGCCGTAAGCCCAGTCGAGCCACGGCAACAACGCCTCGAGATCGCTCTTCTCGACCGTGGCGCCGCACCAGATGCGCAGACCGGGCGGGGCGTCGCGATAGGAGCCGACGTCGTAACCGGCTTTCTCGGTCTCGAGCAGATCGGCCATCTTCTTGGCGGCCGCCGCCTGCTTGTCGGCAGCAAGCGCGGTGAACCAAGGGGCCACGATGTTGAGGCACACCGAGGTGTTCGAGCGCACTTCCTTGTCGGCCGCGAGGAACGCGATCCAATTACGCTCGGCCACGAACTTCTCGAGCACGCCGAGGTTGGCCGTCGAGCGCGCGACGAGCCCTTTCAGACCGCCCACGCTCTCGCCCCACTTGAGGCCATCGATCGCATCCTCGACACAGAGCATCGACGGCGTGTTGATCGTCTCGCCCTTGAAGATGCCTTCGGAGAATTTTCCGCCGGCTGTCAGACGGAAGATCTTCGGCATCGGCCAGGCCGGCACGTAGCTCTCAAGGCGCTTGATGGCGCGCGGGCTCAGCACCAGCATGCCGTGCGCACCCTCGCCGCCCATCACCTTCTGCCACGACCAGGTCACGACATCGAGTTTCTGCCAGGGCAGTTGCATGGCGAAGACCGCGGAGGTTGCGTCGCAGATCGCTAGGCCTTCGCGGTCGTCGGCTATCCAGTCGCCGTTCGGCACCTTCACGCCCGAGGTCGTGCCGTTCCAGGTGAAGACGACGTCATGCTTCCAGTCGGCCGCGCGGAGATCGGCGATCTGGCCGTAGCCGGCCTTGAGCGTGCGCGCGTCCTTGAGCTTGAGCTGCTTCACCACGTCGGTGACCCAGCCTTCGCCAAAGCTCTCCCAAGTCAGCATGTCCACAGGACGGGCGCCGAGCAGCGACCACAACGCCATCTCGACCGCGCCGGTGTCCGAGGCCGGCACGATGCCGATGCGATACTCCGCGGGAATGCCCAATACAGCGCGCGTGCGATCGACGGCCTCGACAATCTTCTTCTTGCCGAGCTTGGATCGGTGCGAGCGGCCGGTGGCGGCGTCTTTGAGGGCTTCCGGTGTCCATCCCGGACGTTTGGCGCAGGGTCCCGACGAAAAGTCGGCGCACGCCGGACGTAAATTCGGCTTCAACATTTCCTTCTCCCTTACAGAAGAATTGCACTCCGGTGGGGGAGCGTGGCCCGCCGCCGATATAGGAGTGCCGGAAGCCGCCGTCAATGCGCCTATTTGGGCTTCAGCTCGTAGTAGCTGCCGGTGAACGGATCGCTGAAGACGGGCGTCGCCTCGTAATTGTCGTGGAGCATGGCGTGCATTGCGGGGGCATGGCTGGCCGCCGACAAGCCGCCGAACTGGCCGGTGAACTCGGCAACGTCCCATGTCCAGACGCTGGAGATCACCACGCGATAACCGAGGTCGAGAGCAAGGTCGATGTCGTGCTTGACGATGCGCGCATCCTCATCGGCGGACCGCGTGGGGTGACGGATCGCACCGGTGTCGATCGAGATCCACTTGAATTTCGGCGCCTGCGCCGGAGCGCGATCGACCGTCGTGATGCCATCCCAGTCGGGCGTCTGGCTCCACAGCATGAACTGCCAGGTCGTGATCGGCTCGAAGCCCCAATAGACGTAGACGGTCCGATCGGGCGGCAGGTCCTTCTCGAGTGCGGCGACACTGCGGCCAGCGCCGCAGTGTCGCCGCCGCGCCACTTCGAGAGCGCCCCTACGTTCCACACGAGCGGCGCAAGCGATACGATCGCAAGTACCGGCCACACCGCGCGGCGGCGCGCCAGCAACGCACCGACCAGCAACGCCCACGCAATCGTCAGCCACGGCATGACGTTGATCTGCATCTGCGGGTCTTGCGGCTGGGCATAGAAATTCATCACCTGGCCCGCGCCCAGGGTGCCGAGAAACACGATCGCCGTCGCCCGCAGCCGCCGGTCGTCGCGACGGGGCCAGAGGACGATGGCG
The DNA here is from genome assembly GCA_903839865.1 of Enhydrobacter aerosaccus. Classification (GTDB taxonomy): domain Bacteria; phylum Pseudomonadota; class Alphaproteobacteria; order Reyranellales; family Reyranellaceae; genus Reyranella; species Reyranella aerosaccus_A. The sequence continues at coordinate 2,537 of CAIMEE010000158.1, read as the reverse complement.
CAAGCAACAAAGAGCATGAGTTGCAGCGCCACCGACAGCAGCAGCGGCGCCATCGCGCGTTTCGCCGACAGAGGATCGACGAAGCCGCCCAGGATCACGAAATAGTTCCCGACACCCGACAGCATCATCCAGGCCTTGTCCCAGGAAAGGCCGCCCCAGCCGCTGGAGACGCCTTTGCCCGTCCACAGCAGATCGGGCAGCCCGAGGGCCCCGTTGTGGCCCTGCCAGCAGAGTTCGATGATGGTCGCACTTGCGAGAACCGAGACGATCAGCATCGCGACACGTCGTGCCCGCGCCTTCCAGTCACCCTGCGACAGCAGCAGAGCAAGCCCAAACGCCGGCAGAGTTGGAAACATCAGCCGCCACTCGACCAGCCAGCCGAAGGTGAAGATCGTGCTCACGATCGCGATCTGCCGGTAAGTCGGCCGGTCGAACCACAGCCCCGCCAGCAGCATCGAAACCAGGATCAAGAAGTAGCCCGGCATGATGTCCTCGCTGATCACGCCCAGCAGCAGGAAGAAGCCGGTGCCGAAGTGGAAAAGCGTCGCCAAAATCGCGGTAGCCACGCTGCCCGTCAGGCGATGGATGAAGGCGTAGAGGCAGGCGACCGTGAGGCTGGCGAAGAAAGCGTTGAGGTAGGCGAACTGCTTGAAAGCCACGCCGCGCATGATGCCCAGCAGGTCGAGCAGTTGGGCGAGCGCGCCGTACAGAGGAAAGTAGAGATAATTCGAGTCGTTCAGCCGGGCATGCCCAAAGTCGGCAATCCACGGCCCGGCTTCGATCGCCTTGTAGAGGCCGTTACCGGTGATGATGTTGACGTTCTGCAGCCAGCCGATCAGCCCCACCAACGCCAGCAGGGAGAGCGCGAAGGCGAGAAAAAGTTGCGCCGGCAGCTTCACAAGATCAGATCAGTGCTTGCGTCCGACCAGGGTGACGGTCTCGCCATCACCGTAGCTCTCGAAATGCGTGCAGCCGCGCGGCATCGAGAAGGTCTCACCGGCCTTGTAGGTGTCCGTCTTGCCATCACGCGTCAGGCTCATGGCGCCTTTCAGCACGAGGGCGCGCACGTCGAAGGGATGATGATGCTCGGGATTCACCTTGGCGCCCGGCGTCGTGCTGAGGCTCACCTCATAGCCGTCGCGCTTCAGCTCGGCTTCGAATTTCTCCTTGTCCATCGCTCTGCTCCCCTGTCTAGACGGGTTTACGCGCCGCCACCGCATATTGCGCGCCCAGCGGCAGCCACGCCAGTGCCCGGTCGATCGGGCTGAGGAAAGCCAGGCCGGGCGGCATGAACATCAGGTAATCCGTCTCGAGCTCGTAGCGTGCGGCGCCCAGCAGCCCTTCGTGCACCTCGCGGGCATCGAGCAGGATGGCATTCTCGTCGATCGGCGTACGGGCGATGACATAGCGCACCAGCGGGTTACGCGGATTATGCTCGAAGACGTAGATGCGGCCGCCCGGCTTCACGACACGGCCCAGTTCGGCATAAACCGCCGCGCGTTCCTCGACCGGCACATGGTGCAGCACCGCGCTGATGGTAGCGATGTCGAACTGGCCGTCGGCGAAAGGCGTGAGGGCCCCCTCCTGCACTGCCGTTGCGGGCGCGGTACCAAACGCCTGCGGCCAGCGCCGGCCGACCTCGGCCAGCATGCCGGTCGACACGTCGCAGCCGGTGTACGACGCCTTCGCCCCCATTCCCGCCAGCACGCGCATCAGGTCGCCGGCTCCACAGCCATAGTCGAGCATCGCCAGGCCGCCGGTCCGCAGGCCGGGCTCGCGTCGCAGCAGCCAGCGCGCTTTCACGGCGATGAACTGATCAGCCGAATCGCCCATCATCCGCTTGATGGGATTGTCGAGGCCGCCGTCATACGAGGCCGCGTGCTTATCGAACTCGGCGCTCACTTGCGATCGCCGCCGATTATGTCGCGGATCATGAACAGCGGCCGGCCCTTGTTCTGATCGTAGAGTCTTCCGAGGTAGGCGCCGATGATGCCCAGCATTAGGAATTGCATGCCGCCCAGCAGGCCGATCGCGGCCATCAGCGACGTCCAGCCCGGCAGGTTGTAGCCCAGCACAAAGCCGATGATCGAATAGACGAAGAAGGCGAAGCCAACGGCTGCCATGATCCAGCCGATGGTCATCGAGGCCATCAGCGGCACCACCGAGAAGGCAGTGATCGCGTCGATGGCGAAGCGCACCATCTTGGTCAGCGGATACTTGGTCTCGCCGGCGACGCGCGCCTTGCGGTCGTATTGCAGCGGGACCTGCTTGCCGCCGATCCACGCCACCATGCCGCGGATGAAGCGGTGGCGCTCGGGCATGGCGAGCAACAGGTCGAGCACGCGGCGCGTCATCAGACGGAAGTCGCCGGCGTCGGGTGGGATCTCGACGTCGGTCAGGCGGCCGATCACGCGATAGAAGGCCGCCGCCGTCGCGCGCTTGAACAGGCTCTCGCCTTCGCGCACCCGGCGCTGGCCGTAGACCACGTCGGCGCCCTGATCCATCAAGGCGATCATGTCCGGCAAAAGCTCGGGCGG
>CAIMEE010000157.1 GCA_903839865.1 Enhydrobacter aerosaccus | reverse complement strand
GCAGCCTGCGAGCGGCTCGGCAGGATCGGGCGGCTGGCCCTTGATGGCGACCAGCCGTTCGCTCGCACGATCGAGGCGCGGCACGGACTGCAGCAGCGACCAGGTGTAGGGATGACGCGGTGCGGTGAGCACCACGTCGGTCGGCCCGTCTTCCACGACGCGGCCCGCATACATGACGATCAGCCGCTGGCAGAGGCTGGCGACCACGGCGATGTTGTGGGTGATCAGCAGGATCGCCGTGCCGGATTTCTCGTTGAGGTCGCGCATCAGCTGCAGGATCTGGTCCTGAACCGTGACGTCGAGCGCGGTCGTGGGCTCGTCGGCAATCAGCAGGGCCGGCCCGTTGGCCACCGCCATGGCAGTGAGCGCCCGCTGGCGCATGCCGCCGGAGAATTCGTGGGGATAGGCGCGCGCCCGCTCCTTCGGGTTTCCGATGCCGACGGAGGCCAACAGTGCCGATACGCGTTCGCGCAGCGTCTTGCGGTCGGTCTGGCCGTGCAGGGTCATGGCCTCGGCGATCTGGTCGCCGATGCGCAGCACCGGATTGAACGACGTCATCGGGTCCTGGAAGACCATCGACACCAGAGCGCCGCGCATGGTCCGAATTTCCTCGGGCGACATGTCGAGCACTTCCTGACCGCGGAAGCGGATACTGCCGCCAAGTCGCGCCGTTTTCGGCAGGAGCCGCAGCACCGAGCGCGCCGTCATCGATTTGCCTGAGCCCGACTCGCCGACTACCCCGACGATTTCGCCGGGCATGACGTCGAAACTCACGCCTTGCACGACCGTCGCGGACGGAAAGGAGACGTGCAAGTCTCGGATCGAGAGGACCGGCTCGCTCATCGCCGCGACCCGGCGACGATGCGGCTGCCGCTCACGCCGTCGCCCAGCAGGTTGAGGCCAAGGATGGTCATGGCGAGCGCGATGCCGGGGAAGGTGGTGAGCCACCAGGCCTCGCTCAGGAAGAGCTGGCCCTGCTGCAACAGGAGGCCCCAGCTTGGATGTGCAGGATCGCCGAGACCGAGGAAGCTCAGGAACGATTCCGACATGATCGCCGAGGCGACCTGCAGGGAGGCGCTGACCAGCAGGAAAGAAAAGACATTGGGCGCGACATGGCGCGTGAGAACGCGGAACCACGAGGCGCCGGACATTTCGGCGGCGGCGATGAATTCCTCGTGCCGAATCACCTGCACGCGGCCGCGGATCACGCGTGCTGTGGCGGGCCAACTTAGGAGGCCGATCACCAGCACTTCGTTGGCGAGGCCGCTGCCGATCAGCGACACCACGACGACGGCAACCAGCAGCTTGGGCAGGATCTGGAAGCCCTCCGTAATGCGCATCAACACTTCGTCGATGGCGCCGCCGAAGAAGCCCGCGACCATGCCGATGGTCATGCCGAGGATCACACTCAAAGCTGCGCTGAACAGGCCGATGACCAGCGACGCGCGACCGCCATAGAGTACGCGCGCGAGCCCGTCTCGGCCAAGATCGTCGGTGCCCATGGGATGCGCCCAAGACGGTTCGAGCAATGTGTCCGGGCTGAGGCCCATCGGATCGACATGGGTGATCAGCGGCGCGAAGACCACGCCCGTGACTGTGATCAGGACCAGCAAGGTGCCCACAATCGTCGAGATCGGCGAGCCCAGGAAACGCGCAAGCCATGCCGGCGCGAACCAGGGAGAGTTGAGCGTCGTGGTGTCCTTCATCGCCGGATCCGGGGATCAAGGAGGGCGCACGTAACGTCCGACACCGTGTTGACCGCGATCACGATCAGCGAGGAGAACATGAAAGCCCCGGTGAGCAGCGGAAAGTCGCGGCGGTAGATCGCGTCGTAGAACAGCCGCCCGAGACCCGGCCAACCGAACACGATCTCGACCACGACGGCGCCGGCCAGCACCGCGCCGAATTCAAGGCCGATCACGGTGATCGTCGTCACGCAGGCGTTGCGGAAGGCGTGATGCCACAGGATGCGGTTGCGCGACGCGCCCTTGGCTTCGGCCACCAGCACGTAATCCTGGTCGAGCGCGTCGATCATGGCGGCGCGGGTGAAGCGCGCGATCATGGTGAGCAGGAACACGGCCAGGGTCGTCACCGGCAGCACCATGTGCCAGGCCACGTCCTGGATGTGGCGCCAGCCGGTATAGCTCGCGCGCGCGGCCTGCATGCCGGTGGCCGGGAACCAGTCGAGCGAGACCGCGAACAGCAGCACCAGCAGCTGGCCAACCCAGAAGCCCGGCATCGAATAGCCCAGCAACGAGGCGCCGCTGATCAGCGTATCGGCATGCGAGCCCGCGCGCTTGGCGGAAGAGACGCCGACGAGGATGCCGATGATCGAGGCAACGATCATGGCTGTTCCTGTCATCAGCACAGTCGCGGGAAAGCGCTCTAGGATGACGGTGAAGACGGGCTGTTTGGTATAGAGCGAGGTGCCGAAGTCGCCGGTGAGCGCCTTGCCGAGGAAAGCAAAGAACTGCGTCCAGACCGGCCGGTCGAGCCCGTATTCGGCGCGGACCTGTGCCAGGAATTCCGCCGTCGGCGCATCGCCTGCCAGAATTTGCGCCGGATCGCCTGGCGCCAGCCGGATGAAGAAGAAGGTCAATGCCACGACGGCGAAGACGAGCGGCACCGCAAGCAGGGCGCGGCGCAGCAGCAATCGGGTAATGACGGATATCACCGGCAGAGAGTAGCAAATTGCATGCTAGCGAGCGCTGTGGCGAAGAGGCCTCGAACCGCTATTATCCACGCCGAAAATAACCCGGAGGAATTGCCTGATGACCGCCCCCGAGCGCCTGCGTGCCCACCTGAAAGAACCCGGTCTCGTCGTGATGCCGGCGGTCTGGGACGGGCTCACCGCCAAGCTGACGGCGGCGGCAGGCTTCAAGACGGCGTTCCTCTCGGGCTCCTGTGTCGCGGCGAGCCGCCTGGGCGGCCCCGATCTCGACCTCCTCTCGTTCGGTGAGATGTTCGATTCCTTCAACATGGTCCACGCCGCCGCGCCCGACCTGCTGGTGCTGGCCGACGGCGATCATGGCTATGGCAATGCCATGAACGTCCAGCGCACGGTGCGGGCTTACGGCCGCGCCGGCGCCGCCGCCGTGCTGATCGAGGACAAGATCACGCCGCGCGCGCTCACCGCCGCGGGCAAGCCCTGCCTGCCGCGCGACGAGGCGCAGATGAAGATCCGGGCCGCCATCGAGGCCGCCAAGGAGTCCGGCATCTGCGTGCTGGCGCGCACCGATTGCCGCCCGACGCAGGGCATCGACGAGGCCGTGGCGCGCATCGAGATGTATGTGAAGGAAGGCGCCGACATCCTGTTCCTCGATTCGCCTGCAGACGATGACGAGGTGAAGCGCGCCGTCGCGGCGGCCGGTGGCAAGCCGTCGTTTGCCGTGCTGTCGCCGGGCGCGCCGCGCGCCTGCCCGTCGCAGACCGAGGCGCTGAAGCTCGGCTTCAAGATCGGCACCTATCCGACCGGCATGCTCTCGCCCGTCGCCGCCGGCATCAAGGCAGGCCTCGCGGCGCTGAAGGCGGGCGAGGCCGAGGCCAAGACCGCGCTGCCGCCGCCGGAGCTGCGCGCCATGCTGGGCTATGCCGAGTACGACGCGCAGGCCAAGCCCTTCATCGTCAAAGCCTGATCCAGAGGAGTCCCGACATGCCGCGCCATATCGTCTGTCTTACCTTCGATCATGACCACATGTCGGGCTTCATCGCCCGCGGCCTCACCTCGCCGACGGTGATCTCGCGCGGGGAGTACGACATGGTCGTGATTCCGCGCCTGGTCGCGCTGATGAAAAAGTACGACATCAAGGGCACCTTCTTCACGCCCGGCCACACGATCGACACCTCGCCCGAGGCGGTGATGCCCTATGTCGAGGCCGGTCACGAGCTCGCCCATCACGGCTGGACTCATCGCCTGCCGGTCACGATGGAGCGGGCCGAGGAAGAAGAAGAGATCGTACGCGGCAACGAATCGATCAAGCGCATCAGCGGCATGGCCGCGCGCGGCTACCGGTCGCCCGCGTGGGACCTCTCGCCCAACTCGATCGAGCTGCTGCTGAAGCACGGCATCAAGTACGACAGCTCCCTGATGGGCCACGACTACGACTGCTACTACGCGCGTCAGGGCGATGTCGTGGAGCTGTTGAAGCCGATGGTGCGCGGCCGCACGACACCGCTGCTCGAGATGCCGATCAGCTGGTCGCTCGACGACTTCCCGCACTTCGAATACATGCGCAACCCGAACGGCTCGATCCAGCAGGGTTTGATGAACGCCACTGCCGTGCTCGAGAACTTCGTCGACGATTATACCTACATGACGCGCGTGCAGCCGGATTTCGGCATCCTCACCTACACGTTCCACCCGCACGTGATCGGCCGCGGCCATCGCATGATGATGCTGGAGCGGCTGATCCAGAAGCTGATGGAAGACGGTGCGGTGTTCATGACCATGGAGCAGGCCATGGGCGAGTGGCTGGCGCGCAATCAGTCGCCGCGTAAAGCCGCGGCTGAGTAGGCCTTACGCGTTCTCGGCCGCGAGCAGGTCGTACGTGCGCTTCTGATAGAGCGCCATGTAGTCGGTGTACCAGGTCGTCGGATATTTCGGCGGCTTGTCCGGCCCGACGGTGGTCGGCACCGAGGCGATCGGCCAATCGATATTGGCGTCGCAGAAGAAGGCCAGCGCATAGCGCTCGCCGCCGCTGCGATTGACCGCGCGGTGCGGCGTCGCCAGGAACCGGTCGTTGGTCCAGCGCAGCAGCATCTGCCCGCCGTTCACGACGAACGCGTCCGGGATCGCGGGTGCGTCCATCCAGGTTCCATCGCGCAACCGGATGGCGAGACCCGGCACGTCGTTGGGCGCAAGGACGGTCAGGAAGCTGGTGTCGGTATGCGGCGCGATGCCGAATTCGTCCTCGACCCGAACTTCCTGCGGCGGGTAGTGCGTCGCCCGCAGCTTGTACTGCATGTCGCTGAACGGCATCTCGAAGTAGCGCGGCGGCAGGTTGAGGGCACCGGCGTAGAGCGGCATCAGCCGCAGAACCAGCTGTTCCAGCGTGTCGCAATAGGAGACGATGGTCTCGCGGAAACCCGGCAGGTCGGCCGGCCACTGGTTGGCGCTGCGGAAGCGCCGGTCGGCCTTCACCTCGGAGTGATCGGGCGGCAGGTCGCGCGCGATGAACAGCGCCTCGTTGAAGTTGGGCTTGGTCACGGTCTGCACGACCGACGTCCGCAAGGTGTCGCCTTTCATGGGCAGGTAGCCCACGTTGTGACGATCGATGCGGACCTGCATCTTGCGCTCGAGCGGGAGGGCGTGGAAGCGCGCCACCTCGGCATAGGTGGCGCGGATCAGATCCCTCGCCACGCCGTGATTGACGACGTAGTAGAAGCCGACCTCGGTGAGCGCGGCGCGTAACTCGCGGGCCGCCTTTTCGGGCGGGTCCGCGAGATCGATGATCGGGATGGTCTGTGCGTCGGCCATGTTCGGCCGACGACTTTAGCGCTTCTTCTTGGTGCCGCCCAGTATTTCGGCATGGCTGGCGGCGCCGACGGCCTTGACCATCTCGAACACGCGGCGGCGCACGCGCGCCTCGCGGATCTTGTAGTAGGCGCGCACCAATTCGAGCGTCTCGCGCTTCACCAGCGGATCCTTCTCCTGCTCGAAGGGAGTCGAAGCCTCGCCGAAGCCGCCCTTGCGGCCTCGGCCCGACATCGGCCGGCCCGCGAGCGCATTGGAGGGCATCTCGTCAAAGAAGTAGGAAACCGGCACGTCGAGCACCTTGGAGAACTCGAAGAGCCGGCTGGAGCCGATGCGGTTGGAGCCGCGTTCGTATTTCTGGATCTGCTGGAACGTGAGCCCGACGGCCGTTCCGAGATTGGTCTGGCTCATGCCCAACAGTGAACGGCGCTGGCGCATGCGTGCGCCGACATGAACATCAACCGGGTGCGACCTGGACATGGAATTTCCCTCTCATAGATATCGACACGTCCCCCCACGGGGGCCGCTTATTGCTCCTTTACGACCTAAGCGCAACGGGAAATCACTCCGATTGTTCCCCCTAGGGTAGCATGTCCGGGATAAAGCCCGCGGGCCGCGGCAACTCGAGTCGCGAGCGAAATTGCCGCGACCACGCCGTGCGCGCCACATGCTGTGCCTGCGACAGAACCGCATCCTCATCCATCACCAACACCTTGCAGTCGCGCATCAACCATCGTCCGTCGACCATCACCGATTCGACATCGCGCGCCTGACCGTTGTGTACGAAATCTGACACTGCGCGCAGCATCGGGATCAAATGCGCCCGATTCATGTCGACGACAACGAGATCGGCCTTGTTGCCCGGCGCCAGCCAGCCGCCGTCGGGAATGCCGAGCGCCTTGTAGCCGTTGCGTGTCGCCCAGCGCAGCGCCTGCTCCGGCGTCGGCAGGCGCCCGTTCTCGCGCCTGACGCGTTCCATGAACAGACCGGTGCGCATCACCTCGACCATGTCCTCGGCCATGTTGTCGCTGCCCATGGCGATGGTGCAGCCATACTCCTCGAGATCGGAGATGCGCGGGCTGAGGCCGCGCCGTGCGGCGATGGCGGAGTTGAACGACACGGTCACGCCCGCTTGCCCTAGGATCTTTTCCTCGCGCGGATTCATGCAGCGGCAATGCGCACAGATGAGCCGCTCGTTCAGAAATCCGAGATCGGCGAGATATTCGGTCGGTAGGCGGTTGCGATGTGCCTGGATCGCCGCGACCTCGCCCCAGATCTGGTTGAGATGAATGGTGGCCCAAGTGTCGAGCTTGTCCTGCAGCGCCCGCAGATCCTTCAGCAGCTCGGGCGAGCACATGTCCGGCGCCCAGGCCGATACGGCGATGCGCACGCGGCCGTCGGCCTTGCCGTTCCATTCGTGGAACGTGTCCTCGATGATCTTGAGGTGGCGTTGCCCCAGCGCGCGGTCGAGCTGGTAGGGCGCCGGATCGCCGATCTCGGTGCCGATGCGATCGAAGGCGCGCACGCCCAACAAGAAGCGCATGCCGGTGCTCGCAAGCGCGCCGGCATAGTCACCGGTTCCGGCACCGTCTTCGAGTACCAGCGTGGTGCCGCTGCGCAGGGCTTCGAGCGCGCCCAGCTTTGCCATCGTCGTCTGCTCTTCCTTCGAAAGTTTGGGCAGCGGGATGGGCGACAGTCCGCCGGAGAACGGTGGTTTATGCGGTGGCGAGAGATCTTCGAAGATCCCGCGCGCGAGCGTCATGGTGAGATGGGTGTGCACGTTGGCAAAGCCCGGCATCACCATCTTGTTCGTGCCGTCGACGCGCTCGGCGTTCGGGTAGCGGCCGAGTATCTCCGCACTGGGCCCGATTGCCGCGATGCGATTGCCGTCGATCGCAATCGCGGCGTCATAGTGCACCGCATCATTGTCGTCGACGGTGACGATGGCGGCATTATGAATGACAGTAACCACAGGCTCCCCCACAATAACGGCACCATGGTAGCCATTTTTCAGCCGCGCCGCAGCGTCTAGGCCGATGCTGATTCCGACGCTGGCGGCCTATTTCGGACTGAGGCGACCCTACCGCTTCGAGCGGGTGATGCCGGCATTGCTTGCGGTGCTTCTGGCGATCGCCGTTGCCGGCTCGGCTGTCTGGCTGTGGGCCATTGGCGAGCTCGGCCGCGGACCGCGCGCGATCTACTTCCTCTATCTCGCCGTTGCGCTGCTGCTGGCGCTCGCTCTCGTACGCTGGCCGAAACTTGCCTATGCGCTCCTCGCCCTCGTGGCGCTCGACCTGTTCTGGGGCGTCGGCTCGTATGGGTCGGCAGCCTCGTTGCTGCCACCGCTCAAGGCAGAGCCTTTGCGCTTCCGCTGGCATGCGCTGCTCCAGGTCGTGCCGTTGCCCTCACTCCAGCTCGTGAGTTCGACGGGCCTTGCCATCAGCCACACCTCGGCTGGAACGCGCGGCCGTGAACCCGCGCCACGCGATCTCGACGGCCATGCTGTCGTGGCGGTCTACGGCGGGTCGACGGCCTACGATATCGGCGTGGGCGAGGGCGATACCTGGGCCGACCGGCTGGGCGACGCTCTGGGCCGCTCCGGCTATTTCGTCGTGAACAACGGCGTGCCGGGGTACACGACGGTCGAGCACGTCCTCCAGACCTCTTTTTACCAGGACAAGTTCGGGCTGAAGCCGCGCTGCGCCGTCTACTATGTCGGCTGGAACGACCTGCGCAATTCCCACATCCCGCGGCTCGACCCGGCCTATGCCGACTTCCACCTGCCGAGCCAGGTCGACTCGCTCAAGGTACGCAAGATCGGCGGAGCGGACGTGACGCCGTCGCCGCTGCTCACCGTCGTGGCGCGTTTCGTCAGCGCCCAGGCCGACACGGTCCAGTACTTCGCCGATCCGCACGGGCCGCCGGGGAGTGGCGACGACCCGGCCGTCCTTCAACTGTTCGAACGCAATGTGCGCACGATCTCGGACATCAATCGCCAGCGCGGCATTCCCACGATCTGGGTCGGGCAGCTCGTCAACCCAGCGGCTTTCACCACCGACGGCAGCTACGGCTGGCTGCCGCTGGTGCGCGACCGCGACGTGCCGCCAATGCTCGCGCGTCTCAATGGCCTGCTGATGCGGACCGCCGCCGACATGCACGATGCCGGCATCGCCATTCCCCCGGACCGCTTCGGCGCCGGAGACTTTGTCGACAACGGCCATTTCAACCCGCAAGGGGCCCGCCGCTTTGCCGAGATCATCGCGCCCACTGTGCGCGACGTCTGCGGCCAAGCCAGATAGGAGGGGGAAAGATGACCGAGTTCCAGGCAGCCGTCCTGCCCGCCGTGGGCAGAGCTCTGGAGATCCGCACGATCAGGATCGACGCCCTGCAGCCCGGCGACGTGCTGGTCCGGATCATGGCGTCAGGTCTCTGTCACACGGACCTGGAGGTGATCGAGGGATCGCTCGCGTATCCAATGCCGATCGTCCTCGGCCACGAAGGAGCCGGCGTCGTCGAGGCCGTCGGCGCGGGCGTCGATGGCCTAAAGGCCGGCGACCAAGTCGTGGCGTCGTGGAATCCCCACTGCGGCCACTGTTTCTATTGTGAGCGCGACCAGCCGATCCTGTGCGAGCCGTTCACCTATCATCAGCCGCGCGGGCACCTGCTCGACGGCGCCTCGCGGCTCACCTGTGAAAGTACCGCCGTTCACCATTTCTCCGTCGTCTCCTCGCACGCCCAGTACGCCGTGCTGCCGCAGTCTGGCGCGATCAGGGTGCCGGCGGAGATCCCGTTCGATCGTGCCTGCCTGATCGGCTGCGGCGTGATGACGGGCGTGGGAGCCGCGACACGCGTCACTCCGGTTCTCCCGGGCAGCACGGTTGCCGTGATCGGCTGCGGCGCCGTCGGCCTCAACGCGATTCAAGGAGCCCGGCTTGCTGGCGCGGGCACAGTGATCGGCATCGATAGGAGCGAGAGCCGCCGGGAGATCGCCGCGACATTCGGCGCAGACTCCACGATCGGCAAGACGGGCGAAGACGTCGTGATGCTCGTGAAGGAAGCGACCGGCGGCCGGGGCGCCGACTATGTCTTCGAAGCGGCGGGCAGCGAGGCGGGCTTTCGTCTCGGCGCCGAGATCACGCGGCCGGGCGGAAATCTCGTGTTCCTGGGCAAGGTGAATGTCTCGCAGGATGTCTCGTTCCGCTGGGGCGCCCTGATGGGCGAGAAGAAGATCGTGCGTTCGAGCTACGGCGGGGCCCGCCCCAAGCGCGACTTTCCGTGGCTGGCGCGCTGCTACCTCGAGGGCAAGCTCAAGCTCGACGAGTTGATTACGGCGCGCCTGCCGCTGGCGAAGATAAACGATGGCTTTGCTGCAATGCGGCGAGGCGAAGGCATTCGCACAGTGATACTTCCCTGGGGGTGAGTGCTTGACGCTTCCCGAACCGCACTCCTAGTGTTGCAGATCACGCACGCGTGAAATGGCGAAAAGGTTGTGCAATGCCCAAGCTTCTCTCGCAGGACGCAGTCGCGAAGTACAATCGCGATGGCTACTACTTTCCCATTGATGTGCTGACTGAGTCCGAGACGCGCGACGTGCGCCGCCGGCTCGAAGACCATGAGCGCGCCACCGGGGGGCCGATCCAGGGCGACAAGCGCCACAAGGCGCATCTCTATCTTACCTGGCTGAACGATCTCGTTCGCTCACCGAAGATCCTCGACGCGGTCGAGGATGTGCTCGGGCCGAACCTGTTCTGCTGGAGCACCAGCTTCTTCATCAAGGAAGCGTCCGATGCGGGCTTCGTGTCGTGGCACCAGGATGCAACCTATTGGGGCCTGAGCTCGCCCGACGTGATGACCGTGTGGCTGGCCTTCACGCCGGCCAATCTCCTGAACGGCTGCATGAAGTTCGCGCCGGGCACGCACAAGATGCAGCTCGAGCACAAGGATACGTTCGACAAGAACAACCTCCTGAGCCGCGGCCAGGAGATCGCGGTCAAGGTCGACGAGTCCACGACCGTCGATGCCATCCTGAAACCGGGTCAGGCCTCGCTGCATCACGTTCTGCTGGCGCACGGCTCGGAGCCCAACAAGTCGAACGATCGGCGCATCGGCTTCGCGATCCGCTACATCCCGACCTACGTGAAACAGGCCGTCGGCGCCAAGGACAGCGCGACGCTGGTGCGCGGCACGGATACCTACAATTACTTCGAGCACGAGCCGCGTCCGACCGCGGACTGCACGCCCGAAGCGATGGCGACACATGCCGCCATCGTCGGACGGCAGGTGCAGGTGCTCTATCGCGGCACCGGACAGGAGCATTTCAGGCCTTAAGTCGGCATCTGGCCCCTGGCGCACCAAAGCCCTGCGGATATCAGACAGGGCAGCGCCAGGCGGTGTATCGGAAGGGGGAGAACGCCAATGGACTTACTCACGGGCATTGCGTTGTTGGCCGCGTTTCTGGCCGTCGTCGTCCTGATCATTCGCGGGCAGAGCCCGGTGATCATGCTCCTCATCCTGGCGATCGCGTGGGCCGCGATCTCCGGTATTGGCCTCAACGATATCCAGGCCAAGGTCCTGCAGGCGGGTGGCGTCACTTTCGCCAGCGCCGTCATCATCATTGTGTTCGGCGCCTGGTTCGCCCAGGTACTGATTCAGACCGGCATCGCCGAGAGCGTGATCCGATCCGCCGTCGAACTGGCGGGCGATCGGCCCCTGGTCTCGGCCATGATCGTCACACTGGTGACGGCGATCCTGTTCTCCTCGATGTACGGGGTGGGTGCGGCGATCGCCATCGGCGTCATTGCCCTGCCGATCATGATGAGCCAGGGCATCCCGCCGCGCGTCGCAGCGCCCGCCTTCACCATGGGCATCGGTGCCGGCACGATGGTGAACCTGGTGCAGTTTGGCACGTTTCAAAAGCTGTTTCCCGGCATCGTGTACGGCGGCAAGGAGCTGACCTACTGGACGATCGGCGGCTGCGTGTACGTGCTCTGCGCCTGGCTGATGACGATCGTGATGCTGAACCGGCTCGGCACGCGCCAGATGGCGTCGGTCGATACGGCGGCGGCGCCGGTGCGCAAGCGCACGCCGTACTACACCTACATCGTGCCGATCTTCCCGGTGCTGATGATCATCGTTGCGAAATGGGAGATCATTCCGACCTTCCTGCTGAGCATCGTGCTTGCGCTGGCGCTGACCTACAAGGATCGCGGCTTCCAGGGCAGCATCAACCTGTTCAACAAGACCTTCTATGACGCCTTCCCCGACATCGCGACCATTGCCGCGCTCTGGACGATCTGCGGCATGATCATCGTGTGCGGGCAGATGCCCCAGGTCTCGGCGGCGCTGAAGCCGATCTTCGGGCCGATCCTGCCGCATACGCCGCTGCAGGCCGCCGTGTTCTTCGGTGTGCTGGGCGGCATCGGCAGCATCTATCGCGGGCCGCTGGTGGTGATCGGCACGGGCGCCGCAGTGCTGGCGCTAGTGCTGGCAAACAAGGAGCTGCCGATCCCGCTCCTGTACTCGCTGTGGCTGGCACCTACCGTCCTGCAAGGCAGTATGGATCCCACGAACTCGTGGACGCTCTGGACGATCGGCTACACCAAGGTCTCGCACGGCGAGTTCCTGAAGACTGCGTTGCCGTTCGGCTGTCTCATGGTGGCCGTCAATTCAGCCATCGCCTACTTCATGCTCGCGTGAGGGAATGGACAAGAAGACCTATCGCATCGGAATCGACGTCGGCGGCACCTTCACCAAGGCGGTGCTGGTCGACAACGCAACCCACGATGTGGTCGGCCGCTATTCCGTGCTGACCACTCACGCCGACGAGCGCGGCGTGGCCAAGGGTGTGGTCGAGGTCTTCCGCAACGTCCTCGACCGCTCGAAGGTCGACCCCAGGGACGTGATCTTCCTGGCGCACAGCACGACCCAGGCGACCAATGCCCTGCTCGAGGGCGACGTCGCCTCGGTGGGGGTCATCGGCACGGCCAGCCGCGTCGAGGCGGTGCTCGCGCGCGGCCAGAGCAACATCAAGGAGATCGAGCTGGCGCCCGGCCGCTTCCTGCGGCCCGGGCACCGGTTTCTCACGACCGACGCGCTCACGCCCGACAAGGCCCGCGCCGCCGTCGAGGAACTGAAGGCCGAGGGGGTACGGGTGATCGTCGCCACCAGCGCCTTCGGTGTCGACGACAATACCGGCGAGGAGACGCTGCGGGCCGCCGCGGTGGACGCGGGCATCGCTGTGACCTGCGGGCACGAGATCTCCAAGCTCTATGGGCTGACGACCCGCACGCGGACGGCGGTCATCAATGCGTCGATCCTGCCCCGGATGATCGAGACCGCCACCATGACCGAGCAGAGCGTGCGCGAGGCGGGTATCCAGGCGCCGCTGATGATCATGCGCGGCGACGGCGGCGTCATGGACATCCAGGAAATGCGCCGGCGGCCGGCCATGACGATGCTTTCGGGCCCGGCGGCCAGCGTGGCGGGCGCGCTGATGCATCTGCGGGTTTCCGACGGCATTTATTTCGAGGTCGGCGGCACCAGCACCAATATCGGCGTGATTCGCAACGGCCGTCCGACGGTGAAGTACGCCAAGGTGGGCGGGCACGAGACCTATGTGAGTTCGCTCGATGTCCGGGTGATCGGCATCGCCGGCGGCAGCATGGTCCGGGTGGCGGGGGGCAAGCTCTCCGACGTCGGCCCGCGCAGCGCCCATATCGCGGGGCTGCCCTATGCGGCCTTTGCCGACCCGGCGGCGTTCGAGGGAGCGACCGTCGAGCTGTTCCAGCCCAAGCCCGAGGATCCCGCGGACTATGTGGCGATCTGCACGGCGGACGGATCGCGCTACGCGATCACCAACACCTGCGCGGCCAACGTGCTCGGTTACGCCAAGCCCGGACTGCATGCCTACGGCAATCCCGAGGCGGCGCGCCGGGCGATGGCGCCGCTGGCGGCGATGCTCGGCTGCACGGTCGAGGAAGCCGCGCGGCAAGTGCTCGATACGGCGACGGGCAAGGCGGTGCCGGTCGTCGAGCAGCTGATCGCCGAATACGGCCTCGACCGCGACCAGGCCGTCCTGGTGGGCGAGGGAGGAGGCGCGGGAGCGCTGATTCCGTTCACCGCCGAGCGGATGAAGCTGCAGCACACGATCTCGAAGGATGCCGAAGTCATCTCCTCGATCGGTGTGGCACTGGCCCTTGTGCGGGAGGTCGTGGAAAGGGTGATCCCCAATCCGCAACCGGAGGACCTGAAGGCGATCAAGCGAGAGGCCTTCGATGCCGTGGTGCGCCTCGGCGCGGCGGCGGAGAACGTCGAGGTCACGATCGAGGTCAATCCGCACAACCAGCGGGTCCGGGCCACGGCGATGGGCGCCTCGGAGATGCGCGCCAAGACCCGGACAAGCGAGGTCGGCGAGGACGAGGCCAAGGCGATCGCCGCGCGCTCGATGAGCGTACCGGTCGAAGACGTGCGCGTGGCGGCGTCGACCGATCGCATGCGGGTGATCCAGGGCATCGTCATCGAGAAGAAGTGGAAGTTCCTGACCACCAAACGCCATCCGGTCCGCGCCATCGATCTCGACGGCGTGATCCGCGTCCAGCGCAGCGACGCCAGGGTATACAGCGCCGAGGCCCGGCATGGGATCGAGTCGCTCAAGAAGTTCTGGGAGGAGCAGACGCTCTACAACGGCGACAGTGTCGTCGTCCCGGACATGTTCCTGGTGATCGGCGGCCAGATCGTCGACCTCACCGGAATGGTCGCCCTCGATCAGGCCCTGGCGGTGGCGCGCAGCGAGTTCGAGGGCCTGGCGCCCGATGTCAATGTCGCCTTCATTGCCGTTGCCGGCGCCCGCCGCTGAGGCCGCGAACGCTGCCGGGCGCACGGCAGCCTGCGAACTGCGGGCGCACTGCGGCACAGGCGATCCCGGGGAGATTGCCCGCCAGCTTGACCTGAAGGTCGAAGAAGTGGAAGGCGACGGCGGCTTCGGCGCCGTCGTGGTCTTTGCCGACTACATGCCGCGCCCGCCAAGGGTCAGGCTCTTCATGCCCGCGATCGCGGCACTCGACCGGCGGCTTGCGGGCTACCCTGAGCGGCTTGTGGGCGGAACAAGGCCGATCTTCCTCGCCCACGAACTCTTCCATCATTGGGAAGAGCTGCATCCCGACCGCGCGTTGAGGCGCCTGTACCGCGACCGTCGCCTGCCCGAGCTCGCGGCCGGCGCCTTCGCGCAGGAGTTGCTCGGGCTGCGATGCCATCCCGAAGCGCTGGATCGCTTCACGACTTCTTGTTGAGCACCCCGAAGCGGTCCTTCGGATTCTTCTTGCGCGCCGCGGGGCCGTAGGTGCCCATCTCCATGCGGTGCGGGATGGTCAGCATGTAGTTCTTGAAGGCGCCTTCCATCGCTTCGCGCCAGCCCTGCGCGTTCTGTGTTTCGTTGACCGATGCCTTGGCGAGCTTGAGGGCGAACGAATCCTTGGTCGCGATCTTCTGCGCGAGCGCCATCGTCTCGGCCTCGAGTTTTTCCCGCGGCACCACGCGGTTCACCAGCCCGAGCTTCTGGGCTTCGGCGGCGCCGATGAATTCGCCGGTGAAGAGATATTCCTTGGCCTTTCGCGGGCCGAGGTCCCACGGCATCGAGAAATACTGCACGTGGCCGCCGCCCCAGCCGACCGCGCGGTCGGCGAACTGCGCGTCTTCGCTCGCGACGATGAGGTCGCAGGCTGAGGCGATCATCATGCCGCCCATTATGCAGTAGCCCTGGACCTGCGCGATGGTGGGCTTGGGCAGGTCGCGCCAGCGCATCGTGTTCTCGAAGAAGCGCTCCCACAGGCGCCGGTACTCGCCCTTGAAGCCGGGCTCGAGAGCCGTCTTCTTCTGGTCCTCCATTTCCTGCGGACTGCCGAGATCGTGACCGGCGGAGAAGTGCTTGCCGGCGCCCGCCAGGATGATGACCTTCACCTCGTTGTCGTCGACGGCGGCCTTGAAGGCGTCGTCGAGTTCTTCCAGCAGGATGCGGCTCTGCGCGTTCAGCACCTCAGGACGGTTGGTCGTGATCTTGAGGACGGGACCTGTGCGCTCGGTGAGCAATGTCGAATAGGTCACAATGAAAGTCCTTTACCCATCAGGTCGACGAAGTTGTCGCAATAGAAGCGCTGCTTCTGCGCTTCGGTGGTGCCGGCCGCCGCCATCGATGCCTCGAAGCGCTTGATCGGATTGCGCCCGCCTTCGACATGCGGATAGTCCGACGAGAACAGGCACACCTCGTCGCCCGAGTTGGCGATGATCCAGCCGGCATCCTCGTGCGGGTAGGGTGTGACCCTCACCTGCCGCTTCACGAACTCGCTGGGCTTGAGCGACATCTTCTGGAGCCGCTCCTCGTTCTTGTAGAAGGCGGTGTGGGCGCTATCCATGTTGCGCATCCAGCCCGGCAGCCACGACGCGCCCTGTTCGATGCAGCCGAACTTGAGGTCAGGGAAGCGGTCGAGCACGCGATCGACGATCAATGCCGTCAGGGCCTTCATCGGCGGGTAGGCGATCGCCATGTAGTCGATCGACTTGAAATTGTCGTCGCCGCCGTGAAAGTCCGGCACCGGCGGGCCGCCGTTGTTGAAATAGGCCTTTTCCAGCAGCACGCCACCACCGCCGACATGGAACAGGATCGGGAGACCCGCTTCCTCAGCCATCGCCCACAGCGGATCGAGGCCGATATGGCTGGGCGAATGGCCGTCCGGGCAGCGCGACGGGATCATCAGGCCCTTGGCGCCCATCTCGATCGCCTCTCGCGCGGCGACCTTCGTGCG
>CAIMEE010000156.1 GCA_903839865.1 Enhydrobacter aerosaccus | reverse complement strand
GCTTCGCTCAGGATGACGGCTTCGCCGTCACTTCGCGTACTTGCCCGTGAGCTGGGGCGTGTGGGCGCCTTCCTTGCCAGCGTCCTTGTGCTGCGACCGCGTCGTGCGCGCCCAGGTGCGCTTGAGCTCGTCCTTCACGTTGAATTTCAACGTGCCGACCTTCTCGATCGTGAGCTCGATCTTGTCGCCGTCCATGAAAGAGTTGAGACCGCGATGGTTGGTGCCGGTGGCCACGACGTCGCCGGGCTCCAGCGTATGGATCGAGCTCAGCCACTCGATGCAGCGCGGGATCTGGTGCGCCATGTCGTCGGTGTTGAACTTCTGCATGGTGACGCCGTTGTTCTTGAGCTCGATGGCGAGCTTCTGCGGATCGGGGATCTCGTCGGCCGTTACGAGCCACGGACCCATCGGCGCGAAAGTCGTGCGCGACTTCATCTGGAAGAAGACGTTGCCGGGCGGCGGCAGGCCGCGCGCCGAGCCGTCGATGAAGCAGGTGTAGCCGAAGATGTACTGCTTGTAGTCGGCAGCCTTCACGTTGTCCGCACGCTTGCCGATCACCAGCGCCAGTTCCGCCTCGCCCTCGAAGATCGACGCCGGCACATCCGGCAGCACCATCGTGTCGCCATTGCCGATCACCGCAGTCGCCGCCTTGTGGAAGCAGTTGATGGCGGGTTTCTCGGGCAGCGTGCCGTCTTCCATGTAGTTGACGGCCATGCAGTCGATGTTGCCCGGACGCGGCACCGGCGAGCGCAGACGCACTCCGGAGAGCGGGACACCCTTGCCGGCGCTGGCGGCGGCCTCGAGCTTGGACTTGTACTTGTCCCAGTGCTCGATCACGCCCGCGATCAGATCGCGCGTGTCGCGGTGCGGCAGGTCCTTGGCGGCGTCGGTGACGTCGACGACCTGGTCGCCCTTGATCACACCCAGGCGGAAATCGTTGAAATAGCAAAGCTTCACTTGGTCTCTCCCTTTTCAAGAACGCCCTTGGCGATGCTCGCGGCCGACATCGCCGTCGGCCAGCCAGAATAGAACGCCATATGCGCAATGACCTCGACTATTTCGTCCTTGGTCACCCCGTTGTCGATCGCCCGGGCGACATGGCCGCGCAGCTGCTCGGTCCGGTTCATCGCCACGAGGGCGGCACAGGTGATGAGGCTGCGATCGCGCTTACTGAGGCCGGGCCGTTCCCAGATGTCGCCGTAGACCACTTTCTCTGTGAGATCGATCAGCTTGGGCGCAAACGAGCGCACGTGATCCCGCGCATTCCCAACGGGCGGCTTGGACATTGTTTCTCTCCCTCTCTGGCATTACCGTTTGGTTCGGAAGTTTCGGAGGAAACAATGGCTGCAATCAAGGTCGCCGATTTCGCCTTCCCACGCATGGAAGCGCCAGACCTCGACCAAATGGAGGAATTCCTCACGCATTTCGGCATGGTGCGCGCCGAGCGCACACCGGATGCACTTTATATGCGGGGCGCCGACAGCCACCATCATCTGCATGTCACGCACAAGGGCGGGACCAAGTTCATCGGCTTCGCCTACCATGTCGCGGACGAGGACGACCTGAAGCGGCTCACCAAGCTGCCGGGCGCCTCGGGAATCGAAACGCTCAACGAGCCGGGCGGCGGCAAGCGAGTGCGCCTCAAGGAGCCGAACGGCTACCAGATCGAAGTGATTGCGGGCATGCAGAGCGTGACGCCGCTCGAAGTCAAACGCGATCTCCTCAACTCGGGCAGCGAGCCGCATCGCCGCGTCGGCCGCACAATGCGCCTCACCAAGTCGCCGACGACGATCCAGCGCATCGGTCACGGCGTCCTCGCCACGCCGAAGGTCAAGGAAACGGTAGCCTGGTTCCGCGAGACGCTGGGCATGATCCGTTCCGACGACGTCTACGCCGGCACCGAGGACAACGTGATCGGTTCGTTCAACCGCCTCGACCGAGGCGACGACTATGTCGATCACCACGTGCTGTTCTGCGTCCGCAACGAGAAGACCGGGCTGAACCACGTTTCCTACGAAGCGCAGGATATCGACGCCGTCTTCCAGGATCATGAGCACATCAAGCGGACCGGCAAGTACGAGCACATCTGGGGCATCGGCCGGCATCTCCTCGGCAGCCAGGTCTACGACTACTGGTCCGATCCCTGGGGGCGCGTGCACGAGCGCTGGGCCGACAGCGATCGCCTCAACGCCGCCAACGGCGGCAACCTGATCAACGCCGAGCAAGGCCTCGCCTCGCAATGGGGCGAGCGCCCGTCAGAGCGCTTTGTCGGACACGCAAGCCCGTAGAAGGCCCTACAGATCGAACCAGACGTGGACGTTGCCCGTGCCGGCGGCGTTCTCGTACTCGGACAATTGCGTGCCCTTGGCCCGGCACGACTTCGCGCCGAGCGCGCCCATCATCTGGGCGTAGTGCGCGCCGTGGCCCTCGTACTTGGCGGCCTCGAGTTCGGGGAAGCGATCGAGCACGATGTCGTGACGGCCTTCCTTCCAGAGCCCGAGCACTTCCATGTCGAGCGCGCGGTTCTTCGGGTCGGACACATTGTCGGGATGCCACACGCGCGGGTTCGGCGGCACGTGGTCGAGATCGTAGAACTTGTGGCTCATCGCGCCTGATGCCAGCAAGACGACGCGCGAGTCCGAGCGTTTCACGGCCTCGGCGACGATTTCGCCCATCTGGAGGAAGTGCTTGAACTGCGCCGTCTGGCAGGTGCCCACGCTCAGCACCCTCTCGCCGCGGCCCAGGTGGTGCACGACATTGATCGTCGGGTAGTGCAGCGGCAACCCGGGCTCGGTGACATTGCGCGCAGGCACCTTCTTCTCTTTCGCGACCTCTTCGACCAGCGCCGCCAGCTCCGGTGCTCCGCGATAGTCGTAGGGGAAGCCCGACATCGAATAGGGCAGCTCGTCTGATGTGAAGTTGCCCTTGTAGTGCGCTGCACCGGCCACGAGATGCATCGAGGTCGTGAGCCAGTGCGTGTCGAAGATCACGAAAGTGTCGGGCTTGAGCGCATCGACCTTGGCGCGCACGCGATCGAACCCCTCGATCAGGTCGCTGTCGCGGCCGTTGCCGCGCTGAACGCGGATCTCCTTGGGCTGCACCAGGCCCGGATGATGCGAGACGACAGCTGCGCCGATGATCTGGCCCATGGTCCCTCTCCTATTCTGCTCTGGCCTTTCCGATGGCCTTCCAGACATTTTCCGCCGTCGCCGGCATTAGCACGTCGGCAACACCCAGCGGCGCTAGCGCGTCAATCACGGCATTCATCACCGCCGGCATCGCGCCCACCGTGCCCGCCTCGCCCGCGCCCTTGGCGCCGAGCGGATTGTACTTGGTCGGCACCGGGTTCGACTTCACTTCCATGCTGCACATCGTGTCGGCGCGCGGCATGGCGTAGTCGAGGAAGCTCGCGGTCAGCAACTGCCCGCTCTCGCGGTCCCACATTACCTGCTCGCTCAATATCTGGCCGACGCCTTGCGCAACGCCGCCATGGATCTGGCCCTTCAACCCGACAGGGTTCATCACCGTGCCGACATCGTCGACCACGGAGTAGCGGTCCATCTTCACCTCGCCGGTCTCCGGATCGACCTCGACCTCGCAGATGTGGCAGCCGTTGGGATAGGTGTCCTTCTCGCCCTTGAAGGTCGCGTTCTCGTAGAGGCCGCCCTCGAAGCCGGTCTTCGGCCACTTGGCCGAATTGAACGCAGCCTTCGCGACTTCCTTCAGCGACACGCTCTTGTCGGTGCCCTTGATCGTGAAGGTGCCATCGGCGAAATCTATGTCCTGCTCGCCGGCTTCCAGCAGATGGCCAGCCAGGAACTTGCCCTTCTTGATCACCTTTTCCGCCGCCAGGAACAGCGCCGAGCCGCCCAGCACCGTCGAGCGCGAGCCGTTGGTGCCCATGCCGAAGGCCACGCGGTCGGTGTCGCCGTCGATGTACTGCACCTCGTTGGGATCGATGCCGAGCCGCTCGTTCAGGATCTGCTTGAACATGGTCTCGTGGCCCTGGCCCTGGGCCTTGGTGCCCATCAGCAGCGCCGCCGTGCCGCTCGGGTTGAAGCGGATCTCGGCATATTCAGGCTGCGCAGGTCCCGCGGCCTGCTCGATCGCATTCACGATGCCCAGGCCGCGCAGTTTGCCGCGCTTCTTCGACTCGGCCACACGCGCGTCATAGCCCGCCACGTCCGCGAGCTTGAGCGCCATGTCCATGTTCTTCTCGAACTCGCCGCAGTCGTAATACGGCCCGACCGGA
This sequence comes from Enhydrobacter aerosaccus, assembly GCA_903839865.1. Classification (GTDB taxonomy): domain Bacteria; phylum Pseudomonadota; class Alphaproteobacteria; order Reyranellales; family Reyranellaceae; genus Reyranella; species Reyranella aerosaccus_A. The sequence continues at coordinate 5,529 of CAIMEE010000156.1, read as the reverse complement.
CTCTGATACGGCATCGCCGACTCCGGCAGCATGTTCTTGCGCCGCAGCTCGACCCGATCGACGCCCAGCTCGCGCGCGGCATCGTCGATCAGCCGCTCGATCAGGTAGATCGCCTCGGGCCGCCCCGCGCCACGATACGGCGCCGTCGGATTGGTGTTCGAGAGCACGCCCACCACGTTGATGTAGGCCTTGGGAATTTTGTAAACGCCCAGCACCGTGCCGATCATGCCGAAGGGCGAGAGCAGGTTGCGGTCGGAACCCACGTAGGCGCCGATATTGGCCAGCATCTCCAGTCGCAGCGCCACGAACTTGTTGTCCTTGTCCAGGGCCAGTTCGATCTCGCCGACATTGTCGCGACCATGCTCGTCGGCCATCACCGCCTCGGAGCGCTCGCAGGTCCATTTCACCGGCCGCACCAGCTTGCGCGCCGCCCACAGGGTCAGGCGATGCTCGATGTACTGCCAGCCCTTGGTGCCGAACCCGCCGCCGACGTCGCCCGAGATCACCCGCATCTTGCTCTCGGGTACCTTGAACACGTTCTGCGCCAGCATGTTGCGCACCCGATGGGGATACTGCACGTCAGCGTAGAGCGTCATGCGGTCCTCGCCCGGATCGTAGACGCCGAGCGTGCCGCGCGGCTCCATGTACTGGGCATGCACGCGCGTGATCACGTAGCGCCGCTTGATGACCTTCGCCGCCCCCTTGATCGCCTCGTCCGTCTCGAGCTTCTTGCCGCGCTCGACGTTGTTGGAAATATTGTCGGGGCAGTCGTCCCACACCGCCGGCGCGCCGGGCTTCACCGTGTCTTCGGTCAGCGTCACCGAGCGAAGGGCTTCATAGTCGATCTCGACCAGTTCGGCCGCATCCTTGGCTTCGGCCAGCGACTCGGCGATCACCATCACCACGGGATCGCCGACATAGCGCACCCTGTCGGTGATCAACGGCGGCCGTTGCGGCGCATACATGGGACTTCCGTCGGGACGTTTCCTTGGCATGTTGGCCTTGGGCATGCCGAGCCCGTCAGCCTTCACATCGTGGCCGGTGTAGACGGCGACGACACCGGCCGCGGCTTTCGCGGCCTCAACGTTGATCGACTTGATCTTTGCATGCGCATGCGGCGAGCGGACGAACACGGCATGGACCTGGCCGTGCATGTTGACGTCGTTGATGAAGCGCCCTTGCCCGCGCAACAGGCGCGCATCTTCGAACCGCAGGACAGGCTGGCCGATACCGTATTTGCTCATACTCGTCCCACTCCGAGGTAGCGCTCGAGCGGCGCTCCATCCTTCGACAGAGACGCGCTCGACGCCTCCAGCACCAGCCGGCCGCGGTCCAGCACGATCGCCTTGTCGGTGATCGGCAGGATCTTGTGGGCATGCTGCTCGACGATGATGCCCGCCATCCGCTCCTCGCGAAAGAGCCGGCTGAGCGCCCGCAGCAATTCCTCGGTGATGATGGGCGCAAGGCCCTCGGTCGGTTCGTCCAGCAGAAGAAGCATGGGATTGGTCGCCAGCGCCCGTCCGATCGCCAGCATCTGCTGCTCGCCACCCGACAGGGCGCTGCCCGAGTTGGAGCGCCGCGCCTCGAGACGAGGGAAGAGTGCGAATACCCGCGCCAACGTCCACGGCCCCGGGCGCGCCACCGCCGTCAGGTTCTCCTCGACCGTGAGCGAACGGAAGATGTTGCGCTCCTGCGGCACCCAGCCAATGCCGAGGCCCGCCCGTGTCTCGGGCGCGAGGCTGCCAATCTCGCGGCCGGCCAACGTCACCGAACCTGCAAAGCGGCGCGTCACGCCCACGATGCTGTCGATCAGGGTCGTCTTGCCCACGCCGTTCCGCCCGAGCACAGCCAATGCCTCCCCTTCACCCAGGGTGAAACCCACGTCCGACAAAACGGTGGCGCGCCCGTAGCCGGCAGACAGGTCCTTGATGGCAAGAAGCTCAGCCATGGCCGCTCTCACCCAGATAAACCGCGCGAACACGGGGGTCGGCGGCGATAGCCGACGGCTCGCCTTCGACCAGCAGGCCGCCGTCGACCAGCACGGAGATGCGTTTGGCGAAGCTGAACACCAGGTCCATGTCGTGCTCGATCAGCAGCACCGACACATCGGCCGGTAGCGCCGCTATCGCATCGAGGATATCGCGCCGCTCGGCTTCCGGCACACCCGCGGCCGGTTCATCGAGCAACAGCACTTGCGGCGCGCAGGCGAAGGCAACGGCAATCTCCAGCAGCCGCTGCTTGCCGTAGGGCAAGGTGTCGGTGCGCACGTCGAGCACGTCCCCCAGACCGAAACGCGCGGCGACCTCATCGACGTCGCGTGCCATCGGCTCCGCCGCGCCCAGCCGCCTCCACCACTCCTTGCCCTGCCCCAAACGCTCGCCGACCGCGAGGGCGAGCGTCTCCAGCGGCGTCATATCGGCAAAGAGCTGGTTGATCTGGAACGTGCGCACGAGGCCGCGACGTACGCGTGCCTCCGGCCGCAGGTCCGTGATGTCCTCGCCCGCGAGGAATACCTGCCCCGACGACGGCGGCAGCACGCCCGTCAACAGGTTGACGAAGGTTGTCTTGCCCGCGCCGTTCGGGCCAATCAACGCTTGGCGAGCGCCCTTCTCCAAAGAGAACGTCACGTCCTTGGTCGCGAGCAGTCCGCCAAAGCTCTTGGCGAGCGCGCGGGTTTCGAGAACTGTACTCACGGCTTCGCTCTCCTGAGAAGGCCATGCAGACGATCGCGCCCGACCAGCGCCAGCACGACCAGGAACAGTCCCAGCCAGAACAGCCAGAATTGCGGGGCGCCCGACGACAGCAGGTCCTGCAGCACCTTGAACACGAAGGCGCCGACAATGCCGCCATAGAGCCAGCCCGTCCCGCCGATGATCAGGGTCAAGAGCACGTCGGCCGAGCGGTTGAACTCCAGGACGTCGAGCGAGACGTAGGCCGTCGTCTGCGCCAGCAGCGCGCCGGCCGCGCCGGCATAGGCCGCGCCCAGGGCATAAACCGCGATCAGGCGGCGGTTCACCGGCACGCCCAGCGCCGAGGCCCGCAGGGAATTGCGCCGGATCGCCATCAGGGAGACGCCGAACGGCGACTTCACGATCCGGCGCGCCAGCACGAAGAGCACGAACAGCGTGACGATGCTGTAGGCATAGGCGGTACGGCCGAAGAGGTCGAAATCGAAACGTCCCAGCAACGGGCCAACGGCCATGCCCTGCAACCCGTCCGCGCCGCCAGTCCATTGCGACAAGGCGTTGGCGATCTCGTGCAGCACCAGCGCCACGCCGAGCGTGACCATCAACCGCGTGAGATCGCTGCCCCGCAGCACCAGGAGACTCGTGAGCAGGCCCAGACCGGCGGAGAGCAGCATCGCCAGCAGCAGCCCCAGAACGGGATCGGGCGTCGCGTACTTGCAGATCAGGCCCGCGGCATAGGCCCCGAAGCCGAAGAAAGCGGCGTGGCCCAGGGAGATGATGCCGGCGTACCCCAGGATCAGGTCGAGCGAGAGCGCGAACAGCGCGAGGATCGCTATTTCGTTCAGGATGAGATGCTTGCCCGCAGGCGCCGCTATGGCCGCGAGAGCGAGCAGCCAGAAGACGATCTCCGGCCAGCGCCAACGGGCGCGTCGCGAGAGGCTCTCGGCCGCCTTCATCTCGCGCGCGCGAACAGGCCCTGCGGCCTGAGCACCAGCACGACGATCATCACGACGTAGATCACGAAGCCGCCCAGCGCCGAGGAAAGGTAGTACTTGCCCGCCACATCGGCGACGCCCAACAGCAGCGAGGCCAGGAACGGCCCCGCGATGCCCGATGTCCCGCCCACCGTGACCACGATCAGGAAGTAGATCATGAACTTGAGCGGGAAATAGGGATCGATGCCGAGCAGCTCCGTGCCGAGCGCCCCGCCCAGCCCCGCCAGCCCGGAGCCGACCGCGAAGGTCACGGCGAAGATCGTGCCGACGGGAATGCCGAGGCCGCGTGCCACCCGCGCATCGTCGACGGCCGCGCGCAGGCGGCTGCCGAAGCGCGTCCGCATCAGCGCCAGCTGCAGGCCGAGCGCCAGCACGCCGCACAGCACGATGATGAAGGCGCGATAGAGGCCGACCGCGACGCCCAGGATCTCCACCCTGCCCTGTAGCCACGGCGGCAGATGGATGTTGCGCTGGCTCGAGCCCAGAAAATAGTCGGTCGCCGCCACCGCCATGAACACCAGGCCGATCGAGAACAGCACCTGGTCGAGGTGGGAGCGACCGTACATGTGGCGATAGAGCGTGCGCTCGAGCAGCAGCCCCAACACCGCCGACAGAACGAACGCCGCCGGCAAACACGCGAGGAACGGGACGTTCAATCGGTCCATCAGCAGGACGGTCGTGTAACCGCCCGCCATCGCGAACGCACCGTGCGCAAGGTTGACGAAATTCATCAACCCCAGGGTGACGGCCAGCCCACAGGCCAGCACGAACAGCAACATCCCGTAGGCCACGCCGTCGAAGAGGATCGTGGCCACGGTCAGGCCCAGTGCGGTTGCCCATCCTTCGAGACGCCGCGTTTCACGCGGCTCCTCAGGATGAGGTCAAATCGCGGAAGCAAAGCCGACTTCACCCTGAGGAGCGCCCCGCAGGGGCGCGTCTCGAAGGGTGGGCCCAAGACGCCGTCACTTCTTCGCGGCCTTCACCGGGTCCTTGACGTTGGCGATGGTGTCGAACTCGACGTTGTAGAGTTCGCCGTCCACCTTCTGGACCTTGCGGATGTAGATGTTCTGCACGATGTCGCGCGTCTCGGGATCGATCGAGATCGGGCCGCGCGGGCTCTCCCACGCCATGCCCTTGATCGCGGCCATCAGCTTGGTGCCGTCGGTGTCGCCGTTGGTCTTCTTCAGAGCCTCGTAGATCAGGTGCATGCCGTCGTAGCCGCCGACCGCCATGAAGTTGGGCCGCATGCCGCTGTTGGCCTTCTTGAAGCCCTCGACGAAGCTCTTGTTGAGCGCGCTGTTGTGGTTGGCCGAGTAGTTGTGCGCGTTGATTACGCCCACGACCGCATCGCCCATGCCGTTCAGCTGGTCGTCGTCGGTCACGTCGCCGGTCGCGATCAGCTTGACGCCCGACTTGTCGAGGCCGCGCTCGACGAACTGCTTCACGAACTGCGACCCGGTGCCTGACGGCACGAAGACGAACAGCGCATCCGGCTTGGCATCGGCCACCTTCTGCAGCACCGGCGAGAAATCGGGGCTGCGCATCGGAATGCGAAGGTTCTCGACGATCGTGCCGCCGTCGGCCTTGAACTTGTCGCTGAACGACTTCTCGGCATCGATGCCGGGGCCATAGTCGCTGACCAGGGTCACGACCTTCTTGATGCCGTTCTTGAAGGCCCACGCCGCCATCGGCTCGGACGACTGCGCGAGGGTGAAGCTGGTGCGCGCGATGAAGGGGGACGCCTCGGTGATGGAGGACGTGCCGGCCGCCATCACGATCTCCGGCACCTTGGCCTGGGTCGCGACCGGCGCCGTCGACATGGCCGACGGCGTGATGCCGAAGCCCGC
>CAIMEE010000155.1 GCA_903839865.1 Enhydrobacter aerosaccus | reverse complement strand
GGCACCACCGAAGTGGCCAATACCATCGCCGATGTGCGTGATGGCGCCAGCCAGAGCAGCGACGCCGCCCAGGAGGTGCTGGGCGCCGCCGCCGACCTCACCCGTCAGGCGGAATCCCTGCGGTCGGTGGTGGACGGCTTCCTCTCCGGCCTCCGCAACGACGGGGTGGCGGCATAGATAGATCACGGTCTTGATCTTGTTTTGAGATAACCCTATATTGGATCACGACCGCGATCCAATATAGGGTGCCGCCATGCTGCTCCAGGTCCCTGAATCCGAAATCCTGCGCCGCTTCACCTTCGAGAATCCGTGGTGGAGCGATGTGGGCATCCTGGACCAATTGTTGGAGAGCATGCGGCTGCGCTCCTATCTGGAGCCGTTCTTCGAACTGCTGACCAATCGTGGGGTTCGCCGCGCCGTCATCCTGATGGGGCCGCGCCGGGTGGGCAAGACGGTGATGTTGCGCCAATGCATCCGCCGCCTGATCGGGGAGCAGGAGGTGGCGCCCGAGCGCATCCTGTTCGTCTCGTTGGAAAACCCCATCTATCGCGGCATTCGGCTCAGCCGCATCCTGGAGATGTTCCTGGAGGAGCGGGGATACGACCGTTTCGCCGACCTCTACGTGGTGTTCGACGAGATCCAGTATGTGGAGGAGTGGGAAGCCTATCTGAAGTCCATGGTGGACGACTATCCCAATATCCGCTTCGTCGCCTCGGGCTCGGCGGCGGCGGCGCTGCGCATGAAAAGCCGCGAATCCGGGGCGGGGCGCTTCACTGATTTCCTGCTGCCGCCGCTGCTGTTCGCCGAGTACATGGACTTCATCGGCGCCGACCCGAAATGCGCTATTGAGAGTCTCAATGGCCACTTCGTCGACTACCTGAATTTCGGCGGGTTCCCCGAGGCGATCCTCGACCCCGAGATCCGCCGCGACATGCATCGCTTCATCGCCTCCGACATCCTGGAAAAGGTGCTGCAACGCGACTTGCCCAGCCTCTACGGCATCGACAATCCCAACGAGTTGTCACGCTTCTTCGCCAGTCTGGTCTACAACACCGGCCAGGAGATGAGCATCGGGGCGCTGTCCACCGAAACCAACATCCCCAAGAACACGCTGTACAAGTTCTTCACCTATCTGGAAGCCGCCTTCCTGATCCACCGGCTCTACCGGGTCGATCAGTTCGGCAAACGGCCCAAGCGCGAGACCGGCTTCAAGGTCTACATCACCAATCCCTGCCTGCGCACCGCCATGTTCGGCCCGGTCGGCCCCGACGACCCCATCATGGGGCCGCTGGCCGAAACGGCGCTGGTGGCGCAGTACGTCCACTCGAAACATGTCGAGACCCGGTTCTATGCCCGCTGGGACAAAGGTGAGATCGATCTTGTCATTATCGGGGCAGATGGAACGGTTATCGGCGCGACCGAGGTCAAGTGGAGTGACCGTATCCAACGTGAGCGTTCGGGGGTACGACACTTGATTTCGTTCGCCAAGCGTCATGGCTTCGACACGGTGGAGATAACCACCCGCGCCCATACGGAAATATTCGTCGCCGATGGCATCAAAGTCTTTGCCATTCCGGTGGCCAGAGAGTGCGTGATTGTCGGCGACGTCTATGTGCGGGAAGACCTCGCCAAAGGCATCCACCCCCGCCGGCTGCTGGCCGATCCCGAGGAGTGACGGGAGCACTTGACCCTTTGTATCGTCATGCCCGTGCTTGTCACGGGCATCCACGCCCATCCATCCCGTGAACGCCGGTGCTGCGGCACGGCGTGGGCCCCCGGGACAAGCCCGGG
>CAIMEE010000154.1 GCA_903839865.1 Enhydrobacter aerosaccus | reverse complement strand
GCTCACCGCGCTCTGTCTTCGCTCGAAGGCGCACTGGGGCTACGACGCTGCGTTCATGGCGCTGTGCGTGCCGTCGTTGACGATCAGCGAGGCCAGCATCGCGGAGGGCCGCGTGCTGGTGGCGGTCGACGCGGCCGGACGGACCGTCGGGACGGTGAGCGTCGGCCGCGACGGTGACGACGCCGAGCTCGCGCTGATGTTCGTCGATCCCGCCGCCATGGGCGGCGGGATCGGGCGCTTGTTGTTCGAGGCGGCGACGGACCTCGCGCGCAAACTTGGCTATCGGCGCATGACCATCCTGGCCGATGTCAACGCCGCGCCGTTCTACGAGCGCGTGGGCGCTCGCTTCCAGCGAAACGAGCCGTCGGATGCGATTCCCGGCCGGTTCCTGCCGTTCTATGAATACGACCTTACCTCAGGAGTGCCGTCATGACCCCGCTTGCCCCGCCCGCCACCATCGCCTTCATCGGTCTCGGCATGATGGGCCGCCCGATGGCGACGCGCCTCGTCGCGGCGGGCTTCAAGCTCCGCGTGTTCGACGTCTCTCAAAAGGCCGTATCCGATTTCGTGGGCGCTCATCCGTCTGCGCTGGCGACGGCGTCGGCGAAAGCCGCCGCGCAAGGCGCTGACGCGCTGATCACCATGCTGCCCGACGGCAAGATCGTGCGACAGGCGGTGCTCGAAGGCCGCGATCCTGCGGTCGACGGCCTCGCGCCCGGTGCGATCGTCATGGACATGAGCTCATCCAATCCCGTCGACACGCAGAAGCTCGCGCGCGACCTTGCCGCCCGCGGCCTGGCACTGCTCGATGCGCCGGTGTCGGGCGGCGTGAAGCGCGCGGTCGACGGTTCGCTCAGCATCATGGTGGGTGGCGGTGCGGCCGATCTCGAACGCGCGCGGCCGGTGTTCGGCGCCATGGGCAAGACCATCACCCTCTGCGGTCCGGCGGGCGCCGGCCATGCGCTGAAGGCGCTGAACAACTATCTCTCGGCGGCGGGGCTCGTGGCGATGTGCGAGGCGCTGGTGGTGGGTGAGGCGTTCGGTCTCGATCCGGGCACCATGGTCGATGTGTTCAATACCTCGACCGGCAAGAGCAACGCCACCGAAGTGAAGGGCCGCCAGCAGGTCGTGTCCCGCGCCTTCGCGGCGGGCTTCGCCACCAGCCTGATGGCCAAGGACCTGCGCACCGCGGGCGATGTTGCCAAGTTCCTGAAGCTCAAGATGCCGGGGCTCGAGCAGGCCGTTGCCTACTGGAACGATGCCGACGTGAAGCTGGGCAAGGGCTCCGACCACACGGAGATCTTCCGCTACGCCGAGATGCTGGCCGAGAAAGAGGGCTGAAGCCCCTGATTTCGTTGCGGCTTTGACAAAAAGCTCCTGCTTCCCTATATAAACGCTACCCAGGGTCCCTGGCGCCGCCTCCCCGGTGGTGAACGACGGGACCCTTTCTGAACGTTAACTGCGCTGTTTTACCAAGCTCGGCCGCCCGGTCGTTCAAGCGCGTGCGTTATTTCCCAACGATTGAAGAGTTATGAATCTCCAGGACCTCAAGAAGAAGAAGCCCCCCGAACTCCTGGCCTTTGCTGAAGAGCAGGGCGTCGAAGGCGCGGCCTCCATGCGCCGTCAGGAACTGATGTTCGCGATCCTGCAGAAGGTCGCCGCCGCCGACGAAGTCATCACCGGCATCGGTACCATCGAGGTGATCCCCGACGGCTTCGGCTACCTCCGCTCGACAGAAGCGAATTACCTCCCCGGCGCCGACGACATCTACGTTAGCCCGACCCAGGTCCGTAAGTTCAGCCTGCGTACCGGCGATACGGTCGAAGGCGAGATCCGCGCGCCCAAGGACGGCGAGCGCTACTTCGCCATGGTGCAGATCAACAAGATCAACTTCGACGATCCCGATGCGCTGCGCCACCGCATCAACTTCGACTCGCTGACGCCGCTCTATCCCGACGAGAAGCTGAAGCTCGAGATCGACGGCGGCTCCGCCGTCATGGCGCCGGCCGTCAAGGAAGAGGAAGGCGGCTCGCGCGCGACTTCCTCGGGTCGTGTCAGCGCCGGCAGCCGCCGCACCGGCACGCTCACCAAGAAGGCAGGCTCCACGCCGCAGCAGCAGCTCGACATCTCGACCCGCGTGATCGACCTGATCGCGCCGATCGGCAAGGGCCAGCGCGCTCTGATCGTTTCGCCGCCGCGCACCGGCAAGACGGTGCTGCTGCAAAACATCGCCCACGCCATCACCGCCAACAACCCCGAGGTCTTCCTCATGGTGCTGCTCGTCGACGAGCGGCCCGAGGAAGTGACCGACATGCAGCGTACGGTGAAGGGCGAGGTCGTGAGCTCGACCTTCGACGAGCCGGCGGGCCGCCATGTCGCCGTGGCCGAGATGGTGATCGAGAAGGCCAAGCGCCTGGTCGAGCACAAGAAAGACGTGGTGATCTTGCTGGATTCCATCACGAGGTTGGGTCGTGCCTACAACACGGTCGTGCCGAGCTCCGGCAAGGTGCTGACCGGCGGTGTCGATGCCAATGCGCTGCAGCGCCCGAAGCGCTTCTTCGGCGCCGCGCGCAACATCGAAGAGGGCGGCTCGCTCACCATCATCGCGACGGCCCTGATCGATACCGGCAGCCGCATGGACGAAGTCATCTTCGAAGAGTTCAAGGGCACCGGTAACTCTGAAATCATCCTCGACCGCAAGGTCTCCGACAAGCGCACCTTCCCGGCGATCGACATCACCAAGTCGGGCACCCGCAAGGAAGAGCTGCTGG
>CAIMEE010000153.1 GCA_903839865.1 Enhydrobacter aerosaccus | reverse complement strand
CCCGGACAGCCGGAAAGGGTTTGACCAGGGGGAGGTAATAACGCCTCCACATATCCGCCCGATCTTTCTCGAGCGCCTTGCCGAAGGTCTTGATCTCTGCCGTGGTCAAGAAGACGGGCAGAAGCTGATCGCTTCCCTTGCCGATCTGCGCGCGGATATCCGCGAGAGCCGGTTCATAACCATACTTCTTCAGGGCCTGGGCCCAGGCCTTGGCATGAAGATCGACCGAATCGAGCAGCGTCCCGTCGATATCGAAGATGATGGCTTTGGGGGTCAGACGATTATCGCCCGGCAAGGCGCTTCAGCGCCGGAAGATAGGGACCGTAATCATGCGCCAGCGCCATCAGGTGCCGGCTTTGCGTCGAAAGCGGCGGCCGCAGCAACAGCCCGCCGATCAGCCCCGCCCCGAACGCCGCCAGTGCCACCGTCAAAGGCCGTTGCTGAAGATGACGGCTCACCTTGGCGATGGAAGCAGTACGGCGGGCGGCTTTCACCTGACGTTCAAGAACCGCGATCTCCCGCCTGAGACTATCGAGCGTCGGCGCCGCTTCATCTCGGTGACAGGCACCGATGCCGGCGGCAACGAGGTCTCGCGCATGGTCGCGGGGCTGGGCGGGGCCGAGGCGCATGTCCTCGCCGAACGCGGCCGGGTGACGACCCTCAAGACGCGCTATGTCGCCGGGACACAGCAACTGCTGCGCGCCGATCAGGAAAAAGTCACGGCGCTGACCCCCGATCTGCGTGGCGATCTCGTCCGCATCGTCAAGGACGCGCTGACCCATCACAAGGTCATGATCCTCTCCGACTACGCCAAGGGTGTCCTCGGTGACGGGATAGCGCGCGAGCTGATCGAGGCAGCGAAGGCCGCGGGTGCGCTCGTGATCATCGACCCCAAGGGCCACGACTATTCGATCTATCGCGGCGCCGACGTACTGAAGCCGAACCGGCCTGAACTTGCCGCCGCCACCAAGATGCCGGTTTCGACCGATGATGAGGTTGTAACCGCGGCGCGCACGCTGATGGCCGCGCATGACTTCGGCGCGATGATCGTCTCCTGCGGCCAGGACGGCATGCTTGTCGTCGAGAAAGAAGGCGAACCCCTGAAGCTTTCGGCCGAGGCACGCGAAGTGTTCGATGTCTCGGGTGCGGGCGATACCGTTATCTCGATGCTGGCGGCGTCGCTGGGCGCGGGGGCCTCACTGGGCGATGCGGCGCGTCTCGCCAACACGGCGGCCGGGATCGTTGTCGGCAAGGTCGGCACCGCCGTCGTCGAAACGACCGAGATCGAAGGCGCGCTGGTCAATCGCGACACGATCGAACACAACAAGATGCTGCCTTTGTCGTTGGCCCTCGACCAGGTCGCGCGCTGGCGGCGCAACGGCCTGAAGATCGGTTTCACCAACGGCTGCTTCGACCTGCTGCATCCGGGCCATGTCTCGCTGCTGGGCCAGGCGAAGGCCGCCTGCGATCGGCTGGTCCTTGGCATCAACAGCGATGCCTCGGTCGTCCGCCTCAAAGGCCCCGGCCGCCCGGTGCAGAACGAAGATGCGCGCGCCGCGGTGCTGTCGTCGGTCGCTGCCGTCGATCTCATCGTCATCTTCGACGAAGACACCCCGAAAGAACTGATCGAGGCGATCCGCCCCGATCTTCTGGTCAAAGGCGCGGATTACAGCATCGATCAAGTGGTCGGTGGTGCGTTCGTGCAAAGCTATGGCGGCAAGGTGCTGCTCGCCGAGCTCTCGCCGGGCTTTTCCACCACGGCAACGATCGCTCGCGCCGCACGCTGAATCTCATCCGATTCGTCTCGATCGATGGCACAGCCATCAAGCGT
>CAIMEE010000152.1 GCA_903839865.1 Enhydrobacter aerosaccus | reverse complement strand
GGCGCCGGGCCCGGTCGTCGAAATATTCGCGACACAGGCGGGGCTGGCTTACCCAACGCCGAACCGTCGGCCGCGTGCTGGCTTTCGACGAGGCGGCCGCCCTGATCTGGGCGCGCTTGATGGCCGATGGCAAGACCAAGGGCCAGCCGCGCAGCGCGCAGGGTGCGATCATCGCCGCAATCGCGATGTCGAATGGCTGTGTCGTGGTCACGGATAATGAAAAGGATTTTGCCGGCGTCGAGACGGTCAATCCGCTGCGCGGGTAGGGGGCTATGTTTGCCTCGCCCGCGATTGGCGGTTGTTTGCTGTGGCGAGATTGAACAGCCGCCCTCTACCTCCCGACTTCGGTCAAGCTACGTCGAGTCCCTCCTTCTCCCATTTCATGGGCGAGGGGTTTTAGGTCCCTCTACCGGATTAGGGCTACCGGATTCACACATTTGTTTCGCCAAGAGTGAGAGCTGCGCCGTGTTTGGCCGCTTGGAAGTATAGCCAGCCTTCGAGCATGACGATTGGTCCAGGCTTTCCGTAATAACCGGTCCATCCGCCGAGGCGGGCGCAGACCCATGCACCATAGGCGAGCGAGCCGCTGGGATGAGGGTTTTTCTGCGGCTGGGTCTTGCCTTCGAGCTTGGCGCAGAAGGCTTCGAGGAGGGGCTGGTCCTCTGGCTCGAAGGCATCGGTCAAGGGGCGCAGGAGACCAGGTCCCTGGTCTCCGTCACGGGCATGGACCAGTTGCTGGATGGTGACGGCGGCAATGAGGGCGGCCATTGTAAGGCGGCACAGTGGCGCCTCGTCTTCGATAAGGACGCCCTCGATATCGAAGCCCTTGGTCTTCAGGGTCCTGAACAGCTGCTCGATGCACCAACGGCGGCGATAGAGATTGGCCACGGCGAAGGCCTCGGCGGCGTTGGTCACCCGATGAGTGGTGATCAGACGCCAGTGCACCGGCGTCTCTCCGGCCGGGGCGCTGTCCTCGCGCACGTCCACCAGGGTGAGCGTCAGGCTGGTGGGCAGGTCTTCAACGAGGTTGTTCTTCGGCCGGGCGATGGAGGCGGTCATGAAACGGGCTGTCAGTTCGGCGGTTCTGGCCTTGCGTCCCGGCTTGGCCGGCAGGTCGAGCACGGCACGGCCGGCCACCGCCAGGGCGTCGATCTTGGCGAACAGCCGACCGCCGTCTTCCAGCGCCCGATCATGGGCCGCCCGCACCAGGAGGTCGCTTCCCTGCGGCCGACGGGCGAACAGCGCGAAGATGTCCGCCTCTCGGTCGGCGATGTGGGTGAGCTTGGCCGCGCCCGCACAGACCGCAGCCGACTGCCGCGCCCCTTCGATCCAGCGCTGGCTTTCCTTGTCCTCGACCGACTTGCTCCGTCGCCCTGCCGCCTTGCCCGCGCTGCGGCTCAAGAACCCAGCGTGCGCCAGCCCCAGGATCACTCCTTCGTCGGCCTCCACCGCCAATGTCGGGTGCAGATAGAGACCGCCACCGCCCTCGGAGCGGACCACCGTCGTATCCTGGATCGCCAGAACATGGCGACCGCCGCAGCGCTCCCCCGTGCGGCGCGCCGCTTCGGCGACCATCACCTCAGGCGTCACCGCCGCGTTGCGCAAAAACCGCGTCAGGCGGATCTCCCCAGACCGGCTCCCTCCAAGCCGGCGAACCCGAAGGCTGCGCCCGCCCGCCTCAACAAGGCGGGCATGCAAAAAGGCCCCCCTTTTTCCAGGCGGCGGTCGCCAAACCGCCCCAGCCCATAATCCGCCATTCGTAATCTCCTCGCTGAACCAGAAAAGAGAATCAAACCAATCGACAACGCGCAATGCCAAATGTGTGAATGCCGTAGC
>CAIMEE010000151.1 GCA_903839865.1 Enhydrobacter aerosaccus | reverse complement strand
TCGGCCGGCATGGCGATGGCACAGGCCGAGGTGACGATGGCGTATTCCGCGAAGCCCGCGATGTAGAACATGGTGCGCAGCGCCTCGCCGTTCAGCGTTAAGCGTGTCGTGCCGTCGATCTGAACGGCCTGCGGCCCGTGGCCGATGTAGCTGTCGCACAGGATCGGCTGGTCGCGCTCGCAGTGGAAGCAGTGGCCGCAATGAGGGTTCCACGACAGCACGACCCGCTCGCCAATGCGCTTCCTGTCGACGGCACTGCCCACGTCCTCGATCGTGCCGGCGGTCTCGTGTCCCAGAACGATGGGCATCGGATAGACGAGCTGGCCTTCGATCACCTCGAGGTCGGTATGGCAGAGGCCGGCGGCCGCGACCTTCACCAATACGTCGTCGGGCTGCAGGCGCGTAGCCTCGATGGTCTCGATGGTGAGCGGCGTGCCTGGTTGGCGAAGAACGGCGGCGCGGAATTTCATGACGCGTTATCCGATCGATTTGCGCGAGAAGTCCTGGATGTAGTCAATGAGCTTGTCCGACGCGGTCGCGGCCGCGGCGGCGTCTCCCTTGGCGATGGCGCGCGCCACGCCCGCATGCAGGCGCGCGGCGAGCGGCATGTCGGCCACGAGGCGGTAGTGCACGTACCAGAAGCGCCGGGCCAGGCCGTTCATCGCCTTCATCGCCGCCTGCGCGAACTCGTTGCTGGCGGCCTCGAGCAGCAGCAGGTTGAACGCACGGTCGAGGCGCATGAAGGCCACATCGTCACCGCGCCGGGCCGCGGTCTCCATCTCCTCGGCGAGGGAGGCGAAGCGGGCGCGCTGATCGACGGTGCCGCGTTGCGCGGAGGCGCGCGCCAGCAGACGCTCGATCTCGCGCCGCACTTCGAGGAGGCGCAGCTGGGCTGTGACATCGATCTCGGTCACGATGATGCCGCGCCGCGGCAGGATCTGGACAAGGCCTTCGCTCGCCAGCCGCTGCAGCGCCTCGCGCACCGGCGTGCGGCCGAGGCCGAGCCGCGCGCTGAGGCCCGCTTCGCTCACGACGCTGCCGGGGGCGATCTTCAGCGTGACGATTTCTTCCTCGAGCGCGCGCCAGGCGCGGTCGGTGAGGGGAGTCGTGTCGGCGGGATCGGGCGCGGCCGGCCCGCGGCGTCTGCCGCGCTTCGCGGTCCCGGCTTTCAGCGTCATATGCCACTGATATATCTAACGCGCCCCTCGTGTCGAGATCGTGATTGCTCATGAGGAATCCCGCCCAGGATCGGTCCCTCTGACTCCGGGCACGGACCTTGCTATCCTGACGCCATGCTCGAGGTTTCAGGACTGGCTTTTGCCTATGGCGGCGCGGCGGCGGTGCGCGATGTCTCGCTCACCGTCCAGCCGGGCGAGATCGTGGCGCTGCTGGGCGCCAACGGTGCCGGCAAGTCGACGACGGTGAAGATGATCGCGGGCGTGCTGCGGCCGCAGCGCGGTAGCATCCGCTTCGACGGCCAGGGCATGGACGGCACGGCCAGCCATCACGTCGTCAAAAGTGGAATCACCTTGGTTCCCGAGGGCCGGCTGGTGTTCCCGCAGATGACGGTGATGGAGAACCTCCAGCTCGGTGCGCACATCAAGCCGCGCGGCGCGATCGCGGCGTTGGTCGAAAAGGCGTTCGGCCTGTTCCCGCGCCTGGCCGAACGGCGCGGCCAGCTTGCCGGATCGATGAGCGGCGGCGAGCAGCAGATGCTGGCGATCGCGCGCGGCCTGATGGCCGAGCCCAAGCTGATCATCCTTGACGAGCCGTCGCTCGGCCTGATGCCGATCGTCACGCAGGAAGTGTTCCGGCTGATCGAGGCCGTGAACAAGGGCGGCATCGGCGTGCTGCTGGTCGAGCAGAACTTGCACCAGTCGCTGCGCATCGCCCATCGCGGCTACGTGCTGGAGAAGGGCGAGGTCGTCCTGGCCGGAACGGGGCAGGAGTTGTTGGCCAACGACTACGTGCGGCGGGCGTTTCTCGGGCATTGAAGACGCAAGGGAAAGATCCCTCGCTACGCTAGGGATGGCAGACATCTCGCCACTGCCGTAACCCTGCGATCCCGAGCGTAGAGAGGCATCTTTGAGTCTGCTTAAGCGTCCGACGTCCCGAGATACGCTGCGATCACGCGCGGGTCCTTCGAGACCACGGCGGGCGGGCCGTCGGCGATCATCGCGCCGGCGTCGAGCACCAGCAGGCGGTCGGAGACTTCCATCACCGAGGGCATGTCGTGCTCGACCAGCACCACGGTGATGCCGGAGGCGCGGATCTGGCGCAGCACGTCGATCATCGCCGCCGTCTCGGTGGGGTTGAGGCCGGCGCAGGGCTCGTCGGCCAGCAGGAGATCGGCACGGGTGGCGATGGCGCGCGCCACTTCGAGGTGGCGCAGCTGGCCCACGGTCAGTTCGCTGGCGGGGCGGTCGGCGAGATCGGCCATCGCCGCCAGCTCGAGGCCGCGCCGGGTGGTGGCGTCGACGTCGCGCGGGCCGGCCTTCCCGAACAGCGCGCCGATGCGCACGTTCTCGAACACGGTGAGGTCGCGGAAGGGCTTGGCGATCTGGAAGGCGCGCGCGACGCCCAGCTCGGCGATGCGGTTGGTCGCCATGCCGGTGATGCGTTTGCCCTTGAACTGGATCTCGCCCGCCGTCGGCGGCAGGTAGCCGGTGATCAGGTTGAACAGCGTCGACTTGCCGGCGCCGTTGGGGCCGATGATCGAGGTGATCGATCGGGGCTCGATCGTGAAGGAGACGTTCTGGATTGCCGCGAGGCCACGGAAGTTCTTCGACAGGCCGTGGACGGAGAGGATGCTCATGCGGCCGTCTTCCGGCGCTTCAGCAGACCGCTCAGGCCGCCCGGCGCCACCAGGATCAGCAGGACCAGCAGCAGGCCGGTCGCGAAGAGATGGAAGTCGAGCAGGCGGGCCAGGATCACTTGTGTGACGAAGACCAGCAGGCCCGCGCCGATCACCGGTCCGAACAGCGTGCCCATGCCGCCCAGCAGCGAATAGACGATCAGGTTGAGGTTGGTGTCGTCGCGATAGACCGACTCGGTGGTAATGTAGCCCAGTGAGTGGGCGTAGATCACGCCCATCATCCCGGTCAGCACCGCGCTGATGACGAAGGCCGTGCGCTTGTAGCGCTCGGTCGGCACGCCCAGCATGCGCGCGGTGTCCTCGTCCTCGCGGATGCTGAGCAGGCCCGCGCCGAAGCGGCTGCGCCGGATCTGCCAGGCGATCAGCAGCACGATCGTGGCTCCGGCCAGATAGACTTCGTAGAAGAAGCTGGCGGGATCCATGCCGGCGGGCGCGATCTGCGGGAAGTTGAGGCCGAGCGATCCCTGGAAGATGTCGACGTTGTTGGTGACCTCGGAGCAGACGTGGCTGACGCCCAGCATGGCGATGGCGAAGAACGTGCCGCGCAGGCGCAGGATCGGATAGGCGATCAGCAGCGAGACCACGGCGCAACTGGCGGCGCCAGCGGCAAAGCCCAGCAGCAGCAGGAGCGGCGCCGCGAGCGTGGGGAACTGGCTCTCGACCAGGCCCGCGGTGAAGGCGCCGACGCCGATGAAGGCGGCGTGGCCGAAGCTCGCATAGCCCGCGAAGCCGCCCAGGATCGCCCAGGCGACTCCGAGCCCTGCCGAATAGAGCATGATCTGGCCCACGCGCACGTAGAACGGCGGCAACACCATCGGTCCGAAGGCGAGCACGATCGCGGCGGCGACGATGCAGAGCGCCACGAGGAGAGGGTGCTTCTTCATGGATGGGTGCTTATCTCGAAGCGCTGAAGGCGTTGCCGAGAAGCCCGTTGGGCCGGACCAGTAGCAGCAGCACCAGCAGCAGGAACATCGTCACGTTCGGGAACGAGGGGCCGATGTACTGCGCCGTCAGCGTGTTCACGATGCCGAGCAGGAGCCCGCCGATCAGCGCGCCGGCGGGGCTGCCGACGCCGCCCAGCACGACCACGACGAAGGCGTTCATCGTCCATCCCGCCTCGTCGTTCGGCGAGAAGGGCAGGATGATGCCGATCACGATGCCTGCCGCGCCCGAGAAGGCGGCGGAGACGGCGAAGGTCATGGCGTAGACGTGGCGCACGTTCACGCCGCAGAGCTGGGCCGCCATGGTCTGCTGCGCGGTGGCGCGGATCACGCGGCCGAGTGACGAGAACTTCAGGAAGACGGCCAGGCACGACAGCAGCACCAGGCTGGCCGCGAGCGCGCTCATGCGCACCGCGTCGAGCGTGACCGGCCCCAGCGTGAAGGACTTGAAGGCATAGGACGGCGTGATGTTCTTCATGTCGGGCGAGAACACCCAGATCATCACGTTCTGCAGCATCAGCGCGACGCCGAAGGTGAGCAGCATCGAGTTGACGGAGGCGCGGTCGACGGCGCGCTGGATCAGGAAGCGCTGGTAGCCGTAGCCGAAGACGAACAGCACGGCCATCACCAAGGGGATGGTCATCATCGGGTCGACATGCAGCTCGGTCGACACGATCAACGCGATGTAGGCGCCCATCAGCACCAGGATGCCGTGGGAGAGGTTGATCACGTGCAGCACGCCGAAGATCAGCGAGAATCCCACGGCGGCAAGCGCGTAGATGCCGCCCAGCACGAGGCCGTCGGCCAGGGTCTGGGCGACCAGGTTCATGTGCGGAAGAGGGCTGCGCTCACGCCTTCTTGTCCCACGGGAGGGCCGGGTAGACCGCATCGGCCGACTTGGCCTTCTCCGGGAACACCGTTTCGAGCTTGCCCTTCTGGACCTGGCCGATCATGCCGCCCAGATTGAGCGGATCGCCGTCGCCCTCGGGCGTGAACTTGATGTGGGCGTATTGCGTGTCGAAGTCGGCGGCGGCCAGCGCCTCGCGCACGGCCTCGGACTTGGTGCTCTTGGCCATCTGCATGGCGATCACGTAGGTCTCGATGCAGGCGGCAGCCCCCGAGACGTGATAGGCGATCGGGCGCGTGAACTTGGTCTTGTAGTATTCGTGGAACTTCTTGGCGCTGCCGAAGAAGGGATCCTTGTAGGGCACGCTGTCGTCCCAGTAGGTCGAGCACAGGATCGACTCGGAATACTTGCCGAGCGCCTCGCGGTAGGAGGCGAGCTGCGGGCCCAGGCCCTGGAACAGCAGCTTCACGTTGGTGTTGGTCGCCACCATCTGGCGCGCGATCAGGAGCGAGTCCTGGTCGTGCACGACGCAGACCAGCAGGTCGGGCGTCTTGGCGCGCACGGAAGCGAGCACGCTCGATACGTCGGTGACCTTGGCCGGCAGCTCGAACTGGTCGAGCCGTTGGAAGCCCTGGGCGTCGCAGGACATCTTCACGCCCTCGGCCGCGGTCTTGGAGAAGGCGTCGTTGTTGTAGATCACCGAATAGGTGGCGGGCGTGGGCTTCAGCGTCTTGAACAGCGCCGAGGCCGCCGCGAACTGGCGCGTGGCGCGCGGGAACATGCCGAACGAGTACTTGAAGCCGCGCGTGAAGATGGCGTCCGAGCCGCCGCCGGTCTGCACCATCACCTTCTTGGCGCGCTCGGTGATCGCCGCCGTCGGCAGCACGATGTTGGAGCCGAACGATCCGAGGAAGAGTTCCGTGCCGTCGTCGATCTGGCGCTGGATCAACGTGGTCGCGCGCGCGGGATCGCTCGCGTCGTCGAACAGCTTGAGCTCGATCTTGTATTTTTCGCCCGCGATTTCGACGCCGCCCAGCACGTCGTTGAGATAGGTGGCGGCGGTGATGTAGCCGTTGTTGACGTTGAGCCCGGTCTCGGCCGCCGCACCCGTGAGCGGCACGGAGCCGCCGATCACCAGGGGCTTGGCCTGCGCCTTGGCCGTCCGGACGAAGGGAGCGGCCATTGCCGCCATTCCCGCAGTTCCCGCACCCACCAGTACATCGCGACGCCGCATTGTGCTTGCCCCCATGGTTCGGGAACGATGGTCCCAAATGCGTGAGCGTCGTGCAAGATGTGTGCCCGCTTTGCTAGCGGCCAATTCCGCCCTCTAGCCTTCCTTCGCGAGATGATGCGAAGGCGAGCATGGCGAGAAGTTCGCCCACGATCAGCTTCGCGATCAGGTAGCCCGAGATCACGAAGAAGACGTCGACGCCTATGAAGCTGCTGCTCAGGCCTGCATCTGCCCGTGGAAGCCGATAACGAAGAAGACGGCGACGGCGCGAAGGCCGTCGACGTCCTCCCGATCGGTCGTTAGCGACGCCACCAGCCGCGCTTGGGCTTCTCCGGCGGTGCATCGGCCGAGATCGTCGGCACGATCGTGGCAGGGACAGGAGCGGGTTCCGGCGCCGGAGCAGGCGTCGGCACCGGCTGCGGCGCAGAAGCGAAGACCGGCTCCGGCGGCGCCATCATCACAGGGGCGGGGGCCGGGGCCTCCATCGCCGGTGTCGGCGCGGGATCGTAAGGCGCGTGCTCGACCGGCATGTGGCCGTTCTGCATCGGCTCCACGGGCTGGCCATCCATCGGCGTTTCGGTCGAGGGCTGTTCCCAGGAACCGCCGGGCGCCGAGCCCTGTTCGCGCGGCGCCTGATCGCCGTTCTCGCCTTCGCCGTTCTCGCGACGACGGCGGCGGCCACCACGACGGCCGCGACGACGACGACGATCTCCGTCGGCACCGCCTTCGCCGCGATCGCCCTCGGGACGGGCGCCTTCGGATGAGGCTGCTTCAGACTGTTCGCCGTCCGCAAAATCGCCCTCGCGGGCCTCTTCACGCGGCGCATCGTTGGGATCGCGCTCGGCGCCGTTCTCGCCAGCGGCATAGGGACGGTCGGGACTGTCGCCGTCTTCACGACGGCCACCACGCCGACGGCGCCGGCGGCGCCTGCGGCCGCGGTCTTCGCCATTTTCGTCACCGCCGCGTTCACCACCCTGACGCTCACCGTCGA
This sequence comes from Enhydrobacter aerosaccus, assembly GCA_903839865.1. Classification (GTDB taxonomy): domain Bacteria; phylum Pseudomonadota; class Alphaproteobacteria; order Reyranellales; family Reyranellaceae; genus Reyranella; species Reyranella aerosaccus_A. Next base: position 9,294 of record CAIMEE010000151.1, on the reverse strand, counting down.
GCCGCTCGGCGCGCGGCTGATCGCTCTCGCCCCCACCCTCGGAACCGTCGGGAGCATCATCGCCCACGGCGTCGTCGGCGATTGGCGCGGTGCCACCCACTTCATCGTAGTTCGCGCGCGCGAGCTCGCGCTCGGGGCGATGATCCTCGCCGCCGCGGCGGCTGCGGACACGCTCGATCTCGCAATCGGCGGCGTGCAGCTGCTCGTCGGCTTCGATGACCACGCTGAAGCCGTAGCGCTTCTCGATGTCGGAGAGCGTCTGGCGCTTCTGGTTCAGTAGATAGAGCGCCACGTTGGGCGGCAGGCTGACGGCGATCTCGCTCGCGCGACGGCGCACGCCTTCCTCCTCGATCGCACGCAGCGCATGGAGCGCGGCCGACTCGATCGAGCGCACGCGGCCGATGCCGGCGCAATGCGGGCAGATCTCGGTCGAATGCTCGAGCAGGCTGGGACGCAGCCGCTGGCGCGACATCTCGAGCAGGCCGAAGGCGGAGATGCGGCCGATCTGGATACGGGCGCGATCGGTGCGCATCGAATCCTTCACCTTGTGCTCGACCTGGCGCTGGTGGCGGTTCTCCTCCATGTCGATGAAGTCGATCACGATCAGGCCGGCGAGATCGCGCAGGCGGACCTGGCGCGCGACTTCCTCGGCCGCCTCGAGGTTGGTGCGCAGCGCCGTTTCCTCGATGTTGCGCTCCTTGGTGGAGCGGCCCGAGTTGACGTCGATGGCGACCAGCGCCTCGGTCGGATTGATGACGATGTAGCCGCCCGAGCGCAGCTGCACGGTCGGCGAATGCATGGCGTCGAACTGCGCTTCCACCTGGTAGCGGTGGAAGAGGGGGATCTGCTCCTTGTAGAGCTCGACCTTGCTCGCCTGGTGCGGCACCAGCTGGCGCATGAAGCCGGACGCGGCCTCGAAGCCCGCCTCGCCCTCGACCAGCACCTGGGCGATGTCGGTGTCGTAGACGTCGCGCAGCGAGCGCTTGATCAGGTCGCCTTCCTCGTAGATCAGCGCCGGCGCCGTCGAGCGCATGGTGATCTCGCGGATCGAGTCCCAGAGCCGTGACAGGTATTCATAGTCGCGCTTGATGTCGATGTTGGAGCGCTCGAGACCGGCGGTGCGCAGGATCACGCCCTGGCCCTGCGGCACGTCGAGCTGCGAGAGCATCTCCTTCATGCGCTTGCGGTCGGACGGGTTGGAGATCTTGCGCGAGATTCCGCCGCCACGGCCGGCGTTGGGCATCAGCACGCAGTAGCGGCCGGCGAGCGAGAGATAGGTGGTGAGGGCCGCGCCCTTGTTGCCGCGTTCTTCCTTCACGACCTGGACCAGCAGGATCTGCCGGCGCTTGATCACTTCCTGGATCTTGTAGTGACGGGTCGGCTGGCGGCGGCGGCGCTCGCGGGTCTCGCGCATTTCGACCGCATCGTCGCCCCCAAGCACTTCGACGGGAACGGCGGGGGCTTCGCTGGAGCCTTCCGGCGCTGCGTCGGTCACAGGAACTTCGTCGGCCACCGGCGATTCGTCGGCCGGACCGTCGAGACGATCGACCGGCATCGCGGCCGGCTGCGCCTCGGGGACAGGCTCGCCCGGCGCCTCGGCCTGGATCTCGGCGACCGGCATGGGCTCGGGAGCAGGAGCCTCGCCCGGCGCTTCGCTCGGGGTCTCGGCGTGGGCCTCGACGGGCGCGTCGTCGTGATGCTCGTCCTCATGTGACGCCTCGTCGAGCGCCACGTCGTTCTGCTCGGCGGCTGACTGCTCCTCGGCGCGCTCGGCGCGGGCGTCCTCGATGTCGGTGCGATCGACCTTGATCGGCTGTTCGTCGTCCGGTTCGTCGTCGGCCTCGGCATAGACGCGCTGCTGCTCGGCGATCAGCCGTTCGCGGTCGGCGATGGGGATCTGGTAGTAGTCGGCGTGGATTTCGGAGAAGGCCAGGAAGCCGTGGCGGTTGCCGCCGTATTCGACGAACGCCGCCTGCAGCGACGGTTCGATGCGAATGACCTTGGCGAGGTAGATGTTGCCCTTGAGGGCCTTGCGCGACGAGGTCTCGAAGTCGAATTCCTCGAGCCTGGTTCCGTCTACAACGACCACCCGGGTTTCTTCGGGATGGCTGGCATCGATCAACATACGGCGGGCCATGGGCTCGCACTCCCGAGGCGTTGGGCTCCAACCGGCGCGAGCGACCAGCGGCCTTGCCGCCTCTTTGAGCGAGGGGGACGACGCGCCATCAACCCGTCGAACGGCCAACTCACTAGGCCAAGACGGGGAAGCTTCGCGCCGCCGGACCAAATACAGGGTCCTGCCGACCTCGAGTTTCCTGATAGCTACCGCCTAACTGGCAATCCCTCCGCGGAATCCGCTCCTTGTTAAGGGGGCCCGGCGGGGAGGACTGCCGTCGGAGCGCGTCCGCTGGATTGCTCCAAAAAGGGCGCTACGAACGACGGCAACTGCTCGCGGAAATCAACATACGGTGTTTGTCGGGGAGCGACAATCAAAAGATTGAAGTTTAGGAAGTTGCTGTAAGCTATTGATTCTGCTAAATAACAATAATGCTCCGTCGCGCCCTCCTCGCGGGGTCCTGCGCCTTTCTGGCGTCACCGGCCTTGGCCAAGACGGCTCCCAAGCCCGTCCACCATCCGGTTTCCCGGCCGAAAATCATCGCCCTCGACCCTGGCCATGGCGGCCCGGATCCGGGCGCTTTGGGCGTTTCCGGGACCCAGGAGAAGGGCGTCGTCATCCGCGTCGCGCGTGAGTTGCAGGCGCAGCTCCAGCTCGGCGGCAAATATAAGGTGATGCTGACGCGGGCCGGCGACACCTTCGTGCCCCTGCGCGAGCGAGTGGCCCGCGCCCAGGAAGCCAAGGCCGACCTTTTCCTCTCGATCCATGCGGATTCGCATCCCGACCCCTATGTGCGCGGGGCTTCGGTCTACACGCTGTCGGAAGAGGCGAGCGATCGCGAGGCCGCGGCGCTGGCGGCGCGCGAGAACCGGGCCGATTCTGTCGTTGCCAAGATGGTGGCGCAGCCCGATGCGGTGGCCAAGACTCTGGTCGCCATGACCCAGCGCGGAACTGGCAACGACTCGCGGCGTTTGGCAGATACGATCGTCAACACCTTCGGCAAAGGCGGTATCCGCCTCCTGCCGCATACGCACCGGGAAGCAGGCTTCGCTGTCCTCACATCGCCCGACATTCCCGCCTGCCTGGTCGAGCTGGGCTACCTCTCCAATCCCCAGGACGAGAAGCTGCTCACCGTCTACCAGCACCAGATGGCGCTCGCGCGCTCGCTGCGGGGCTCGGTCGACGCCTACTTTTCCCAGAGTGCTGCCACCAAAAAGGCGTAAGTCCGGGCCATCCTTTCTTGTAAGAAGGATGCCGTGCTGAAACTCTTCAAAATCCTCATGGCCTTCGGGCTGGCGTGCCTGATCGTGGGCACCGGCATCGTCGCGGGCCTGTTCTGGCATTTCAGCCACGGCCTGCCCGACCACAAGCAGCTCGCCGACTACCAGCCCGCCACCGTCTCGCGCCTCTATGCCGCCGACGGCCGGCTGCTGATGGAATACGCCCGGGAGAAGCGCGTGTTCGTCCCGGTGGCCGCCATGCCGAAGCGCCTGCTGCAGGCGTTCGTGGCGGCCGAGGACCAGCGCTTCTTCACCCACCCCGGCGTCGATATCCTGGGCGTGCTGCGCGCCTCGCTCAGCAACCTCGCCAACCCGGGCAAGCGCCCCGAGGGCGCGTCGGGCATCACGCAGCAGGTCGCCAAGAACTTCCTGCTGAACAACCAGGCGACGCTCTCGCGCAAGATCCGCGAAGCCATTCTCGCCTTCCGCATCGAGGAGACCTACTCGAAGGAGCGCATCCTCGAGCTCTATCTCAACGAGATCTATCTCGGCGCCGGCAACTACGGCATCGCCGCCGCCGCCATGAACTATTTCGATCGCTCGCTGGGCGAGCTCAGCCTGTCCGAGATCGCCTATCTCGCCGCGTTGCCCAAGGCGCCCAACCGCTACTCCATCACCAAGAACGAAAAGGACGCCTATTACCGCCGCGACTACGTGCTGGGCCGTATGCGCGGCGACGGCTACATCACCGCGGAAGAAGAGCAGGCCGCGAAGAAGGAGCGCCTGGTCCTGCGCCGCCGCAGCGCCACCGAGATCGTACAGGCGGATTTCTTCTCCGAGGAAGTGCGCCGCAATCTTCTCGCGGCCTATGGCGAGCAGGGGCTGTACGAGGGCGGCCTCACCGTCTCGACGACGCTCGATCCCGCGATCCAGAAGACTTCCGACAACGCATTGCGCGAAGGCTTGATCGCCTACGACCGCCGCCACGGCTGGCGGGGGCCCTACGCCAAGATCGCCGACATCAAGGAAGGCAGCTGGGAAGAAGAGTTCGCGCGCATCCTGCAGCGCCGGCCGATGTTCGGCCCCGACAGCTGGCGCCTCGCCGTCGTGACCAAGGTCGAGGCCGCGCAGGCGTCGATCGCGGGCCTGCCCGCCGCCGATGCCGGTCCGGGGGGCACGACCGAAGGCACGATCCCGTTCGCCGAGATGCAATGGGCCTGCGCCACTGGTCCCAACCAGACTCTGGGCGCGTGCCCCAGCCGGCCGGCCAATGTGGTGAGCCCGGGCGACGTCGTGGTGGTCGAGAAGCTCGAGAAGAACGCCGCCGGCAAGCCCTATCCGCCCAACAGCTACGGCCTTCGCCAGATCCCCAACGTCAACGGCGCCGTGGTCGTGATGGATCCGCGCGACGGCCGTATCCTGGCGATGAGCGGCGGCTGGTCCTACGGCATGAGCCAGTTCAACCGCGCGGTGCAGGCGCAGCGCCAGCCGGGCTCGTCGTTCAAGCCTTTCGTCTATCTCGCCGCGATGGATGCGGGGCTCACGCCCAGCAGCATCGTGCTCGACGCACCGTTCGAATTCGATCCCGGCCATGGCCAGCCGATCTGGCGCCCCGGCAACTATGGAAACGAGGAGCCGCTCGGCCCGATGACCGTGCGCAACGGTCTCGAGAAATCGCGCAACCTCGTGACCGTGCGCATGGCTCAGCAGATCGGCATGCAGCGCGTGGTCAAGATCGCGCACGACTTCGGCATTGCCGACAAGATGGGGGCGTACCTGCCGATGGCGCTGGGCGCCGTCGATACGACCCTGCTGCGCATGACGATGGCGCACGCCGAATTGGCCAACGGCGCGCGCGAGATCACGCCGTCGCTGATCGATCGCGTGCAGGATCGCAACGGCAAGACGATCTATCGCCACGAATCGCGCCTCTGCAACAACTGCGGAGAGGCGAAACCCGGCCAGAAGCCCACCGCGCCCGAGATCGTCGACAACCGCCAGCCGTTCCACGACCCCGCGACCGTCTACCAGGTCGTGAACATGATGATGGGCGTCACGGTCTTCGGTACCGCCGGGCAGCTCGCCGTGCTCGGCCGCCCGATCGCGGGCAAGACCGGCACGACCAACGACAGCCGCGACATCTGGTTCATCGGCTCGGTGCCCGACCTCACCATCGGCGTCTACATCGGCTTCGACGAGCCGCGCACGCTCGGCCGCCAGGAGCAGGGCAGTTCCGGCGCCGCGCCGATCTACGAGCGCATCGCCCGGGTCGTGTTCAAGGACAAGCCGCCGACGCCGTTCCGCATTCCGCCCGGCCTGCGCATCGTGCGCGTGAACCACGACACCGGCCAGCCCGCGGGGCCCGGCGAGGGGCGCGTGATCGACGAGGCCTTCAAGCCCGGCACAGAGCCAGGGTCGGGCTATGAACAGGGCGCGGTGCTTGACGGCTCGGCCCCCTTTTCCGGTATAGACCCTTCCGTCGCGGGAACGCCGGGATCTCCGGGCGCGGCCGGGACGAGACGGTCGACCTTGACCGGCACCGGAGAGACGTACTGAACGAGCACCGCGTGGGTGCCCATCCTTCGAGACGGCGCTTCGCGCCTCCTCAGGATGAGATTGGTTTTGTAAGCAATGTCCTCACCCTGAGGAGCGAGCGCCGCGAGCGTCTCGAAGGGTGGGAACGAGCACGGTTGGTTTAAGAGGAAGTTATGCGCGCCGAAGCCCAGTCCATGGTGAAGGAAATCGAGGAGTCGCTGGAGCTCCTGAGGAGGCGTCTTTGACTACGACCGAGCGGTCGTCCGTCTTGACGAGCTGAACGCGCGCGCGGAAGACTCCGCGCTCTGGAACAACCCTGCGGAAGCCGAGAAGGTGATGCGCGAGCGCACCAAGCTCGAAAGCGCGATCGGCGCGATCAAGCGCCTGCGCGCGGCGGTCGACGACAACACCGGCCTGATCGAGATGGCCGAGGCCGAGAAGGACGAGGCCACCATCGCCGAGTGCGAGAAGGCCTTGCGCGAGGCGACGGTGGAGGCCCGCGCCGCCCGGCTCGAGACGCTGCTCTCGGGCGAGGCCGACGCCAACAACGCCTATATCGAGATCAACGCCGGCGCCGGCGGCACCGAGGCGCAGGACTGGGCCGAGATGCTGGCGCGCATGTACACGCGCTGGGCCGAGCGCCGCGGCTTCAAGGTGAGCTGGCTGGAGGAGAGCGCGGGCGAAGAGGCGGGCATCAAGTCGTGCGCCTACAAGGTCGAGGGCCCGAACGCCTACGGCTGGCTGAAGACGGAAAGCGGCGTGCACCGCCTGGTGCGCATCAGCCCGTTCGACGGCAACGCGCGGCGGCAGACATCCTTTGCCAGCGTCTGGGTCTATCCCGAGGTCGACGACAACATCGAGATCGAGCTGATCGACAAGGAACTGCGCGTCGACACGTACCGTGCGTCGGGCTCCGGCGGCCAGCACGTCAACAAGACCGACTCCGCCGTGCGCATCACCCATCTGCCGACCGGCATTGCCGTCGCCGTGCAGCAGGAGCGCAGCCAGCATCAAAACCGCGCCAAGGCTATCCAGATGCTGAAGGCGCGCCTCTACGAGCTCGAATTGCAGAAGCGCGAGACCGAACGTCTGGCGCTGGAAGCCAACAAGACCGATATCGGCTGGGGCCACCAGATCCGCAGCTACGTGCTGCAGCCCTACCAGATGGTGAAGGACCTGCGCACCGGCGTGGAACGCAGCGACCCGCAGAAGGTGCTCGACGGCGACCTTGACGAGTTCATGGCGGCGTCACTTGCGGCGCGGGTAGGGGACAAGGAAGCGGCGTAACGCTACGCCGCGTCCAACGCTCCCACGCGGACCTCGCGCCGCCTGTCGCCGCGGATCATCACGCCCTGGCGTTGCGGATCGGACCACGGCGTCTGGTCGGCCGGTGCCGCCGTCTGCGGCCGGTCGCCGTCGCGCTCGACGCGGCGCACCCAGTCGCGGGCGTCGCGCAGGCTCTTGAACATCTCGATCGGGCCTTCGCCCTTGGTCATCTCGGCAAAGGCGGCGGGGAAGGCGGTGCGGTCGGGATCGATGATGAAAGCGACGGGGCCGCGTTTCTCTGTCGAGGCGCCGCGCAGCATCTGGGCCACGCGCGCCACCTGCTCGGGCGTCCACTCGGTGGTGGCGCCGGCCACCTCGACGATCTTGGCAAAGGGGCGGACATTGGCCTCGGCCAACTGCTGGGCGACGCCGCGAATTTCATCCGGACTGATCGTGCCGCGCGCCACGATGGTGACGGTGCGGTGCAGCCGGGAGATCTCCATATAGACAGGCATATCGTGTTCCTGTGCAGCGAGGCGGCGAGTCTAGCACGGGGAAGAGCCCGGCCGGGCGGCCGCGATTGTATCAACGCTGCCAATATGGGGGCGGGACGTGGCAAGATGAGGGCGTGAAACTCGTGCGCCTTCTCCTTTTCTCGCTCCTCCGCACCCTGGGCTTCGGGCGTGTTCGCGCGGGTGGGCGCCCGGTCGACTGGCCTTCGGTACAACTCGCCGCCGGCAGCGGCGGGCCGCTGCCGACCGCCGACTACGCAGGGCACGTCGTGCTGCTGGTCAACACGGCGTCCGAGTGCGGCTTCACCAAGCAGTATCGCGGGCTCGAGGCGATGTGGCGGCGCTATCGCGAGCGCGGGCTGGTCGTGCTCGGCGTGCCGTCGAACGATTTCGGCGGCCAGGAGCCCGGCGCCGACGACGAGATCGGGCGCTTCTGCCAGACCACGTTCGACGTGAGTTTTCCGCTCGCGGCCAAGCAGGTCGTGTCCGGTCCCGCCGCGCATCCGCTCTATCGCTTCGCCGCCGCCGAGACGGGCGTGCTGGGCACGCCGAACTGGAACTTCCACAAGATCCTGATCGGCCGAGACGGCCGCGTCCTCGACTGGTTCCCGGCGGTGAGCGGCGTCGGGCTCAATCTCGACCGCGCCGTCGAGCGCGCACTCGGCTCATAACTCCTCCCCCGTCTTCGGGGGAGGCTCATGAAAAGGAATTGCGGCTACCGTTTTCCGGAGGAGGTGGTGAAGTTTCCCGTGTCCCACAGGATCGTCGGGCGCCTCGTTCTTTCGGGTGGCTTGTGAAAGACGTCGAGGCCGCGGACGACGGTTATCCGTATCGTCAGACCACCTTGCGCACGATGTGGCTGCGGTTCGAGGTGTACGGCCGCACTTCGCCCGCCCAGCGCCCTTGCTCGACGGCATGGTTCCATTCCGCGCTCAGCAGCACGGCGGGGCTGTCGATCTCGTACAGCGCCACGTAGGTGGCGGCGCCCGCACCGTCGAGCGGCTTCTTCTCGCCGCCCAGCATCACCGCGGCCGGCTCGGTCTTGAGACGCGTGACCGCCCGCACGCCCGGCACCTTCAGCAGCAGCGGCACGTGCTCGGTGTCGTACACCTCGTTGAACAGCGCTTCCTTTTCCTTCGTCACGTCCATGCTGACGATGAACAGGTATTTGCTGGCGATTGGCATCTCTTCCTCCCGGGTTCCGCGCAGTAAAGCGTGGCGCGCGTTTCACCGCCAGAGGGTGCCCCCAGCCTTGCCCCGCGCGGGCAGGAGAGTAGGCTTTCCGGACATTCCTGGGAGGGAATCATGACCTACGATCTCGTCATCAAGAACGGCACAGTCGTCGATGGCACGGGCAAGGCGCGCTACCAGGCCGACGTCGCCATCGCCGATGGCAAGGTGGCCGAGATCGGCAAGGTCACGGAGGGCGCCAAGCGCACCATCGAGGCGCACGGGCTGGTCGTCACGCCAGGCTTCGTCGATCCGCACACGCATTACGACGCGCAGATCTGCTGGGACGGCGCGGTCACGCCCTCGTCGTGGCACGGCGTCACCTCGGTGGTGATGGGCAACTGCGGCGTCGGCATCGCGCCCTGCAAGCCCGAGACACGCGAGATCGCCATGAAGGATCTCGTGAACGTGGAAG
>CAIMEE010000150.1 GCA_903839865.1 Enhydrobacter aerosaccus | reverse complement strand
ACGGGATCGGTCCCATTCGCGTAGCTCACTGAAAGATATGAATTTAAACCCTACAGGGCGGTGCGGGTGGCGTCTTGCGACCAACAGTCGACCCGCTCACGGCCGACACCTGGGCTGACGATTATTACCAAGCATGCGCTTGCTTGGTGACCGAATCCGGGACTATGATCGGGCACGAGGGGGGCAATGACCTCCCCGTGCCTGACGTCAGGATCGAGGGGGACAGCATGATTGCGAACTGTGCAGCGACGCTCCACGCAGAGCAGATCCAGGCTCCGACCCGCCGTCGATCGATGATCATGACGCCGGACCGGATCGTCTACTCCGGCCTGCTCGGCGCGCCGTCACGCCGGATGTTCGGCGCGCACACGGTCTACGTCGCCCACGAGAGTCCGTTCGAGATCGCCATCGACGGCGAGCCTCGCCAGCGCGCCTGGCTCGCGGTGGTCGGCGCCAACCAGGTCCACGAGATCACCTCGAGCGACCGCCTCGTGCGCGACATCCTGATCGAACCGGAGTTCGCGACGCTCGCCGATCTCGCGCCGTTCGACCAGCGCGGTGTCTGTGCCCGCACCGACGAATACCTGCAATTGCAGCAAGCCTACGAAGCCTGGCTTGCCGGACGGGACTTCACCGACGCGCCGGTCACCGAGCTCGACCGGTTCTTCTTCGGCCGGGAGTTCGCCCCGTGTGCGCTCGATGCCCGCATCCAGCGCGTCGTAGTCCGGATCCGCACGAGCCCGAACGCCCAGTTCTCCGCCGCCGACTGCGCCAGGCTGACCGGCCTGTCGTTCTCGCGCTTCGTGCACCTGTTCAAGCAGGAGATCGGGATGACTTTCCGCGCGTTCTGCGCCTGGAAGCGTGCCCGCGCCGTGCTGCCATCGATGACGGGGCCGTGCAACCTCACCGAGCTCGCTCTCGAGGCCGGCTATCCGGATTCGACGCATTTCAGCCACTCGATCCGGCGGATCTTCGGGCTACGCCCCCGCGACATCCTGGCCGGGTCGCGCCGGCTGTCGCTGCATTGCGCGGACGCGGACCGGGCCGTGTGGGTGCCGGGACTCGGCACCGCCTCACCGCGCCACCGTTCACTGTCCGCTGGTGCCTGACGCTCCTCCGACGGGGCGACGGGCGCCGGCGCCCGTGGTCATCGATGCGACCAACACCCGGCAACGGATCCTGAACGCCGCGGCGCGGTTGTTCCGGGAGCGCGGCTTCCATGCGACGACGACGCGGGCCATCTCGGAGATCGTCGGGATGCTGTCCGGCAGCCTGTTCCATCACTTCAAGTCGAAGGAACAGATGCTGTTCGAAGTGATGAACGACGCCGCCACGCAGCTGTGCGTGAAGGCGGACGCGGTCGTCGCGGCAGGCGGCGATCCGCGGACTCGCCTGCGCGCCCTCATCCAACTCCAGCTCGACTGTCTGATCGGCGAGGAGACGCGCGACTACTATGCCGTGCTGATCGCCGAATGGCGCGAACTCGACAGTGCGGCCAAGCCCGCGCTAACGGCGCTGCGCGGCCATTACGCCTCAATCTGGAACACGACACTGGAAGACTGCGCGCGCGCGGGGCTGCTGCGCTCCGATCCTCAGGTGATGCAGTTCGTGCTGCATGGCTCGATCAACTGGGCGAGCACGTGGTTCAAGCCCGGGGGGCGCCTGTCACTCGAGGACTACGCGCAGATCCTCGAGGACCTGATGCTGCGATCCGGCGTCGGTGCCGCGGACTAGGAGGCGCGCACGCGGACGCGGTGCTTTGCGACCAGCAGTGCCGGCCGGAATGACTGCTTCGTCCTGCGGAAGTTGGCGAGTCCCAGGTCCTGCTCGAAGTTCAGCCACTGCAGGTCGGATCCAAACCGCCGCGCGAGGTCCTGGAACAGGTGCGGGAAGATGCCGT
>CAIMEE010000149.1 GCA_903839865.1 Enhydrobacter aerosaccus | reverse complement strand
CTCGCTACGCTCGGGATGACGGCAGGAAATTGCCGGCAATCGCCGTGCATGCACCAGCTAGTCGGGTCTCATGTTTTCCGCGTGTTTATTAAACATGACGGGGCGCTACCGCTTCAGCGCACACGTCATGCCGTCGCCGACGGCGAAGAGCGTGAGGTCGACGCGTTCGTCGGTCTTGAGCTTGGCGTTGAGGGCGCGGATCGCCTTGGTGTCCTCGTCGTTGTCGGAGGGATCGGCGACCGAGCCGCCCCACAGCACGTTGTCGATCAGGATCAGGCCGCCCTTGCGCACCAGCTTGAGGCAGCGTTCGTAATAGGCGTCGTAGTCGCTCTTGTTGGCGTCGATGAAGGCCATGTCGAGCTGGCCCGTCCGGCCCTGCGCCAGCAGCCAGTCGAGCGTCCTGGTCGCCGGGCCGATGGTGAGATCGATGCGATTGTCGAGACCGGCTTCCTTCCAGTAGCGCCTGCCGATCGCGGTCCATTCCTCGCTGACGTCGCAGCACCAGAGCTTGCCGTCCGGTCCCAGGGCTTCGGCGACGCAGAGCGCGGAGTAGCCGGTGAAGGTGCCGACCTCGACGGCGCGTTTGGCGCCGACGGCACGGGCGAGCAGGGCCATCTGCTGGCCCTGGTGCGCGGAGATCTGCATGCCGGCCTGCTTCATCTTGCCGGTCTCCTCGCGCAGCCGGCGCTTCAGCGCGCTCTCGCGCAGCCAGTTGGCGTCGACGTAGTCGGAGAGGGTGCCGTCGATCCTGGGCCAGGACTTCATTTCAATTACCTCCAATGTCATCGCGGGGGCGGTCGCGGGAAGTCATGTCCTTCTCTTGAAGGAGAAACTCATGACCGACATCACGCAATTCGTGGACCGCTACATCAATATCTGGAACGAGCCGGACGACGCCGCGCGCCGGCAGACCATCCGCGACCTCTGGCAGGAAGACGCCCGGCATCTCGCGCGCACGCTCGAGGCGATCGGCCATGCCGGGATCGAGACCCGGGTAAAGAACGCCTACGACAAATGGGTGAAGGAGAAGGGCAACGTCTTCCGTCTGCGCGACGGCGTCGACGGGCATCACGGCACGATCAAGCTGCGCTGGGACATGCTGCCGGCATTCGGTGGCGAGGTGGTCTCGGTCGGCTTCGACTTCCTGGTGCTGGGCGATGACGGGCGGATCCGCACCGGCTACCAGTTCATTGAAGCGTGACGGCGTGCTTCTTGAGGTCGGCGAGCGCCACGACCTGCAGGGTGACTGCATGGGTGGACTCGAGGACGACCTGGGGCGCGGCGCCGGCCTCGAACGCTTCCTGCCAGCGCGCGGCGCACAGGCACCAGCGGTCGCCCGGGTTAAGGCCGGCGAAGCCGTACTGGGGCATCGGCGTCGAGAGGTCGTTGCCCACCGACTTGGAGAAGGCCAGGAACGGGGCGGTCAGCACGACGCAAACCGTGTGCAGGCCGCGGTCCTCGGGGCCGGTGTTGCAGCAGCCGTCGCGGAAGAAACCGGTGACCGGGTCGGTCGAGCAGGGCATGAGGACGCCGCCCAGGACGTTTATCGAGGGCAGGCGGCCGGGGCCGCCGCCGCCTTCTTCGGGGGTCTGGTCGAACATGACCCACTGTAGTAGAAGACGGCCCGCGTCATCCAGCGGTTACGGGGCGTAGCGCAGTCTGGTAGCGCATCTGGTTTGGGACCAGAGGGTCGCAGGTTCAAATCCTGCCGCCCCGACCACCGCGCGCAGGCGCGCACAGAGACGCGCCGGATGTGCGTATAGAGAAGAGAGTGGAGTTCATGAAGGTTCGCATCTTCAAGCCGGCCAAGACGGCCATGCAGTCCGGGACCGCCAAGACCAAGGATTGGCTGCTCGAGAGCGAGCCCACGCCCAAGACGGTCGATCCGCTGATGGGCTGGACCAGCTCGCGCGACACGATGCAGCAGGTGCAGCTCGATTTCCCGACCCTCGAGGAAGCCAAGGCCCATGCCGAGAAGAACGGCTGGCAGTATACGGTCGAGCAGCCGCACTCGCGGCCGGTGCGGCCCAAGGCCTACGCCGACAACTTCGCGTACAATAGAGTCGGGCGCTGGACGCACTGACGGGACCCCGTAGCTCAACCGGATAGAGCACCTGCCTTCTAAGCAGGATGTTGCGTGTTCGAGTCACGCCGGGGTCGCCATTCATGAGGACGGCATTGAGCACGAGATCGATGCGGTATCGCAATCTTCTGGTGCTGATCGCGGTGTTCGCGTCGCTGGTGGCGCTGGGCTGCTGGGACAACCGGCTGCAGATGGCGCGGGTCATCGACCAGGGCTACGCGGTCAACGCGCAGATCACCGGGGCGCAGTTCCAGCGCTCGATGCCGTTCGCCGTCGACGGCTGGCGGCCGCGCTTCATCGAGCAGGAGCTGTCGGTCGACCTGCAGTGGCAGGGCCCGGATGGCAAGACCCGCGTGCATCGCAAGGTGCCGGTCAGCGAGCGCTTCCAGAATTCGATCGTGGATGGCGCGCAGGTGAAGCTGATCGGCGTGCCGATCAAGGCGCTCGACGACGCGTGGTCGGTGCCCGTGCTGACTCTCGATGCGGCGCAGCGGCTGGAGTCGTTGAACAGCTGGCTCGCGACATCGGGGTACATCGCGCTCGCAGCCTGGCTTGTCGCCGGGGCGATGACGTATTGGCAGCGGCGTCGGCCGGCGCCGGTGACGTCAGTTCCTGCGGCGGTGCGGGCGCCGGTCGAGATTCCGGGGCAGCGGCTGCTTATCGGGCTGGTGGCCTTCGCCGTGGGCGCCTTCCTGACCTACAACGCCGTCGAGATCAGCCAGCCCGGCGACGACGGCGTGAAGAGCGTCGAAGTCGTGGCGGAGATCACATCCGTCGCCGGACCGCCCTACGCGGTGCAACTCGGTTGGCGGGACGGGCAGGGTGGTGTCCACCACTTCGGTCCGTTGCCGATCAGCGAGGAGTTCTGGAGCAAGATCACGCGCGACGGAAAGCTCGTGGTCCGCGAAACCAAGGCGCGGGTGCGCCTGGATGACACGATGGGGCGTCCACAGATACTCGACGACGCGCCCGGCTCGCGCTGGCAGACCAAGGCGGTGCTGGCAGGCGGGATCGTGATTTTGCTGATCGGCGCGGGGTGCCTTCTGTCGGCTGCCCGGAAAATGCGGCAAGGCTGATAAAGCGGTTGAGAATGATTCGCACTTGAGCTAATTCGCTGATAATGAGTTGCAATATCGGTGGGGGAGTTCTTGTGATGCGTCGTTTGCCCGTCAAGACAGCGCTGGTTGGTCTCCTGGTCGCGCCTGGCGCGATGGCGCAACAGACGCCTGAGCAGCCCCAGGCTGCCCCGCCGCCCGACCCGAACGCCGCGCAGCCAGCGGCTCCCAACGCCGCCCCGGCCACGCTCGCCCCGGTCACCGTGACGGGCACGCGCCCCAGCGAGGACTTCGCCAAGCCGGCCTCGGCCCTCGATCGCATCGGCGACCTGCGCGATACGCCCCAGTCGGTGACGGTCATCACCAACGCCCTGATGAAATCCCAGGGCTCGACCTCGCTAACCTCGGCGATCTCGCGCGTTCCCGGCGTCACCGTCGGCGCCGCCGAAGGCGGCCAGATCGGCAACAACATCAACCTCAACGGCTTCTCGGCGCGCACCGACCTCTATCTCGACGGCATGCGCGACGCGAGCCAGTACTACCGCGATATCTTCGCCCTCGAGGAGATCGAGGTGCTGATGGGCCCGTCGTCGATGCTGTTCGGCCGCGGCTCGACCGGCGGCGTGATCAACCAGGTCTTCAAGAAGCCCTCGCTCACCCCGAAGGAGGAATTCAGCGCCTCGATCACGACCAACGGGCTGAAGCGCGGCACGCTCGACATCAACAAGCCGATCGACGAGCAGTCCGCCATCCGCGTTGCCGCGATGCTGCAGCAGGGCGCGCTCTCCACTCGCAACCAGTCGGACGTGCTCGATTTCGGCGTCGCGCCTTCCTACAAGTTCGGCATCAACACGCCGACCGAAATCACGCTCTACGCGCTCCTGCAGCACAACCACGACCAGCCCGACTACGGCGTGCCGCCGTTGAACTTCTATCCGGCGCAGGTCGGCCGCAACACCGCCTACGGCTTCAGCAGCGACCGCACCGAACAGGACGTCGTCTTCCTGGGCGCGCGGGTGCAGCACAAGTTCAACAATGACGTCTCGCTGCGCAACCAGACGCAGGTGAGCTACGTCAACACCAACGCGCGCGAGACGGCGCCGCAGTCGGTCGGCACGGTGAATCCCGCGACCGGTGCGTTCACGCCGGTGGGCGGCGGCCAGTCGGGGCTCCGGCTGTCGTCGCTCTACGTTCGCCAGCAGAGCCACGACCGCAACATCTTCCAGTGGTCGATCTACAGCCAGACCGAACTGAACGCGAAGTTCGACACAGGGCCGATCAGCCACGCCCTCCTGGCCGGAGTCGAGCTGGGCTACGAGAGCTATTACAACCAGAACTACGCGCGCAACGGAACCTGCGGCAGGACTGCGCTGTCGGCCTCCAATTCCACCACCGGCTATGTCGCCTGCACGTCCTTGCTCTATCCCTCGGGCGAGGATCCCGGTGTGGCCCAGATCCCTACCAACCTCGCGACGGCGCAGGCCAAGGCGTTCGGCGGCTACCTCAACGACACGATCACGATCATCCCCGAGGTCAAGCTGGTGGGCGGCGTGCGCTACGACGTCTACTGGTCGCAGATCGGCAACTCGATCAACCTGCAGAACACCGCGGGCAACACGACGCTGGGTTATGCCGAGCGCACCGACACTTTCACCAGCGTACGGGGCGGCCCGGTCTTCCAGCCCGACAAGGTGCAGACCTACTACGTGTCGTACAGCACCTCGTTCA
Source organism: Enhydrobacter aerosaccus (assembly GCA_903839865.1). GTDB lineage: Bacteria > Pseudomonadota > Alphaproteobacteria > Reyranellales > Reyranellaceae > Reyranella > Reyranella aerosaccus_A. Next base: position 16,661 of record CAIMEE010000149.1, on the reverse strand, counting down.
ATCCCTCGCTCGAGCAGCTGGTGACGACGACCGGCACCAGCTCACCGCTGCCGCCGCAGACCAACGAAGCCTTCGAGGCCGGCGCCAAGTACGACTTCCTGGGCGGCAACCTGCAGGTGACGGGCGCTGCGTTCCAGATCACGCAGAACAACGCGCGCTCGCAGAACAGCGACGGCACCTACTCGGCGACCGGCACCGTCCAGGTGAAGGGCCTGCGCGCGGGCATCACGGGCCGCATCACCGACGAATGGCAGGTGTGGGGCGGCTACACCTATCTCGACGCCCGCATCGTGAACGGCATCGGTGCCGGCACGCAGGGCATGGTGCCGCTGAACACGCCGCGCGACGCGGCAACCGTCTGGTCGACCTACACCTTCGCCAACACCTACGAGATCGGCGGCGGCGTGACCTACCTCGGCCAGCGCTACGCCAACAACACCAACACCGTGGTCGTGCCCGAGTTCTACCGCGTCGATCTCACCGCGGCCTTCAAGCAGCCGACCTACGACATCCGGCTGAACGTGTTCAACCTGCTGAACACCTACAACTACGATGCGATCATTTCGTCGGACGGCGGCCGTGCGGTCCCCGGGTCCGGCACCACGGGAATGCTGACCTACGTCCATCATATGTAGGCCGCCATGCTCGTCTGCATTCCCAAGGTCCTCGATGCCTCGCAGCTGATCAGCGTGCGGGAGCGGCTCGACCACGCCAACGAGGGCTGGGTCGACGGCCGGGTGACCGCGGGCTACCAGGGCGCGCCGGTCAAGTTCAACCAGCAGATCGACGAGCGCTCGGAAGTGGCGCACGCCTGCCAGCAGATCGTCGTGTCGGCGCTGGAGCGCCACCCGATGTTCATCAGCGCCGTCCTGCCCAACACGATCTACCCGCCGATGTTCAACCGCTACAGCGAGGGCATGAAGTTCGGCGCCCATGTCGACGGCAGCCTGCGCATCCATCCGCGCGACGGCAGCAAGCTGCGCACCGACGTGTCGGCCACGTTGTTCCTGACCAATCCGCAGGAGTACGACGGCGGCGAGCTGCTGATCGACGACACCTTCGGCCGCCACGGCAACAAGCTGGAGGCGGGCGACATGGTGGTCTATCCGGCGACCAGCCTGCACCAGGTCTCGCCGATCACGCGCGGCACGCGGACCTCGTGCTTCTTCTGGGTGCAGAGCCTGATCCGCGACGACAACCAGCGCAGCCTGCTCTACCAGATGGACACCGCCATCCAGCGCCTCAACCAGACCGATGCGGACGAAGTCTCGCGCCGCACCTTGATCGGCTGCTACCACAACCTGATCCGCGAATGGAGCGATACCTGATGACTGACCTGGCCGCGCCCTCGATGGGAAGCCTGCGCGTCAACCGCCGGCTCGCGTTCGTGCGCTGGGTGCGCAAGACCCACGGCTGGTTCGGCCTGTGGGGTGCGCTGCTCGGCCTGGTGATGGGCGCCAGCGGCGTCTGGCTGAACCATCGTTCGACGCTGAAGCTCGAGCTGCCGGCGCAGACGGTGATGAACGCCCAGCTCGCCTTGCCCGATCCCGCGCCTGCGACGTCGGCCGAGATGGCGGCCTGGCTGCAGGGCGCGCTGAAGATGGACCGTCCGGCCAACAACGTGCGCATCGAGCGCGCGCGTCCGGTGCCGTGGATGGAGCGGGGCGCTCCGGACAAGCCGCAAGAGAAAGCCCTGATGCAGCCCGAGCGCTGGACCTTCGCCTTCGGCGGCCCCAATCGCCTCGTGCAGGTCGAGTACTGGGCCGGCAACAGCTCCGCGAGCGTGCGCACGACCGCCAACGGCTTCTTCGCCACGCTCACCAACCTGCACAAGGGCGTCGGCATGCCGGTGCCCTGGATCCTGCTGATCGACACGCTGGCCGGCAGCCTGATCTTCCTGTCGCTGAGCGGCGTCATCCTGTGGTGGGAAACCAACCGCCGCCGCCGCCTCGGCCTCACGATCTTCGGCCTGTCGATCGCCGCGACCGCGGGCCTCGCGCTCTGGCCGCTGCAGACCTAAACTCCGCCATGGCCAACCGCCAAGCAATCGCCGACTACAAGGAGCCGCTGAAGCCGCTGACGAAGCGGCTTCTGCTGGCGTCGGTGATCTTCTTCCATGTCGGCGGCGGCTATGCGCTCACCCTGATCGAGCCCGCGCCGCTGGTGATCGGCGACACCGCGCCGATGGAGGTGAGCTTCCTCAATGCGCCGCCGCAGACTGAGCCGTCGCCGCCGCAGGCAGAGCCGCCGCCCCCGGAACCGCCGCCGCCGGAACTCGAGTCGATGATCGAGCCGCCGCTGCCCGACCTGCCGCCGCCGGTCTTCCCGGTCGTGGCGCCGCCGCCCAAGCCGCAGCCGCCTAAGCCGCCGCCGCCAACTCCGCCCAAGCCGCGCGTGACGACCGCCCCTCCGTCCGACGCGCCGCCGACGCAGCCGTCCGCCGCACCGCCCGCGACGCAAGCCGGCCCCAAGACGGTCGACGCGGCACAGGTCGGCTGGCTGGTGCGGCCCAACCCGATCTATCCGATGCGCGCACGCCGCGCTGGCAGCCAGGGCACGGCCCTGGTGAAGGCCTGGGTCGACACCACGGGCCGGCCCTCGCAGGTCGAGCTCCAGAAATCGTCGGGCTTTCCGGAGCTCGACGAGCAGGCGTTGAGCGCGGTGCGCGCGTCGCAGCTCAGGCACATTCCCGAGCCGATGTGGGTCATCGCGCCGATCGCTTTCAATCTTCAGTAAAGAGGTACGTCATGGGTGCTGGATCTTCCCTGGGCTTCGGCCACTTCCTCGCGGAGTCGGACCCCGTCATCAAGACGCTGCTGGTCATCCTCGCGTTGATGTCGGCGATCTCCTGGTACCTGATCGTCATGAAGGGCATCAGCCAGATCGTGCGCCAGCGCCGCAGCGCGAAGTTCCTCGCCTTCTTCTGGAGCGCGACCTCGCTCGAGGCGGTGCAGAACGAGCTCACCGTCCACGGCGTGAACGAGCCGTTCGGCCATCTCACCGCGCACTCGCTCCACGCCCAGGCGCATCACGAGCGCTACGGCGTCGCCAAGCTCGAGGAGGCGGGCAGCCAGCAGGAATTCCTCACGCGCACCATCAAGAAGGTGCTCGACGAGGAGACGACAGCGCTCGAGAACGGCCTCACCATGCTGGCGACCGTCGGCGCCACGGCGCCGTTCATCGGCCTGTTCGGCACGGTGTGGGGCGTCTATCACGCGCTGGTCGCGATCGGCATGACCGGCTCCGGCATGCTCGACAAGGTGGCGGGCCCCGTGGGCGAGGCGCTGATCATGACCGGCATCGGCCTCGCCGTCGCGCTGCCCGCGGTCATGGGCTACAACTGGCTCACGCGCTCGAACCGCGTGCTCACCGCCAAGCTCGACGCCTTCGCCTTCGAACTGCTCACGTTCCTGTCGATGGGCCAGGCCCTTCAGGCCGGAGCGGGGCGCGGCAAGTCCGCGGCGGGCGTCGTGCCGCTCGCGGCTGTGAAGTAAGGGGAGGGCGTCATGGCATTCGCAAGCTTCGACCGGAACAAGTCCACCTCGGCGCCGATGGCCGAGATCAACATGGTGCCGCTGATCGATGTGGTGCTGGTGCTGCTGGTGATCTTCATCGTCACCGCGCCGCTGCTCACCAACGCCGTCAAGCTCGACCTGCCCAAGGCCACGTCCGCGACCGACATCCAGAAGCCGGAGAAGATCGAATTCGCGATCGACGCCAACGGCGGTCTGTTCTGGGCCGGCGAGCGCATCACGCGCGAGGATGCCGCGGCCAAATTCGTCGAGGAAGGCAGGAAGCGGCCGCAGCCCGAAGTCTATTTGCGCGCCGACCAGAACGCGTCCTACCGCTACGTGGCCGAGATGCTGGCCGACGCCTCGAAGGCGGGGCTGAGCAAGGTGGCCTTCGTGAGCGAGCCTGCCAAATAGAAGTTTCCCGGACCTTCCCGGCCGGTCGGGAAGCCTTCGATGGCGATACCATCGGCACTTTCCGCGATTCTTCCCGGTTTCCACGTGGGTGGGGGTGGCCCGTCATTGCTGGGAGCGCGGCACTCCAGTGGCGCGTCGTCTCATGCTCTTTGGGACCGCGAGCCTCTGGCTCGCTTCATGATCATGAGCGAGAGCGAATGATTGACCTGAGGTCATTCATTCGTAGGAAGGTCGCGGTCCGGAGGACAAGACGCGCCACTGGATTGGCGCGCTCCCAGTAAAGACAGGATGCCCGAATCGTCGGAAGGCATGCCGCACTTTCCGACCGCTCCCATTAAACAAATGGGAAAAAAATGGAAAACTCCCCTCCGGCACATCCCGCACAGAGGCGCTGCCGCTCTCGATCCGGCCCACTGTCCGGCGTCTCCTTCAGCCCCCGCGCTTCGCGCGCCAGACGGCGCAGAGGGTCCGGGTCCCCGAGAGTTAAGATTGCGTAAACCGCAATTACTGTCAAGCGCTAACTGCGCTGGCCCGCCAGCGCCACCGTCGCCACGCCCGCGCCGATCAGCAGCCCGCCGCCGGTGCGGTTGATCGCCCGGATCGCGCGCGGGTTGCCGACGAAGCCGCGCGCCTTCGACGCGACCAGCGCGTAGCCGAAGGCATTGGCGAAGGCCAGCACAAGGAACGTCGACTCGAACACCGCCATCTGCGTCCAGAAATCCGCGTGCGGATCGAGGAAGGCCGGCAGGAAGGCCACGAAGAAGGTGATGCTCTTGGGGTTGAGCGCGGTCACCAGCCAGGCATGGCCCAGCATCTTCGCCGCCGACACGACGTCGGTGCGCGGCGCCGCCTCGAGTGCGCCGCCCGCGCGCCAGAGCTTGATGCCCAGCCAGACGAGATAGGCGGCACCAATCCACTTCAGCGCTGTGAAGAGTGTTGCTGAAGCGGCAAGGAGTGCGCCCAGCCCCAGCATGGACAACGTCATGGCCGTGAAGTCGCCCAGCGCCACGCCGATCGCCATGGGCAGCGCCGTGCGCCAGCCCTGGCCCAGCGCATAGGACACGACCAGCAGCACGGTCGGGCCGGGGATGACGAGGAGGACGGACGATGCCGCGACGAAGGCGGCCCAGAGCGAGAGGGTCATTGGGAGGATGAAGCCACAAATGGGTGTGGGCGTCATCTCTTGGAGGAACTGTTGGAAGAACGGGTGCTGTTGCCGCAGGACGCCGAGCACGCCATCGCGCGGCCACAAATGACAAGTTGTCCAAACTGCACTTGTGCACGGAAGCGCGCACCGTCGAATTGATCTGGCTCAAGGCGGCTTTCCTTGAAAAGCTGGACACCTCTGCCATCGTTCGCCTTTCCGCTGCCAGCCGAAGGGCTGTTGTCTAAATTGAAGTGAGAGGAGGGGCGCTCCGCCTCGGACATGCCCAACGGTCAATCTTCCACCCATCTGTTTCGCCCCAAGCTGCTGACGACCTTCGTCGAAGGCTATGGAATCGACAAGGCCCGCAAAGACGTCATGGCGGCGCTTACCGTCGCCATCGTGGCGCTTCCGTTGTCCATGGCGATCGCCGTGGCGTCGGGCGTATCGCCGGAGCGCGGGCTCTACACCGCGATCGTGGGCGGCTTCCTCGTCTCGGCGCTGGGCGGCAGCCGCTTCCAGATCGGCGGTCCGGCGGGCGCGTTCATCGTCCTGGTGGCGTCGACCGTGGCGCGCCACGGGCTCGACGGGCTGCTGCTGGCCGTGCTGCTGTCGGGCCTGATGCTGGTGGTGCTGGGCGCCGTGCGGCTGGGCTCGCTGATCCGGCATATCCCGCATGCCGTCGCGGTGGGCTTCACCGCCGGCATCGCGATCATCATCTTCGCCAGCCAGATCCACGACCTCTGCGGCCTGCATCTCGCGGACAAGGAGCCGGGGCCGCTGCTGCCCAAGCTCGCGGCGCTGGGCGGCGCGTGGGCGACGCTTCAGCCCGCGGCCCTTGCGACCGGCGCCGCCGTCGCGGCGATCATCGTTATCGTGCGGCGGCTCCGGCCAACCTGGCCGGGCATGCTGATGGCGGTGGTGATCGCGTCGGTCGCGGTCGTGCTGTTGAAGCTGCCGATCGAGACCATCGGCATGCGCTTCGGAGAAATGCCGCGCGGCCTGCCGGCGCCTGCGTTGCCGGACGTGTCGCTCGACCGGCTGTGGCAGCTCCTGCCGGTATCGCTCTCCTTCACGTTGCTGGGCGGGCTCGAGAGCCTGCTGTCGGCCAAGATCGCCGACGGCATGACGGGCCGCTACCATCGCTCGAATATGGAGCTGGTGGCTCAGGGCATCGCCAATGTGGCCTCCGCGCTGTTCGGCGGCATCAGCGTCACCGGCACGATCGCGCGCACGGCGACCAACGTCCGGGCGGGCGCCTGCAGCCCGGTGTCCGGCATGCTGCATTCGGCGTTCGTGCTGGTGTTCCTGATCGTGGCGGCGCCGCTCGCCGCCTACATTCCGCTGGCGGCGCTCGCCGGGCTGCTGACCGTGGTGTGCTGGAACATGGCGGAGAAGGCCGAGTTCGCGCGTCTGCTGCGCGACTGGCGCTCCGCCCTGGTGCTGCTGGCGACGTTCGGCCTGACCCTCCTCGAGGATCTCACGACGGGAATCATCGCGGGCTGCGTGGTGGCGGCGGTGCTGGCCTTCGTGTTCCGGCAGAAGGTCGCGGAGGAAGGCGACCGCTGACGCTTGCCTGAGCCTCCGGGCTCAGTGACACAATCTCATGGCTTGTTTCGCGGCATTGGCGACGAGTTGCGCCGTGGCCTGGTCGCGAAAGTCCATCGTAATGCGGCTGCCGTCGTTGCGTGCGACATGCACGACCCAGAGCGGCGGCTGGATACTGGTGCCCCAAGTGGGATGCCCGGCCTTGAGCGTGCCTTGGTTGACGTCCTCGGTCATGCTGATCAGCGTGACCTCGGCGGCGGTGCCGAACTCGATACCGCTCTCCAGTTCCTGGCTCGATTTGCCGTTGATCCACGTGTGCCAGTGATAGCGCAGCTCGCAGCTAGAGGCGTCGACCGTGACGTTGCTTGCCTCGACAGTGAAGTTGGTGCTCCAGGTCTGGCCGGTCGAGGAGTCGTGCGTCGTGCCCGCATAGGCGATCTGCCCCTGGCGGGCCAAATGTCCGCGGATGATCTCGAGGGAGGCGCTGGCGGAGGGCGAATTCTGGGCGTGCGCGACGCCTGCGGCGAGCAACGCCATCGAAAAGAGGGCGTGCGCCCTGATACTGACTTTCATCGGAAATCCCCCCGGTTTGCCGAATCATTCGACGGTAAACCGTCAATTTGACATCGACAAGTTTGGATCGCCTTAATCTTGACGCCGCAAGAGTCGAGGTTTTGGGATGGCTTATCACCACGGCGACCTGCGCGAAGCCCTGATCACGGCTGGCCGTTCCCTCCTCGAGGAGAAGGGGCTGACCGGATTCACGCTCCGGGAATGCGCGCGGCGGGCGGAGGTGTCGCACGCCGCACCCGCCCATCATTTCAAGTCGGTCGACGATCTGCTGGCGGAGATCGCCACGCAGGGCTTCGGCCAGCTGATGGAAACGATGGCGGCGGAGGCCAGGCGGGCCAAGCCCGACCCGGCCGCGCGGCTAGTGGCGCAGGGCGTGGGCTACATGGCCTTCGCGGCGGCACATCCCATGCTGTTCCGGCTGATGTTCTATCGCGAGACCGAGCGCTTCCAGACGCCGGCGCTGGCCGAGGCGGCGCGGGCTGCGCGCGCCCTGCATTATGCCGCCGTTGAGGCGGCGCTGCCGCTCGCGACGCGCGAGACGAAGGTGCGCATGTCGGACTTCGCCTGGGCGACCGTGCACGGGTTCATCACGCTGTTGCTGGAGCGCCAGATCGGCGAGGGTGAGAACGCCAAGGCGCTGCGGGCGCGGGGCGTCGCCATCCTGGCCGACATGGCCGAGACGGTGATGCGCGCGGGCGGCGTGCCGGATTAGCCGGACAGGGGGGCGGCTAGCGCAGGCTCAGGATGTAGCTGACCAGCGCATTGCGCTCCTGGGTGTCGAGCGAGAAGTCGGGCATGAGCGTGTGCCCTTTGGAGATGTAGCGGTCGATCGACTGCGCCGTCGTGGTGGGCCGGGTGGCGATATCCCGGAAGCTGGGCGCATTATCGGTGGCTTGGGTCTGGCCGGCTTCTACGATGTGGCAGGCCATGCACCAGCGCACGGCCAGGCGGCCTCCGATAGAGGAGTCCTGTGCGGACGCCGGCAGCGCCAGCAGGGCCGAGGCCAAGAGCAGCGCGATTGATTTTTTCATCTGTTGCACTCCGGTACCGATTATAGCGCGTTTGAGCTCAGGGCGCGCGCTCGACCGCGGCCGCGGCTTCGTTCCGCCGCAGGAACGGCAGCGTGAAGGGCGCATCGTAGTTCAGGGTGTAGGGCTCGCCCACCGGCCGCCACGGCGACGGAGCAAGGGCCGCCGTCAGCGCAGCCTGGCGCTGGACCCGGTCGTTGCCCCCTCCGGAATAGCGCAGGATCGCGATTGTCTCGCCGGGCATCGTGACGATCTGCACCCGCTGGTCGACCGGCGCTGGCGCGGTTTCGCGGCTGAATTTTGCCGGCAGGAAGAACCTCATCCTCACGAAGCCGTTGACCTGCGAAGTCTGGACCGGGACCGTCATTGCCACCTTGTCGTGGACCTCGACCGGCACGGTCATGGCGATCCTGTCGCGTCCTGCCGCCGCCGTGCGGTTGGCGCCGGCGATATAGGCGAACAGGAGCTGGAAGGCCTCGCTGCGCCCCGCCTCGCCGGCGGCCGGAAGCTCGACTTGCGCCGCCAGGCGCGGTCCGTAGCGCCGGATCTCGACCCGATCGCCCAGACGATCGATCACCTCGTAGCGCGGCTCTTCGTACAGCCGGACGCCGAACACGCCGACGATCGACTCGATCACCAGCACGCCGTAGTACGAAATTGCCTGCCACATTTCCCTGCATCCCTTGTCGTGTGCGGTCCCTCTGCGGTGACCACGCGAAAAGCGGCGGGCGTTGTTGCCCGCCGCTGTCGCGAAGTCTGGACCGGCTAGCCGCCGAAGTGGAACGTGAAGCCCGGCGAGTTGTCGTAGATCACGGGCGGCGGGTTATAGCCGTAGTTGTACGGCGTGCCGTAGATCACCGGCGGGGCGCGATAGCGGTAGCCGTTGTAGTAGCGGTCGTAGGTGTTCGGGCCGTTGTTGCGACCCTCCCAGCGGTTGTCCTCGTGCCAGCGGCCGTCGCCATACCAGCGGGCGCTGGCGGGGCTGGCCACGGCGGCGAGGGCGATCGCTCCCAGCACGAGGCTGACGGCGAGCGAAGTGCGCTTTCTGTCGGTCATGTGAACCTCCTGTACCTGTGCTCAGCTCTTCGCCGGTCCGTAGCTCTGGAACACGCCGTCGGCGACCTTCTTCTGGTCGGACGGCATGGCGTCATAGAGCGTCCGGAAGGCCGAGGTCAGGTTCTTCAATCCGTCGAGACGGGCCTGGCTGAACTCCTGGTAGGTGAGGAGGTCGTCCATGGCGTTCATCTCCACCGACGTGGCGCGCTTGGTCTTCACGAGCGTCTCCATGGCGGTTGCGTTTTCGCGCATCGCCGTGGCAACGCCGGTCCAGTTGCTCTCCTGGGCGGGCGTGATCTTGAGCGCGGTCTTCAGGGTCGTGATGCGCTCCTCGACGGTCTCCGGCTGGCTGCTGGTGGCGGCGGCGGCCGCCGGCGCCTTGGGGGCTTGAGCCGACGCCGGAGCAAGCGCTCCTGCGAACAGCGTCGTGCCCGCCAGGGTCGCGACGGCGAGCGAGCGCACGATTTGCGAGATGACTGGTCGATTCATGGGATTTCCGTTTTCAGGGCCACTTCTTCCTCGCCGCCAATTGGCAGGCAGGTGGGCCATCTTTCCAACGCCCTGCGGGGTGGCGGGTTGCCCGGGCGCTCGGGATTTAAAGGCAACTCTGCCGTTGCTTGCGCATTGGTCCCTGAGCGACCCTGCACACGAGCCCAGGAAGGTGAGGATATGCCGAAGCATAAGAACACGATCTGCCTCTGGTCCGACAAGGACGCGGAGGAAGCGGCGCGCTTCTACGCCAAGACCTTTCCCGACAGCACTGTCGGCGCCGTCCATAAAGCGCCGGGCGACTTCCCGTCCGGCAAGAAGGGCGATGTGCTGACCGTCGAGTTCACGGTGTGCGGCGTGCCGTGCCTCGGGCTGAATGGCGGCCCCATGTTCAAGCAGAGCGAGGCCTTCTCGTTCCAGATCGCCACCGACACCCAGGAAGAGACCGACCGCTACTGGAACGCCATCGTCGGCAACGGCGGGCAGGAGAGTGAGTGTGGCTGGTGCAAGGACAAATGGGGCCTCTCCTGGCAGATCACGCCGCGGGTGCTGACGGACGCGATAGCCAACGGCGGCGGCGACGCACGCCGCGCCTTCGAGGCGATGATGACGATGCGCAAGATCGACGTCGCCGCGATCGAGGCCGCGGTGCGCGGCGCCTAGAGCATGATGCGGAAGCGCAGTTCTTCCTTGTCCCCATAGGCAGCATCCGCGCGGAAGCGCTCGATGAACGCGCCGCCGTTGCTCCTGATCACCTTCTGCGAGACTTCGTTGGCGGGATCTGTCGTGAGCTCGACATAGGTGAGGCCCTCCTGCCTGGCCTCGTCGAGGATCAGCGCCAGCGCACGGCTCGCATGGCCCAGCCGGCGCTTCCACGGCACGACGGCGTAGCCGATGTGACCCAGCACGTAAGGCGGCAGGGACGATGTTCCCGGCTGCCAGCGAAAGCCGATCGAGCCGCAGAACTCCCCGTCCCACATCCAGCGCCGGTAGCCGGGCAGCTTCGGCTTCTGCGATCCATCGGGGAAGGTGACGAGGGCGCCCTTGGGGTCGCGGTCGTCGAGCGATGCCAGGAAGCCTTCGGCGTCGGCCGCGATCTCGGCCAGCTGCTCGCGCGCAGCCTCCGCCAGACGGACGTTGTCCGGCGACCAGCCGCGCTTCAGCGCGTCGGTGTATGAGGTGAGATAGGGCAGGGCGGGAACGACCAAGTCCATGTTTTTGCTGTAGCATAGGCCCGCATGAGTTCCAGCCCTGTCCTTGTCCTCGATATCGACGGCGTCGTCTCGCTCGCCCAGCCAGGGTCGGCAGCGCCGTGGCACGCAACGCTGAAGCAGGATCTCGGCCTCGACTACGAAGAGATCGAGCGCGAATTCTTCAGGGGCGAGTTCATGGAAGTGCTGCGCGGCCGGCTCGACCTTTTCGTGGCCCTGCAGAACTATTTCGGGCCCAAGGGGATGGACGATCGCATCGAGGGCTTCGTTAGTTACTGGTTCGAGAAGGATGCCGTCATCGATCGCGGGGTGCTGGCCGCGGCCGATGCCTGGCGCGCCCGCACGGGCGGACGGGTGTTCGCCGCCGCCAACCAGGAACATCACCGCGTGGTCTATCTGCGCGACCAGGCCGGCCTCGGCGCTCATTTCGACGAGATCGTCTATTCGGCGGCGCTGGGCGTTTGCAAGCCGGAGCGGGTGTTCTACACCAACGCCCAGGCGCGCATGGGCGTGTCGGTGGCGCAGGCGATCCTGTTCGTCGACGACAAGGCCGAGAATGTCGACGGTGCGCGGATGTGCGGCTGGCGAGCGATGCTCTACCGTGGTCCGGAGAGCCTGGCGCGGGCCCTCGTCGACTGGAAATGAGCAGAGGTAGGAGTAGATCATGTTGATGTTCGACATTCCGTTCGGCACGACCGACTGGTCCGGCGTGGAGCGCACCGAGCATGCCGGCGAGAGCGGCAAGGCCTATTGGCGCACGCGCAACTTCAACAACATCCGCGTGCGCATGGTCGAGTACACGCCGGGCTACCTTGCCGACCACTGGTGCCAGAAGGGCCATGTGCTGCTGGTGCTGGAGGGTGAGCTGCAAACCGAGCTGGCCGACGGCCGCACCGTCGTGTTGAAGCCCGGCCAGAGCTACCAGGTGGCCGACGGCGATCTCGCGCATCGGTCGAAGACCAAGGACGGCGCCAAACTCTTCATCGTCGATTAGGCTCCCACGGATGGAGAAGCCACGGCGATGACGCTCAAGAGGGCGGACCTGATCGCCGGCGTCTGCGTCGCGGGGCTGATGCTGCCCGAGGCCGTGGCCTACGCGGGCATCGCCGGCCTGCCGCCGCAGCGCGCGGTGCTGGCGGCCATCGCGGGCTCTCTGATCTATGCGCTGGCCGGGCGCAGCCGCTTCGCGATCGTGTCGCCGACCTCGTCGTCCGCGGCGATCCTGGGCGCGGTCCTCGCCGTCCTGCCGGGCGACACGACGATCAGGCTGGCCTTCGCCACCATCGCGGTCGGCACGGTCAGCCTGTGCTTTCTCGTGGCCGCCGCCTTGCGCCTCGGCACGCTGGCGGCCTTTGTCTCGCGGCCGGTGCTGCGCGGCTTCGCGTTCGGGCTCGCGATCACCATCATCCTGCGCCAGGTGCCGCAGATGGCCGGCATTCCTCTCCATGCCGACAATATCTTCCATCTGGCCTGGCTGATCGTGACCAGTGTCCCGCGCTGGCATCCCGCGAGCGTGGCCACCGGTCTCGTGGCCCTCGTGGCATTGCTCGCGCTGCGGCGGCTGCCGGCCGTGCCCGGAGCGTTCCTGGTATTGGCGACGGGGATCGCGGCCTCGATGGCACTCGATCTGCCGGCGCGCGGCGTGGCCGTGGTCGGCCGCATCGATCTGCTGGCGATGCCGACCCTGCCTGCGAAGCTGGGCTGGGACGAGCTCTCGCATCTAGCCGGCCTCGTGCTGCCGCTCGTGCTGGTGCTGTTCGCCGAAAGCTGGGGCACCGTGCGCACGCTGGCGCTGCGCAACGGCGACAGGGTCGAGCCCAACCGCGAACTGGCGGCTTTCGGTCTCGCCAATCTCGGCGCGGCGGTCGTGCAGGGCATGCCGGTCGGCGCGGGCTTCTCTGCCGGCTCGGCGAGCGAGACCGCGGGCGCGGCCACGCGCTGGACCGGCGTCCTGGGCGCGATCGGGCTGGCGCTGCTGGTGATCGTGGGGGCGCCGCTGGTGGCGCAGTTGCCGGAGCCGGTGCTGGCGGCCGTCGTGGTCGCGGCACTCACGCACGCACTCGATCCCGCGCCGCTGCTGCGCCTGTGGAAGCTCCAACGCGACAGCTATGTCGCGACCGGCGCGGCGACGGGCGTGCTGGTGTTCGGCGTGCTCGACGGCATGGTGCTGGCCATCGTGCTCTCGCTCGTGGCGCTGCTGCATCGCATGGCCACGCCGCGCCTCGTCCGGCTGGGCCGACTGGGCGACAGTCACGACTATGTCGATATCGCACGCCATCCCGAGGCAACACCTCCCGACGCGGTGGCCGTGTGGCGTCCGGCCGAGCCGCTGTTCTTCGCCAACGCCGAGCAAATCCTGACGCTGATCTCGGGCAAGCTGGCGGGCGAACCGGCGATCCGCATCGCGGTGGTCAGCCTCGAGGAGACATTCGAGCTCGACACCACTGCGCTCGACGCGCTTCTCGAATTCGACACCCGCATGAAAACGCTCGGGATCGGGGTCCAGCTTGCGCGCGTGCGCGACAGCGTGCGCGACCTCATCAAGCGCGCGGGCGCCACCGACCTGCTGACGCGCATCAGCTTCAGCGTCGACGACGCGGTGGTGGCTGCTACACTCAGGCAAACAACAGGAAACGGGCGGAAATGACGGACAAGATCGGATTTATCGGCGTCGGCACCATGGGCGAGCCCATGTGCCGCAACCTCGCGAAGAAGAGCGGCCTCACCGTGCTTGCCGCGGATCGCGACGACGCGCCGCTGCAGCGCCTTGCGGCGGACGGCGTGAAGACGGCCTCGCTCGACGAGATTGCCGCTAACTGCACGACGATCTTCCTGTCGCTGCCGGGCGGCAAGGAAGTGGAGCAGGTCTGTCTGGGCGAGGGCGGTCTTTCGTCCAGGGCCCGGCTTGGCTGGACCGTGATTGACTGCAGCACCGCGCCGGTGTCGCTTGCGCGCAAGCTCTATGCGGAGTTCGAGGGCCGGGCGACGGCCTTTGCCGATGCGCCGGTCGCGCGCACGCGGCAGGCGGCGATCGACGGCACGCTCTCGATCATGGTCGGCGCCACGGAGCCCACCTTCCGGCGCATCGAGGCGCTCCTGCGCACCATGGCGAGCGAAGTCACGCACTGTGGCGAGGCGGGCGCGGGCCAGGCGGTCAAGATCCTGAACAACATGATCCTGTTCCAGACCGGCGTCGCGCTGGCCGAGGGCCTTAGCATCGCGCGCGCGCACGGCGTCGACGGCAAGGTGCTGTACGAGACGCTGACCAAGGGCTCGGCGGATTCCTTCGCGCTGCGCAACCACGGCATGAAGGCCATGCTGCCGGGCGTCTTTCCCGAACGCGCCTTCTCGACTGAGTACGCGTTGAAGGACCTAAGCTACGCGATTCAGATGGCAGAGGAAGCGGGCATTCCCGCGCTGGGGGCCGACGTTGCGCGCGAATTGATGGAGCGCGCCGTCGAATTGGGCCACGGCAAGGAATATTGGCCCACGCTTCTGCACGCGATCGAGGATGCGACGAACAAGACCTAGTTACTTGGCGAGCGCCGCCGCCTGCGGAGGGCTGACGGTCACAAGCTGGTAGCCCTTGGCGCGCATGCAGAACTGCGTGAGCCGGATTTCGGAGACATAACGGCTCTCCTCCCATGCCGCCGGCCGGTAGAAGCCGTAGAACAGCGAGCCGGAAGCGTACGGGTAGGTGACAAACGCCTCGTCGCGCGCGGCCTTGCGGCAGTAGCCGAGGTCGTTCGCGGCCAGGACATTGTCGGCGCCCTCCTTCTCCCAGCGGGTCTGGGGGAACGAACAGGCCGCAACCGTCGCAAGCAGCAGGAAGGGCAGGATTCTCCGCATGGGGATGGTATGGTCCCGCCGGCGGCGTTTTGGAAGCGGGGATGAGAGATGGCGCGTATCGCAGTTGGCGGCTTTCAGCACGAGACGAACACTTTTGCGCCGCAGCAGGCGACCTGGGACGACTTCGTGCGCGCCGACGCGTGGCCCGGATTATTGCACGGGCCCGAGCTGATCGAGGCTGTCGAAGGCTTCAACGTCCCGATCGCAGGGGCGGTGAAGCGGCTGGGCGAGCTCGGTCACGAGATCGTGCCGATGGCCTGGGCCTCAGCGCCGCCGGCATCCTATGTCACCGAGGACGCCTACGAGCGCATGTGGAAGCTGTTCGACGCAGACTTGCGCTCACAAGGGCCGTTCGATGCAATTTATCTCGACCTGCACGGGGCGATGGTGGCTGAGAACACCGAGGACGGCGAAGGCGAGCTGTTGCGCCGCATCCGCGGCATCGTCGGGCCCGATCTGCCGATCGTGGTGAGCCTCGACTATCACGCGAATCTGACGCCCGACATGGCAAGGCTCGCGACCGCGATGGTCGGCTACCGCACCTATCCGCACATCGACATGGCTGTGACCGGCAAGCGCGCGGTGGAATTGCTCGACAGGCTGCTGAAGGAGAAGCGGCCGGTGTACCGCGCCTACCGCCAGCTCGACTTCCTCATTCCGCTGGTCTGGCAGTGCACCTTCATCGAGCCCGCCAAGAGCATCTTCGATCTGGTGGGAGAACTGGAAGCGGGCGAGAAGAGCCACAACCAGGGCATCGTGAGCGTGACGCACACGCCGGGATTTCCGCCGGCGGACATCGCGCAGTGCGGCCCCGCCCTCGTGGTCTACGGGCACGACAAGGACGCCGTCGAGGCCGCCGCCGACAAGCTCGCCGCGGCGGTGAAGGCGCAGGAGAAGTCGTTCAACGGCGAGCTGCTCGATCCGGATGCCGCCGTGTTGCGCGCGCTCGAGATGGCGAAGACGGCGAAGAAGCCGATCGTGCTGGCCGACGTGCAGGACAACCCCGGCGCCGGCGGCACCTCCGACACCATCGGCCTGCTGGCGGCGATGGTGCGGCACAAGGCCAGGGGCGCGGTGATCGGCATGATAGTCGACGAGACCTCGGCGAAAGCCGCCGCCGAGACGGGCGAGGGCAACATCATGCGCCGTGGCATCGGCGCGGTGGTGGGCTATGCCGGCGAGAAGCCGCTCGAAGCGGACTGGCGCGTGGTCAAACTGGGCGACGGCATCTTCACCGGCACCGGCCCGTTCTACGGCGGCGCGAAGTTCCAGATCGGCCCGATGGCGCTGGTTACCGACGAAGCGAGTGGCGTCTCTGCCGTGCTCGCCTGCCGCCGTGTCCAGGCAGCCGATCAGGAGATGTTCCGCCACGTCGGCGTCGAGCCGATCGAGGTGCCGATCCTGGGCCTCAAGTCGACGGTGCATTTCCGCGCCGACTTCCAGCCGATCGCCGAGACGATTCTTGTGGTGCAGTCGCCCGGCGCACACATCACCGATCCGGTCGAGATGCCCTACAAGCATCTCCGCAAGGGCATCAAGCTCAGCCCGATGGGACCGGTTTGGAATGGAAGGCCGGTCTGAGCGCCGACATCGAGCCCTAACGGCCTGGCATCTGGTCGAACCAGAAAGCGAGCTGCTGCTGGAAGTCGGCCTCGGCGAACGCAGTGTCGGTGATGAATTGTGGCTTGCCGTTGCGCTGGTAGCGCACGCTCGAGAAGCGCGTGAACTTGGTGTCGCAGTGGTGGAAGACGATGAGCGAGTCGTTGACGGTCCGGTGCAGCACGAACTCGTGGACGCTGCGGAAACCGACCAGGCTGATGACGTAGCGGCCAGATCG
>CAIMEE010000148.1 GCA_903839865.1 Enhydrobacter aerosaccus | reverse complement strand
CTGGGCCACGAATGGGAGATCGAAGGCGTCGTCGAGCAGGGCGACCAGCGCGGCCGTACCATCGGCTTTCCCACGGCGAACGTGATGCTGGGCGAGCATCTGCGCCCGCGCTTCGGCGTCTATGCCGTGCGCGCGCTGATCGATGGTGAATGGCGCAAGGCGGTGGCCAATCTGGGCAAGCGGCCGACGGTGGGCAAGCTGCAGGAGAATTTCGAGGTCCACCTGTTCGACTTCACGGGCGACCTCTACGGCAAGGTGCTGCGCGTGGCGCTGGTCGACTTCATCCGTCCCGAGATGAAGTTCGCTGGCCTCGACCAGCTCAAGGCGCAGATCGCCGCCGACGGGCAAACGGCGAGAACACTTCTCGCGTGATCGCGGCCCTGACCGCGATTGCCGCCCTCGCGGTGGCTTTTGTCACGGTAGCGTCCTACTCGCGCGACTGGCGGCTGGCGTTGATCGCGCACTTCCGGCTCTATCTCGCCGCTGCGGCATGGCTCACGTTGCTGGTGACGGCGGCGGTCGACCTGCCGGCAGGCCCAAAGCTGGTGATGCTTCTTGCGGCGTTCGGCGCAGCCGTCGTCAATCTGAGAGAGATGGTCCTGAGAACTCCGCGCGGTCCTGCGGCGGCAGGCGATCGCCGGCTGCGCTTGGCCTTCGCCAACGTGCTGAGGTCCAATCCCGATGCCGGACGGCTGGTCGACTGGGTGCGCCGTGAGAAGGTCGACGTGCTGGTCCTGGCCGAAGCCGACGCCTCCTGGCCAGGCCGCCTCGCGGTGCTGGCCGACGAGTTGCCGTTCGGCGTGCGCACGCGGATGGGCGATGTCGCGGTCTATTCGCGCCATGAGATCGCAGGTGAACCGCATCACATCTTTCCTCGCATCGGCCACGCAGTCGCGCTCGAGGTCGCAGGCATCACGCTGGTCGGGGTGCATACCGCCGCGCCTTTGAATGCGGCGCACAGCAGCGCCTGCGACGAGTTGATCGACCGTGCCGCCGATCACGTCGAAGGGGTCGCGGGTCCGGTGGTCGTGGTCGGCGATTTCAACGCCACGCCCTGGGGTGCTGCGATGATCCGGCTGATCGTGCGGACTGGCCTGCGCTATGGCCCGGGCGCCCGGATCGGCACCTTTCCCACCGAGCTGCGAGGCCGGCCGTTCCCGCGGTGGTTCGCCATCCCGATCGATCTCGTGCTCGCGGGCGGTGGGGCCGCCGTCGTCCGGCGCCGCCACGGGCCGCCGATCGGCTCGGACCACTGGCCGGTGATTGCCGAAATCCAGTATTCCCAGCTGCCTTGACCCCCCCGACCCCCGTCCCTAGATTGCCGGCCCCATGATGATCAGGGCCTCTCGGGAGCGAATTAGCCGCCCGGTCCGCTAGCAGCGGCCGGGTCTTTAGTGTTGCCTCCGTGGTCCCCGTCGATCGGGTGCCGCCTGCCCCGATCCAAGTGAGTTCATTGTGACAACTGACTATAAATCAAGCGTTTTCCTGCCGAAAACCGACTTCCCCATGCGTGCG
>CAIMEE010000147.1 GCA_903839865.1 Enhydrobacter aerosaccus | reverse complement strand
GCACGAGATGGATGCGGTCCTCGGCGGTCGAGCCGATCGGATTGGGCGAGCACCAGGGGGCGGAGCCGTGATAGGCGCCGTTCGCCACCAGGATCTTGCGCTTCTTGGTGGCGGCACGCGCGATCACGACGCAGAGCGTCGTGGCATCGGTGCCGTTCCTCTGGAACAGCGCCCAGTCGGCGTGCGCCACCATGCCCACCAGTTTCTCGGCGAGTTCGACCAGACGCTCCGAGGGGCCGGTCAGCACGTCGCCCAGCGCGCGCTGCGCGGCGGCCGCTTCCTCGACCTCGCGGTTGCCGTAGCCCAGCACCATCGGCCCGTAGGCGCACATGAAGTCGACATAAGCGTTGCCGTCGACATCCCAGAGCGTCGCTCCCTCGGCACGGGCGAAGAACTGCGGATAGCCGGGCGGCAGGCGCGCCACGTTCAGATGGCCGTACATGCCGCCGGGAATGACCTGCTGGGCACGTGTCCGCAGAGCGGCATCCTTGGGAAGGGAATTGGAAAGCATGGGCGTGAACTCTTTTGCGGTGGGCGTGAGGGACTAGTATAGCCAGCCCAAGTATAGCGGGAGCCGGCTCCGGGACTGCATGAATAGCTTCGTCGTCGTCAAATACCTGTCGCTTCTGCTGCTGCCGCCAGCCTCGCTTGCGCTCGGCACGATCATTGGCGTCGTGCTGCTGGCCCTGGGTTGGCGCCGTCTTGGCTTGGCGGCCATCCTGACCGCAGCGATCGTTAACTCGGTCATGGCCTGGCCGCCGCTCGGCGACGCGCTGTTGCGCTACGTCGAGGACCAGGCGCGGATCGCGGAGAAGGCCACACCGCGCTGCTGCTACGACGCGATCGTCGTCCTGGGCGGCGGCATTGCGCCGGCCATTCCGCCTGAGCGCGACTTTCCCAGCCTGACCGACTCGTCGGACCGCATCTGGGTCGCAGCGCGCCTCTACAGGCAGGGCGTGGCACCGCGCATCATCGTGAGCGGCGGCGGATTTCTCGCCGCGAACAGCGGGCCGGCCACGACCGAGGCCGAGGCGATGCGCCGCTTCCTCGTCGAACTGGGCGTGCCGGATGCTGCCATCGTAAGCGAGGGCAACTCCGACAACACGATCGAGAACATCCGCAACGTGCGCGCCATGGTGCAGGACAAGCCGGTTGCGCTGGTGACGTCGGGCTACCACATGCCGCGCGCCCTGCGCATCGCCAAGGCGGCCAAACTCAACGTCGCGGCATTCCCGACGAATTTCCACGCGCTGCGCTCGACGCGGCCGCCGTGGGAAAACTGGCTGCCGACGCTGGAGGGTATGGGCGAGACGATCCTGGCCCTGCACGAGATCGCCGGCATCTGGCTCGACCGCCGCGAAGGAGCCGGTCCGTGAGCGGAGCCTATCGCATCAATCGACGGGTAGCGTTGGGGACGATCTCGGGCGCGTTGCTCGCACCGCTGGCGCGGCAGGCCCGGGCGCAGACGCTCGACAAGCTCAGCTTCCACACCGACTGGCGCGCACAGGCCGAGCACGGCGGCTACTACCAGGCTATCGCGGCGGGCCTCTACCGCAAGGCCGGCATCGAGTGCGAGCTGCGGCCGGGCGGGCCCAGCCTCAACATCGGCCAGATGCTGCTGGCGGGCCGGGTCGACATGATCATGTCGAACAGCTTCGAGGCCTTCACCTTCGTGCGCGAGAACGCGCCGTTCTACACGATCGCCTCGATCTTCCAGAAGGATCCGCAGGTCATGATCGCGCATCCGGGCTCCGGTCTCGACAGCTTCGAGAAGCTGAAGGGCCGGCCGCTGCTGATATCGAACGGCAGCCGCTCGACCTTCTGGCCGTACCTGCGCAAGAAGTACGGTCTCTCCGACGCGCAGCTGCGGCCGTACAATTTCAACATGGCGCCGTTCCTGGCCGACCCCAAGGCGATCCAGCAGGGCTTCGTCACGTCGGAGGCCTATTCGATCGAGAAGGAATTGGGCAAGCCGCCCGAGACCCTGCTGATCGCCGATGCAGGATTCTCGGCTTACCAGACGACGATCGCGATCTCGCGCAGGCTGGCGACGGAGAAGAAGGAGCTGGTCCAGCGCTTCGTCGACGCGACGCTCGAAGGCTGGTCGCAATATCTCAAGGGCGGCCCCGAGACGGCGGCGGCCAACGCGCTGATCAAGCGCGACAATCCGGAACAGACCGACGACCGTATAGAGCACGCGATCAAGGAGCTGAACGCGCGCGGCATCGTGCGCTCGGGCGACGCGCTCACCGGCGGCATCGGCGCCATGAGCGCGGAGCGCTGGAAATCGTTCTACGACTCGATGACGGATGTCGACGTGTTGCCCAGGGGACTCGATGTCACGAAGGCCTACACGCTCGATTTCGTGAACAAAGGTATTGGCAAGGCTTAGGAGAGGGACATGTACCAGGTCAACGAAGAACATCAGATGCTGCGCGATCTCGTGAAGAAGTTCGTGCGCAACGAGTTGATGCCGCTGGAGAAGAACATCCTCGACCGCTTTGCGTCGGGCCAGCCCGCCGCGCTGAACGACGAGGAGAACCAGAAGCTCTTCAAGCAGTGCAAGGAGCTGGGCCTGTGGGCGCTCGACGTGCCGGAAGAGGCGGGCGGCGCCAAC
This sequence comes from Enhydrobacter aerosaccus, assembly GCA_903839865.1. Taxonomy (GTDB): domain Bacteria; phylum Pseudomonadota; class Alphaproteobacteria; order Reyranellales; family Reyranellaceae; genus Reyranella; species Reyranella aerosaccus_A. The sequence continues at coordinate 3,537 of CAIMEE010000147.1, read as the reverse complement.
CTGCCGGCCGTGGCGCTGGTCGGCGTCAACGAGGAGCTGGCCTATGCCGCGGTGCCCTTCACCTTCCCGCCCGACTCGCCCAACCTGCACATGATGCTGCAGACGGTGACTCCGGAGCAGCGCAAGAAATACCTCGAGCCTTACGCCGCGGGCGAGACGGTCTCGGCGATCGCGATCTCCGAGCCCGGCGCGGGCGGCGATCCGGCCGGCATGAAGACGCGCGCGGTCAAGGACGGCGACCATTGGGTGATCAACGGCCGCAAGATCTGGATCAGCCGCATCGCCAAGGCCGACTTCACCATCGCCATGGCGGTCACGGATCCGGAAAAGGGCTCACGCGGCGGCATCACTGCCTTCCTGGTCGACAAGGGCACGCCCGGCCTCGTTGTGGCGCGCGCCATCCCGATGCTGGCGGGCCAGCGCACCTATGAGGTCGTGTTCGAGGATTGCCGCGTCCACGAAAGCCAGGTGCTGGGCAAGATCGGCGCGGGCTTCGCGCCCATGCAGCTGCGCCTCACCATCCGCCGCCTGCAGATGGGCGCGTGGTGCATCGGCATGGCGCAGCGCGCGCTCGACATGATGGTCGAGCACGTGAACCAGCGCGTGACCTTCGGCGAGAAGCTTGCGGACAGGCAGGCGATCCAGTGGTGGGTCGCCGATGCCGCCACCAAGCTGCACGCCTGCCGCCTGATGGTGATGGACGCCGCCGTGAAGCAGGATGACGGCCGCGACGTGCGCATGGAGGCCTCGATGATCAAGGTGTTCGCCACCGAAATGGCGACCGAGATCATCGACCACGCCCAGCAGTCGTTCGGTGCCATGGGCGTGACCCAGGAACTGCCGCTCAGCTGGCTTGCACAGAAAGTGCGCACGATGCGGGTTTACGAAGGCCCGTCGGAGGTGCACCGTATGGTCATCGCACGCCGCGTCCTTGGGGGACGTTAGGGGCGGCCGCTAGAAGCAAGGGAGTTCGCGATGACCTACACGCTCGATGCTTTCGTCAAGGATGCCCAGGCCTCGCTCAAGGCGCACGACGGCCCCGAAGGCCGCGAGAAGGTGCGCGTCCTGCTCGAGAAGCTGCTTGCCAACAAGGCGTTCGTCGACGAGGCGGTCGGTCCTGCCGCGCCCATGGGCACGCGCAAGCTCTACGAGGACAAGGACCTGGGCTTCGTCGTGCTCGCGCACTGCAACGCCAAGGCGCACAAGAGTCCGCCGCACGACCACGGCAGCTCGTGGGCTGTCTACGGCCAGGCGGTGCGCTACACAGACATGAGCGAGTTCAAGCGGCTCGACGCAAGCGACAGCGCGGGCGACGCCAGGCTCGAGAAGATCAAGAGCTACCGTCTCGAGCCCGGCCATGCCGGCGTCTACGACGTGAAGGCGATCCACGCGATCGACTATCCCGACGGCAGCCGCTTCGTGCGCGTGACCGGCCGCGACCTCGACTACGTGCAGCGGCTCAAGTTCGACATGGCCGCGGGCAAGGCGATCACCATCGAGAGCGCCAGCGCGAGTTAGGGCGTAGGTTCAAGCGCTCTCGGTATGTCCGAAGTTCGCCTAGACCGGACATTCACGGCGACAAAAAATGCAGCACGAATGACCCGTGGAGGACTTCGGGCATCATTCGCGTCGGGGCTTGCGGCCTCGTATTTCTTTCGTCGCCCGGTTCGAGTCCGCTATATCGTCGTAGTCGCCAAGATCATGAACATCCTGGCGGGCGTACACGCAACGACGGGATTTCATTGCCCTGCTCGCGGGCGAAGTTGTGCCTGGCCATTCTTGGCGCGCGCGAACAGGTAAAGGAGGCAGTTGTGCGCAGAGGGCTCTTAATCGCGCTGATCGCCGCCCTGATGCCAGTTGGCGTTGCCAGACCTGCCGAAGCGGGCCCTCTCGAGGAGGGCTTCGCAGCCTGGAATCGCCTCGACTATGCGTCGGCGTTGCGCCTGTTGCGACCGCTTGCCATGGCAGGCGATGCGGAAGCCCAATATTTGCTTGGCGTGATGTGTGGCAACGGCGATGCCATGGCGAAGGATAGCAAGCTGGCCTACATGTGGTTCAGCCTCGCTGCCACGCGGGGCTACGCCGTCGCCGCTGGAGCCCGTTCTCTCATGGCCACGACCATGACTGCCGCCGAGATCGCCGACGCCGAGCAACAGGTGCGCGAGTGGAAGCCGAGCCTCATCAGGTAGAGTACGTTCCGCTGCCGGCCCGAACCTGACCTGTTCGTACGGTCAGTCGCGCCGGAAGAACATGGTGCAGGCAGGCGCCGAGGTGCCGTCGCCCGGATCGAGGCCGGTGATGAGAAGTACGCCGTCGTTGTCGAGGCGCGCCTTTCCCGCCGCCGTTCGATTGGCGGGCGGACGGTTGCCGCCGGTGATTTCGAGTGTCAGCGTGCCGCTTCGGACATCATGGCGGTAGGTTCCCCAGTAGTCGCGATAGGCCTCGAAGGGTTGCCAGGTGAGCGAAAAATCGCCTGCAGCCGTAAAGACGAGGTCGCCGATGGGGCGTACCGGCGTTCGGGGCACCTGTGTGCCGCACACCTGCTCCATCGTCTGATGCCAGTGGCCCGCCAGCGGATGCAATGACGGATCGCTGACACGCACCTCTCCCGATACGGGCCGGCCGGCAACCGTTGCCGTGAGCGTGAAACGCGTGCCGTCGGCGGCCTCCGGCGCCACCGCCACGAGGCCGAGTGCGGGAGCGAGTGCTGCCGGTGCACCGGGGCTGAGCGCCCAATCGGCCAGGCAATTTGCCGCGACCGGCGATGCGACACCTGGCCGGACCGCGTAGAACGGTTGGGCCGCGATCAGCCCGCCCGCCGCCACCTCGCGCGTGCCGATCCACAGCACCGGTGTTCCCCCTTCGCCGCCGGCACAGGGCACGGCAGCTGTCGCGGTAGTGGCTGGCGACCATCGGAGTTCACCTGCTTGCTGGTCCCAGTTCCAATGTGCCTCGTGCACCATCCGGGCGGAGTAAGACGACAGCAGCAGACCGCCGGGCAGCGTGGCCGCTCGGCCATCCAGCCGCAGCTTCGCAGTCAGCATCGCCCGCGCCAACACACCCTCGCCGCCGAGCGCCGCGCGCCAACGCGCGAGCGCAGGTTCTCGCAGGACAAGCACGACGGCCCCGCCGCGAGGCCCCTCCGTCAGCCGCGCCTGCACGTCGCAATCATCCAGGGTCGTCTCCGGCGTGTCTCCGGACGGAAGCGTTGCCAGCAGCGGGACGCAGTCCGCCGAAGCGGGCGCCGCGGCCATGAGTGCGAGCACCACCATGATGCCCGTCAGCCAATGTTGCTTCATCAAGAGAGCTTCCTGCGGTTTCGTTCGATCGAGAGCATGCTGCATGGAACGTCTTTGTAATCATGTCTGCCGTCATGACAATTTGTTTCGGATCAGGTCTGTAGTCGCCACTGGCTCTTGGCAGACCTCAATCCATGCCGCCCTAATGTCTGCTCACGAGTGGAGAGCGGACATGATGCCGACAGCCGGTGATGTCCGCTTTTGGTCGAGGCTGTGTGAAAACCCTCTCGTGAGTTAG
>CAIMEE010000146.1 GCA_903839865.1 Enhydrobacter aerosaccus | reverse complement strand
GGCCTACATGCATCTCGCCGACATCGAGCGCGCCTTCTATCTCGCGGTCTGCAAGGACAACGACGAGCTCTACCAGGAGCGTGTGCCCCGCGACGCCGAGGCGGGCATGCGCATCCTGGCCAAGGCAGAACGCATCATCAATGCCCCTCGGCCGCCGACCCGCATCAGCGACGATCCCGCCTGGTTCGAGTGCCGGCTGTGTGACCACCATGCCGTCTGCCATGGCGGCGCCGCGGTCGAACGGCATTGCCGCTCCTGCCTGCACGCGGCTCCGATCGCTGGCGGCGCCTGGCACTGCGCGCGGCATCAGGTGCCGCTTGCCGATCGCGAGCAGCGCAGCGGTTGCGCCGCTCATCTGCTGATCCCCGACCTGGTGCCGGGTGAGCAGATCGATGCCGGCGAGGACTGGGTCAGCTACCGGATGCCCGACGGCACTGAATGGCGCGACGGGATCGCGTCCGATTCCATTCTCGACACGAAGGGCCATTCCCATGCCGCTTGACGCGCCTGTTTCCGTCTCCCTGAAACCGCTGTCGTTCATCACTGCATTCCACGAAGTGCGGCCGCTGAACCCGGCCTATGTCACCCGGCTGCGTCAGAAGGTTCGCGCCATCGGGGTCAAGCCCTACCCGCTGTCGGTCACCCCGGCCGGGGTGCTGTTCGGTGGGCGGCATCGCTATGAGGCCTTCAGTGCCGAGGGCGTCACCGAATGCCTGATGCACATCTCGGAGCCGGCCAGCCTGGACCGCGAGGCCATCGAACTCAACCGGGCCAGCGAAGACGCGCTGCCGATGAGCTTCGTCGACTACGCCGAGATGGTCTGGCGCAAGCTTGCAGATGGCACCACTCAGCAGGCGATTGCCGACGAATTGGGGTGGAGCAAGCAGAAGGCCAACGATTACGCCAACCTCAAGCGCATTGTGCAGGCAGCATGGGAGGTCGTGTCCGCAACTTTTCGGACGCTTGCGGACGTCGCATCCGCGGACGCTGCGGACACGAAGTCCGCAGCTGCGGACTTCACCGAAGGCCTGCTCCGCTGCATCGTCGCCCTCACGCCGGCCCAGCAACTTGAACTGGTGCAGGACCTCGCTGCCGGCCGGATCAACAAGAACAAGTTCCGGTCCCAGGCCGATGCCTACCGGGCCCGCAACGCCGCCATCGCCTGGGTGCGGGCACAACTCGGCGACATCGACCCCGAGATCGCCGACGAGGCCACCGTCGAGGTCGCCCGCGGCCTGTATGACGTCGAATGGAAAGCCGGCGGTGAGGACGGCGGTGCCGGGCCGAAGCTCAAGCGCCTGATCGAGGCGGCACAGGACAAGTTCGCCAAGAAGCACAGCCTGATCCTGATCCATGGCGATTTCTATCAGGAAGTCGACAAGGTCGGCGACGCCTCGGTCGACGCCATCATCACCGACCCGCCCTACCATATCAGCAGCAACCGGATTTACCGCCTGGCCAACCAGGCTGACTGGAACAAGAACTTCGGGGAATGGGACAGCGAGCCCGAGGCGGCATTCCTGGCCAACATCCAGACCTGGGCGGCGACGTTCTTTCGCATCATGAAGCCCGGGGCCACCGGCTTCATGTTCGTCGGCGAGGCCTATCTCAACATCGCCCAGGCGCTGTTCGACGCCGCCGGCTTCGACATCAAGGGCACGTTCTTCTGGTGCCGCGCCAACCCCGGCACCTCAGTCACCAAGGCCGACTTCATGCCGGCGATGGATCACGCCATCCAGTTTGTCAAACCAGGTGGCAAGCGCACCTTCAACTACCCCGGCGAGCCGGAAAGCTACAACTGGATGAAGTCGCCGATCTGCGGGGGGCGTGAGCGGCTTGCCAACGCCAAGGGCGAGACGCTGCACCCGACGCAAAAGCCAGAAGCAGTAATCCGCCACCTGATGGACCTGATCACACTGCCGGGCGACCTGGTGTTCGACGGTTTCATGGGCGTCGGCTCGACCGGGAAGGTCGCCCGCGACACCGGTCGGAAGTTCATCGGCATCGAGAAGGACCCCGGCTACTTCGCTGCCGCCAAATCGCGCGTGGAGGGTTGACCCGTGAGCGACGGCTACAACCCCATCCGCTGGAACTGCGGCGCGCGCGGCTGCTTCAATCAGATGATGCGGCCAAAGATCGAGGCGTTTGCTTCGTGCTTCCCGGGCCGCATCGCTATGAGCGACATCGATGCCACCGTCGAGGTCAACGGCCACTTCGTGTTCCTGGAGATGAAGAGCCATCAGGGCGATCTCCCGATCGGCCAGCGGCTCTACTTCCAGCGTCTCACCCTGCTGTCGCCGCGGATCAGCGTCATGATCCTCCATGGCGACGCCGAGACGATGCGCTGCGAGGCCGTGCGCTGGGTCTACAAGGGCCAGGTCTCCGAGTGGCAGCCGACCACACTCGACGAAGTGACCGCCATGCTGCGCGCATTTTCGGCATATGCCACCAGCGGTGAGGCCGCGGCATGACCATCACCATGCGCCCCTACCAACGCGCCGCCATCGACGCGCTGTATGACTACTTCGCTGCCAACACCGGCAATCCGCTGGTGGTGATTCCGACAGCGGGAGGCAAATCCGTCGTCATCGCCGGCTTCATCCGCGAGGCCATCACCGCCTACGCCGACACCCGCATCTTGATGGTCACGCACCAGAGGGAATTGATCCAGCAGAACTTCATGGCCCTGCTACGGGCCTGGCCCGAGGCGCCCGCTGGCATCTATTCCGCCGGGCTGTCCCGGCGCGATATCGGCGCGCAGGTGCTGTTCGCCGGCATCCAATCGATCCACCGCCACGCCCTACGGGTGCAGCGCTGTGACCTGGTGCTGATCGACGAGGCCCACCTGCTCGGCCGCAGCGACAGCGGAATGTATCGCGCCTTCCTCAAGGAATTGAACGAGATCAATGCCGGCCAGCTCAAGGTCGTCGGCTTCACCGCCACGCCCTACCGGCTCGACAGTGGCCTGCTG
>CAIMEE010000145.1 GCA_903839865.1 Enhydrobacter aerosaccus | reverse complement strand
GTGGTTTTGGGCCACTCAGGCGCACCAGTCCACCCGCGGCCGGCTTCTTCGCCAGTCCACACGTTGCGCGTCCTGTCGCACGTCCGCTAAGCTGCAGCGTCCAGGGCGTCCTGGAAGGGCATTGGGCCAGCGAGTCGGCCGGCCCGGCTTCTGATGCAGACGACGGCTCCGCGGGCTGCACCTCGTCGGCATGGGAATCCCCAAGTGGCGTCGCTGCCGTCGGCTCAGGTGGCTCGCGGTTCGCGGTGTTGTCGGCCTCGGACGGGGAGGGCATCGACGCCCCATCGGGCTGCAGGTCGTCGTGATTCATTTGGTCCCCACGAACGGCAGGGCTTGGCCTGGGCGCGTTGAACGCGGTCTGCCGATGTCCACCCGATAGGTGTCGTCGTCGAACTCCGCCCACGGCGGGCCCTTGACTTCATCACACATAACCGTATATTCTGATTCTCGAATTTGGAACATGGCGTCTCCTGCGTGGTCGCTGGTTGCACCGGCAAAAGCGCCGGAGCCCAGAAATCTCGCACACAGAAGCGCCAGTGCCACGGGGGCAAAACGCAGGGGAACGCAGGGGAATCGGAACCGATCGGTCAGACGAGAAGGCGAATGTTGGGATTGGGCACATGCTCGCGCAGGGCGACCCGCGTGAAGAACCTGTCGCCGTCACCGGTTTCGGTATGCCAGTGCAACTCGCCAATCACATATCCGGCATCTGGGCCGATGCGAGCCGTGGCCAACTCAAGGTCGATGCTGGCCGATTTGCCAACAAGGTAACGAAGGAAGCTGTACTTCTTGGGGCCGATTGGCGCCGGTCCAACGCTGATCCCGTCAACTGGCATCGCTGTGGCTAGCGGCTCAGCATATTGAAAATCATCATCTTTCGCCCGATCTGCTCGGAACGTGTAGCCCGAGATGACGAGATATGGCGGGTCGAGCGACAGCGCCTGCGTTGCGCCAGAAGCTGCGCCAGAAGCTGACCTCGACGCCCTGGATGACGCAGCGTAGGTGATGCGCGACAGCATGCGCGACATGTGGACTGGCGGAGACGTCGGCCGCGGGTGCACCGCTACGCTTGAACACCTGAAAATGACGCGTTTCTGAGCCGCTGTGGGCCTTGACGGGGGCGGCCGCGGGCCAGAAACTGGCGGTCAGGCACGTGCTGGATGGTCCGGTGCGGGCGAGGAGCTCGATGTGGACAGCAAGTTCAGCCGGCGGACCCCATGGGACATCCTATCAGCGCAGTTTTTGCTGCGCTACCGGCGGAGGCTGGATGTGTGCAGTGAATCGCGGGGATGGACGGCTTTGGAGTTCTTTGCACATTTGGCCGGCCCGGCGGTCGGCGAAAGACGTGAACGACTGCGAGCTTCTCTGGAGCACTTCGCCCTTGACGTGTGAAGTGGTTTCACATACCTTGATCGTCGGGAGGCGGGATGAAGGCCAAGAAGCCCTACTGGGATCTGGAGAATGTCAAGGCGTTGGCAGCCAGCGGCAAGCTGTTCCTGACCAAGACCAAAGCCGAGAAGTCCTTTCCAGATCCCGCCACCGCGATGACCACGGCAAGGGCGACCATCGGCGACCTGACCGAGCGCCAGTTCGCCGAGACGCTCAAGCAGATCGACACCTGCGACGTGTACGGTGTCCGCATCAACGGGCGTGGCTGGTATCTGAAGGTCACGATTGACGAACTGCTCGTGGTCGTGTCGCTGCATCCGCTGCTGAGGCCGTTGCACACGAACTCAGGCATGTTGCTGCCCGTTCCGCCGTCCGAAGAAGGCCGAAAGGCCGGAGGAAAGACCGATGAAGTGCCATAACTGCCACAAGGGAACCGTGATGCTGCTCGCCCGGCCGGGTCGGACGGCCCCGTACAAATCGATTCCAAACCTGCTGGTGCCCGCGGACTTGGAGATCCAGACCTGCGACCACTGCGGCGAGGAATGGATGACGCCCGAGGATGCGACGCGGATCGACGCGGCCATGAACAGCGTGTACCAGCAGGAACTGCTCCGTCGCCTGCGGTCGGTGTTGCCAGATGCCAAGGAGGCGAGCCGCATCGAGCGGGATCTCGGCCTGTCCAGGGGCTACCTGTCGCGGCTGAGGAAGTCCACGCGGCCACCGAACGAGTCTCTGCTGGCGATCCTCGCCTTGTTCCGCCAGCACCCGTCCACGCTTCGGCAGGTGGAGGCATTCTGGCAGCAACCCGTGCAGCAGCAGTAGCCCGGCATCTCGCCCGGAGCTTCGTCCACACGAGCCGGTCTACACGTCGTGCATCCTGTCGCGCGTCGGCTACGCAACGGCATCCAGAGCGTCCAGGTCGGCTACCGGCGCAGCGATCTTCTGTCATGGTCAACGCCTTCTCAATCCATGGCGCGACAAATCATTCACAATGACAGAACCAAGTTTGCCATGTCGGCGAGCTCCACGCCAACCGCCGGGAGAAATGTGATCACCCGTTCAACACCGAAATCTGCCCAATGAGAGGTTAAGCGAGCGTTCAGCTCGACCTTCGCGCCGCTCCAACTATGGCTTGATAGAGATGAGCCGCCACGCCGGCGCATGGTCTCGCGCAAAGCTGTCCATGGAAATCGGCGGTCGCTCGAGGACGGTGGCCACGTCGGGCGAGATGGGAGCGCAAGCGCCCAAGCGAACCAGGCGATAGAAGCCGATGAGTCGCTCGATCCAGGCCGGAGGGAAGCCGCTCGCCGCCAGGTCGCGGCGCGCTTCGTCCTCGGAAAGCGATACGTAATGGATCGATCGTCCAGCTGCTTTGCTCACTTTCGCTGCTATCTCTTCGAGCGATAGCGATTCGCCGCCAGTGAGCGTGTAGCCACGCCCCGCCAGCGCTGCGTCGGTGAGCGTGCGGGCAGCGACAGCTGCCACGTCGCGCGCGTCGACGTACGAGAGCCGGGCCTCGCCGGCAGGGATGCGGATCTCGCCCCGCTCGCGGATTCGTTTGCCGATGGCTCCGCCGGCCAGCATCTGCATGAAGAAGTTCGGCCGAAGGTGGGCAAAAGCAAGCCCGCGTTTCTCGACGTGCCGCTCGATCTTGTGAAGGGCCGCCTCGGGCAGCCTCTCCATTCCCATGGCGCTGAGCGTGGTGACGTGAGCCACGCCGGAGCGCTGCATCTCGTCGACGAGCGGTAAGCCGTAGCGATCGGCGTGGTCATCGCCCGGTCGTACCATGAGAAAGACGCGTTCGACACCCGCGAGCGCCGCTGGCCAGGTTTCGGGGCGCTCGAAATCGAGCTCGACCGGGTGAACCATCCCTTCACAGCCCGGGCGAAATGAAGCCGGATCGCGGGTGGCAGCGCGCACGGCCAAGCCAGCGCGGGCCAGCTCGGCGACCACGAGGCTACCGACGGCGCCGGTGGAACCGATGACCAGGATGTCGCGTTTCATGGCAGTTCCATCGGGTGTTTTCAGAATGGGATCCGCATGAGGCATCCGATGGGGTCTGCCGCTTGAACTCTCCGCCCACGTCCGGCGCCTCCGCAGCCTCGGACCGTCCGAATTGCCGCCTGAAACCGATTGTGCCCCGTCGGCAGACCACGTCAAGCGTCAAAGCCGCGCCGTTTTCGGCACTTCAGGCGGATCTATTCATCCGCGGCCGGCACTTGCCAGTCCACACGCCCGCGCCGACAAGCAGTCCGTTGGGGTCTCGCTTCGCCATTCGCCGCCCTCATTGAGCTCCTTGGCAGCGCGGGACCGTCCCGATCTGCGCGTTAAGCCGAGCATGCCGGGTCCAGCGAGCCCGTGTCGCAAGGGCCGAAATTGCTTGATTTTCAGGTGTACAGGCGCAGCTGCGCACCCGCGGCCGGCAGCAACCGCGATCTGACTTCTGCGCGGAATGGTCGGCGGACTTCACGTTCATTTAGGACAAGTGGATGTTGACACCATCGCGTTCGTCTGGTGCCCGCTGTGCGAAGTGCCGACGGCGGCACAGGTCCGGCGGCAGCTGCCGATGACGGCGTAGCCACGTTTCCGCCGGGAGCGTAATCGGTTCCGCGCTGGCCCCGTGATGCGGCCGGACCGCGACCGTCGGAAACCATCGGCTCCGACAGCTTCAACGTGTTGTACGTGAACGCAAACTCACGGCGTCTTGCCATTGCGCAGGCTGAGGACGTAGGGCTGGCAGTCCAC
>CAIMEE010000144.1 GCA_903839865.1 Enhydrobacter aerosaccus | reverse complement strand
GACCAAGCGAGCGAAGGTCCTAAAGCTCGCTGACAAAACAAGTAATTTGCGGGCGCTTGTTGCAAGCCCGGCGCCGGACTGGTCAGTGCGGCGTCGGATTGAATATATAGAATGGGCTCGCAAAGTCGTCGCTGGCTTGCGCGGCGCCAATGCATCGCTTGAAAAAAAGTTCGACGATGCAGCACTGGCTGCAGAGCAATCTCTCATCTCTGCATTTTAGGGTTCACGCTAGTAGTCAATATGTGGCGGGGCGCCCCCGGTTGACGGATACAGCCAAACCAGGCGAGCGCAGATAGTTCTCTACGATATAATCTCCCAGCCTCGTCCTGAATGCGGATTCCGACGAAGTCGCCCGGGTATAACGGGATAATGGCGCCCGGGATTCCTGAATGATGTCGCCCACCGGAACGGAATAATCCCGCCCGGGTCGCGAGCCTCGCTGGCCGATGGCTTTGCGTCACCGGCGATGATGTTTGGTCAAGCTTTCTGGTTCTGTTTGCCTCGGGTCCGGCGCATGCTTTCGCCGGCGAGTTCGATGCGATGGGCGTTGTGAACGAGACGGTCCAGGATGGCGTCGGCATAGGTCGGATCGCCGATTATTTCGTGCCACTTGTCGAGCGGGAGCTGGCTGGTAATCATCGTGGAGCGGCGTCCGTAGCGTTCCTCGAGGATTTCCAGGAGATCGTGCCGGGCGGCGGCGTCTAGCGGCTCCAAGCCCCAGTCATCGAGAATGAGCAGATCGGCGCGGCCCAGGTTGCGCAGAAGACGCGGATGGCGTCCGTCGCCACGCGCCAGGGCGAGGGCCTCGAAGAGCCGGGGCACGCGTTGATAGAGGACCGAGTGGTTGTCGCGACACGCCTTGTGGCCGAGCGCCGAGGCCAGCCAGCTCTTGCCGACGCCGGTTGGGCCGATGAGCGCCAGATTATCGTGAGCGTTGATCCATTCGCCCTCGGCCAGCTTTTGGAACAGGGCGCGGTCAAGACCGCGGGGATTGCGATAATCGACGTCTTCGACGCAGGCCTGCTGGCGCAATTTGGCGACGCGCAGCCGCGCCACGAGGCGCTTGTCCTGTCGCCATGATGTTTCGCGATCCAGCAGGAGCCCCAGCCATTCGTGATGGCCGAGACCGTCGGCTTCACCGCCGGCCGCGATCTCGGCGAAGGCCTTGGCCATGCCATGCAGGCCAAGGGTGTGAAGCTGGTCGAGGGTTGGATGTTTGAGCAAGTTTGTCTCTCCTAATTGTAGTAGCGCGGACCACGGATGTTGGAATGCAAGATCGGCGTTCCGTCCGTGGCGCGCTTTTGCGCGGGACGCCGATCGAGGTGGTTGTCGAGGATGGATTTCACCGAACCGTAGGTGCGCGCGCCGATGTCGATGGCGCGCTCCGCTGCGGCTTCCAGACGCTTGGCGCCATGGGGACCGGCCAGCCGAACAATGCCGAGACAGGCGCGAAAGCCCTGTTCGGGATGCGGACGCTGTTCGAGGATCAGTTCGCAGAGCGCCACCGTCGCCGGTCCGATCAGGCGTGCGTCGGCGCGGATGCGGTCGATCGTCCAGCCGGCGTATCGCCGATGGCTGGACGGCATGTGTTCCGCCACCGTCGTGTGTTTGTGATTGCCGCTCATGCGCATGTGCGCCGCGATCCGCTCGCCCTTGAGGAAGATTTCGACCGTCCGTGCGGTCAGCCGCGCATCGACCTCGGCGCGGGCGAAGCGATGGGGAACGCTGTAATAATGGGCGACGACCTCGATGTGATAATCGATGCCAACGCGGCATGTCCGCCATTCGGAGAACTCGTAAGGTTCGGTCGGAAGGGACTTCAGCGCCGGGCGATCGATCTGTTCGAGCAATTGTCGGCGCGTCACGCCGAGCCGCCGGATCGGGCGCTCTT
>CAIMEE010000143.1 GCA_903839865.1 Enhydrobacter aerosaccus | reverse complement strand
TCTCGAATACCACGTTTCCGCGCCCGACGGCGAAAACGGCTGGCGTTCCGAGCTTCCGTCCGGAATGCGCTGCATTGGCGCGCGCCGTCCCGTGCATCAAGCCGACGAGACGCGCGCCCTCTACGAAGATCTTGTGCCGTGGGTCACGAAAAACAACGTTGTAGCGTTGCTCGATCTGCATCAGGACGCTCGCGGTGGTTTCCCGCGTGAGTTGGGTGTGCACGGCGGTGACAAACCCAGCCAGTGGAGCGCCGGCGTGGTGCTGAGCGCGGCGGGGTAAAACCCGGCCAGTTGGTAGGCTGACTGCTTTGGGGTCAGCCGGGGATGTTTGCCGTGGAGGTCTATGCAGCGGTTCGGCAGTTTGTGTTCAGCGATGGGAACAGCCGGCGCGAGGCGGCTCGGGTGTTTGGGCTGAGCCGCGAGACGGTTTCGAAGATGTGTCGGTTCTCGCTGCCGCCCGGCTACACGCGGGTGAAGCCGGTGGCGAAGCCGAAGCTGGGTCCGTTGGTTCCGGCGATCGACGCGATCCTGGCGGCCGACATGACCGCGCCGGTGAAGCAGCGGCACACGGCGAAGCGGATCTTCGAACGTCTGCGCGACGAGCATGGGTATGGTGGCGGCTACACGGTGGTGAAGGACTATGTCCGGCTGAGCCGGGCACGCGGGCGAGAGACGTTCGTGCCGCTGTCGCACCCGCCGGGGCATGCGCAGGTGGATTTTGGCGAGGCGGTGGGGGTGATCGGGGGCGTGCGGCAGAATATCCATTTCTTCTGCCTGGACCTGCCGCAGTCGGACGCCTGCTTCGTGAAGGCGTATCCGCGGGAGACCACTGAGGCGTTCCTGGACGGGCACGTTGCGGCATTTGGTTTCTTCGGCGGCGTGCCGCGGTCGATCCTTTACGACAACACCAAGATCGCGGTGGCGAAGATCTGCGGCGACGGGCGGCGTGAGCGGACCCGGGCATTCACTGAACTGGTCAGCCACTACCTATTCCGCGACCGCTTCGGGCGGCCGGGCAAAGGCAACGACAAGGGGAAGGTCGAGGGGCTGGTGAAGTATGCGCGGAGCAACTTCATGACGCCGATCCCGGTGGCGGCGAGCTTCGACGATCTGAATGCCATGCTGGCGCGGCGCTGCCTGGCCCGCCAGGCGGAGCATGCCGGTCGGCATGCCACGACGATCGGCGAGCGTCTGGCCGCCGACGTCGCGGCCCTGCGGGACCTGCCGGCGGTGCCGCTGGAGGCGTGCGAGAAGCGGGCGGCGCGGGTGTCGTCGACGGCGCTGGTGCGTTATCGCGGCAACGACTACTCGGTGCCGACGTCGTATGGCTTCCAGGGCGTGCTGGTGAAGGGGTTCGTCGAGACGGTGTCGATCCTGTGCGGCGGGCAGGAGGTCGCGCGGCATCCGCGCTGCTACGGCGAGGGCGCGTTCGTGGCGGACCCGCTGCACTATCTGGCGTTGATCGAGACCAAGCCGAACGCGCTCGACCAGGCCAGGGCGCTGCAGGGCTGGCAACTGCCGGAAGTGTTCCAGCATCTGCGCCATCTGCTCGAAGCGCGGATGGGCAACCGGGGCAAGCGCGAGTTCATCCAGGTGCTGCGGTTGATGGAGGCGATGACGCCGGAGATCGTGACGGCGGCGGTGGGCGAGGCGATCCGGCTGGGAGCGATCGGCTTCGATGCGATCAAGCTGATTGCGCTGGCGCGGATCGAACGTCGCCCGGTTCGCCTCGATCTCGCCGCCTATCCGCATCTGCCGCAGTTGAGGGTCAAGACCACAGCGGCAGCCGACTACGCGGCGCTCATGGCGGAGATGGCGACATGACCGGCGCCACCGAGGCGACGATGCCGGTTGGCACGACGAGCGGCGCGCCGCAGGTGCTGCTCGCCCACCATCTCAAGCAGTTGAAACTGCCGACGGTGCTGCGCGAATACGACAAGGTCGCCCGCGAGTGCGCCCGCGACGGGGTCGATCATGCTCGTTATCTGCTGCGCCTGGTCGAACTGGAACTGATCGAGCGCGAACGGCGGACGGTCGAGCGCCGCATCCGGGCCGCGCGCTTCCCGGCGGTGAAGAGCCTGGAGACGTTCGACTTCACCGCCATCCCCGGCCTCAACAAGATGCTGGTGCTCGACCTCGCGCGGTGTGACTACATCGTCCGGCGCGAGAACGTCATCGCGCTCGGCAACAGCGGCACCGGCAAGACCCATGTCGCCCTGGCACTCGGCCTGGCGGCCTGCCAGAAGGGCTTCACGGTCGCCTTCACCACCGCGGCGTCCCTGGTCACCCAGTTGCTCGAGGCCCGCGACGAACGGCGCCTGCTCAGGCTGCAACGGGAACTGCAGGCGGTGAAGCTGCTGATCATCGACGAACTCGGCTACGTGCCGCTGTCGTCCACCGGCGCCGAACTGCTGTTCGAGACCTTCTCCCAGCGCTACGAACGCGGCTCCACCATCGTCACCTCCAACCTGCCGTTCGAGGACTGGACCTCCGTGCTCGGCTCCGAACGCCTGACCGGCGCCCTGCTCGACCGCCTCACCCACCACGTCAGCATCCTCGCCATGAACGGCGACAGCTACCGCCTCAAACAATCCGCGCGCCGGCGGCGCACCACAGCCCGGGCGGAGCAAAACCAGGCCGGCAAAGAAGCCGCAGATCCCGAGACCGGCGAGATCACCCCAGGCTGATCCAGAAAGATGCCGACGCTATGCAAAGGGCCCCGATCGGGGCCCTTTGCATAGCGTTGACGCGCGAAACCAATGGCCTGCTTTTGCTCCGCCAGGATGGCCTGGAATCGGACCGCCGTTGACACCTGCGGTGAGACCGAGACACGGAACTCCTCCCGCAACCACTGGCCAAGATCACTCAGCCGCCAGCGCCCCACCCCGTGGATGGCGGGCGTCGGGCCGCGGTCGATAATCTCCAGCAGGGCCGCTCGATGGGCGTCGGTCAGGCGAGGCGTCGGGCCGACGGACTTGCGGTCGTTTAGTCCCTCGGGTCCCTCGGTGTTGAACCGAACCGCCCAGTCTCGAACGATCTGCAGCGTGACGTCGCCCAACCGTGCCGGTTCTCCGAGGCTGCACGCAATGACCTGCTGCGACGGCCATTCTCCTACTACGAAGATGATCTCGTCGTGCTGACCTGGGATCGCGCCTTCATCTATGAGCCACGCGGTGATTCCGACGTGGCAGATGTCCTCGAGGTCGCCAGCGTGCAGTTGTTGGAAATGCGCTATTATGACGAACTGCTGGACGACGAACTGCCGCGGATGAACGACCTGGTGGAGACCGCACGCGGCGGGCTCAACGTGTTGGCATCGCGGCGCTATGCCGGGCCTGCCCGCAAGCTCTACACGCTGGTGGCCGACGTGACCGAGCTGACCGAGAAGGTCGACAACGCCTTGCAGGTGACCG
>CAIMEE010000142.1 GCA_903839865.1 Enhydrobacter aerosaccus | reverse complement strand
CCGCCCCAGCCGAGCGTGTAATAGGCCCACCACGACCCCAGCACGATGCCGCAGGTGAGGAAGATCCACGCCGCCAGCGTCCACGGCCGCACCCAGCGCGCCCAGGCGACGTCGACTCTTCCTTCGAGCAGCGCGGCGATCGCGAACGCGTACGTCACCGAGAAGCCGACGTAGCCGAGGTAGAGCATCGGCGGATGGAACGCGAGGCCCGGGTCCTGCAGCACGGGGTTGAGGCCGTTGCCGTCGAACGGCGCGGGCGAGAGGCGCTCGAACGGGTTGGACGTGAACAGGATGAACGCGAGGAAGCCCACGCCAATCAGCGCCTGGATGGCGAGCACGCGGCTGCGCAACGTATCGGGCAGGTTCTGGCCGAAGATCGCGACCGCGGCGCCGAACAGCGCCAGGATCAGCGTCCACAGCATCATCGAGCCCTCGTGATTCCCCCACGTGCCCGAAATCTTGTAGAGCAGCGGCTTGGCCGAGTGCGAGTTGGCGACGACGTTCGCCACGGAGAAATCCGAGGTGACGTAGCACTGCATCAGCGCGCCGAACGACAGGATCACCAGGAACGCCTGCGTCAGCGCCGCCGTCCGCCCCAGCGTCATCAGCCTGACGTCGCCGCGCGACGCGCCGACGAGCGGCAGCGTTCCCTGCACGATCGCCACGGCGAACGCCAAGATGAGAGCGAAGTGGCCCAGTTCAGGTATCATGACGCGCCCGCAGCGAACGAAGTGAGCGAGGGTCGCGGGCGGCGTGTAGCGCTGCAGCGAAGCGAAGCGCGGGCGCCGCGCGGCGCAGAAAAAATACGCGCGCCACCACGCCGCCTGAAAGCCTCCACACAGCGGGCTCTCGCGCCTTCGTCGCTGCGCTCCTGCAGGCGCTGCCGCCCGCCGGTCGCAAATGAGCTTCGCTTCATTTGCTCCCCTCTTTCCAGCGGCCGCTTTCCTTCAGCGCCTTCGCGACTTCGGGCGGCATGTAGTTCTCGTCGTGCTTCGCCAGCACCTCGCGCGCGATGAAGATACCGTCGGCGCCCAGCGTGCCCTCGGCGATCACGCCCTGGCCCTCGCGGAAGAGATCCGGCAGCAGGCCGCGATAGACGACGGGCAGCTCGCCCTTGAGATCGGTGATCTTGAAGCCTACTTCCTGGCCGTTCTTCTGCAGGCTGCCCTCGACCACGAGCCCGCCCAAGCGAAAGCGCCGCTCGGGCCCGGGGTGCTTTTGCGCCACCTGGCTGGGCGAATAGAAGAAGACGAGGTTGTCGTTCAACGAATAGAGCACCAGCGCCGCCGCAACGCCCAGCACGCCGAGCGACGACAGCAACAGCCACAGGCGACGGCGCTTGGGAGTCACCGCTTGCGCTCCAGGCCGCGCTCGCTCAATTCGCGGCGCACGTTGCGGCGCGCGAGAAGAGAGAGCAGCACGAGCCCGCCCAGCGCCACCGCGGTCGCGCCATAGGCCGACCAGATGAAAAGAGCGTAACTCACGCGGTGGCCTCGGCCGCTTCGAGACGGCGGCGATCGATCTCGGTGTCGGTGCGCAGCAGCACCAGCAGCACGAACAGCAGCGCGAAGGTCGCCATCATCCAGAGCAGCGGATAGAGCAGCGTCGGATGGATCGACGGGCCGCCCAGCTTCATGATCGAGGCGGGCTGGTGCAGCGTGTTCCACCAGTCGACGGAGAACTTGATGATCGGCACGTTGATCGCGCCGACCACGGCCAGGATCGAGGCCGACCGGTCGCCGCGCTCGGAATCGTCATAGGCGTTGCTGAGCGCGATATGGCCCAGGAAGAGAAAGAACAGCAGCAGGAAGGACGTGAGCCGCGCGTCCCACACCCACCAGGTGCCCCACATCGGCCGGCCCCACAGTGAGCCGGTGATCAGGCCGACGGCGGTGAACGTGGCGCCGACCGGCGCCGTCGCGCGCGCCATCAGCGCAGCCAGCGGATGGCGCCACACCAGCAGCGACGCGCCCAGCACCGCGAGCAGCACGTAGCCGCCCATCGCGATCGTGGCCGCGGGCACGTGGATGAACATGATGCGCACCGTCTCGCCCTGCTGGTAGTCGGGCGGCGCGATCGCCAGCGCCCAGACGAGGCCGACCGCCACGGCGAGCGCCGTCACCACCGACAGCGCCGGCAGCACGCGCGCCGCAAAGCGCCGGAAACGTGCAGGGTTGGCGAGGAAATGCAGCGTGGCCATCGGGCGGTTTTGTCTTATTCGCCGGCCAGCCGCAATGCGGCGGCTATGCCCCACGGCAGCGTCGCCAGCGCCATCAGCGCCAGGGCCGCCAGGATGGCAAGGTGCACGCCGAAGCCCTCGCCGGTCGCGACGGCTTCGATGGCGCCGGTGCCAAAAATCAGGGTCGGCACGCAGAGCGGCAGGGCCAAAAGCGCCAGCAAGGCGCCCGATTTGCGCGCTCCGAGCGTGAGCGCCGCCGCCAGCCCGCCAATCAGCGAGAGGGTGGGCGTTCCAACCAGGAGCGTGAGCGCGACGGCGGCCAGGCTCTGGCCGTCGAGGCCGAAGGCCACGCCCAGCAGCGGCGCCAGCAGGGCGAGCGGCAGGCCGGTCACAATCCAGTGAGAAGCGCACTTGGCCAGCACGGCGAGCTCGAGCGCGCCCGGCGCCAGCAGCAGGAGATCGAGCGCGCCGTCCTCGTAGTCCGAGGCGAACAGCCGCTCGAGCGAGAGCAGCGCTGCGAACAGTGACGCCGCCCACAGCACGCCGCCCGCGATGCGCGCCAGCAGGTTCGACTCCGGCCCGATGCCGAGCGGAAAGAGCGTCGTCGCCACGACGAAGAACGCCAGCACGACCACGACGTCGCCCGGCCGCCGCAGCACCAGCCGCAGGTCGCGCCGGAACAGCGCGCCGAACGCGGTCATGCGCCGAGTTCCAGCGTGCGCGCGCCGGGCATGTCGAGCTCCACATGTGTGGCTGCGATCGCGAGGCCGCCCGCCGCGAGATGTTGCGCCAGCACGGCGCGCAAGGATTTCTGCGAGGCCATGTCGAGCGCGTTGAATGGCTCGTCGAGCAGCCACGCGTTCGCCCGTGAAGAGGCTACGCGCGCGAGGGCGGTGCGTCGCCGCTGGCCGGCGGAGAGTGTGCGCACCGGACGCGATGCCAGGGCCGCGAGATCGAACGACGCGAGAGCCGCGTCGATGCGTGCCTTGTCGGGCGCGACACCGCGCAGCCGTTCGGCCACGTCGATGTTCTCGACCACCGTGAGATCGCCCTTCAGCCCGTCGAGATGGCCGAGCCAGGCGATGTCGGCGCCTTGCCACACGATCGTTCCTGCCTCGGCGCGGCCGAGCGAGGCCAGCGCGCGCAGGAGCGTGGTCTTGCCGCTGCCGTTGGCGCCGGTCAGCGCCAGCAATTCGCCGCCGCTCAGGGAAAAGGAGAGCCCGTCGAAGACCCGCCGGCTGCCGCGACGGCACGCGAGGTCCGTCACCTGGAGGGAGGGGGTCGTCATGCGCCGCGTTGGTAGCACGGGCGAAACAAAATGGCGGGCAAGAAAAAGGCCGCCTTGTCGGGGGAGAATGACAAGGCGGCCGAAGCGCCTCCGAGGAGGCTAGAACGTGGCTTTGGGGGGACCACGTTCGGGGGAGATACAAAAGGAAGATGGAAGTGGCGCATGGCCGTCGCTAGGCCCAATTGGGGCAAAAGCAAGGTTTCTGCGGACGCAGAAACCTTGCTTTTGCCCGGCGGGCGGCAGGCGTTGTAATCAACGCCGAGAGCCCGCACCGTGCAGATTAGATAGGGATTTCAAGGGATTACCGAGCAGAAGGTTCTTGTCCATTCTGCACGGTGCGGGCTCTCGGCGCTTCGCTTCGCTGCAGCGCCTGCCGCCCGCGATGCTTAGGCGCTCTCGCGCCTAAGCATATGGATCCGCCGCATCTCTCATGCCGTCGCCCAGGAACTGGTACGCCAGGATCACCAGGATCACCGGCGCCACCGGCAGCATCAGCCACCAGTTCACGGCCACGACATTGATGTCGGTCGCCTCGTTCAGCAGCACGCCCCAGGAGGTGATGGGCGGGCGCAGCCCCAGGCCCAGGAACGACAGCGCCGTCTCGGCCAAGATCATCGACGGGATCGACAGCGTCGCCGAGGCGATCAGATGGCTCATGAAGCCCGGCAGCAGGTGGCGGCCGATGATGCGTGCGGGCGTGGCGCCCATCATCAGGGCGGCCGCGGCATAGTCCTCCTCGCGCAACGACAACAGCTTGCCGCGCACGGCGCGTCCCAGGCTCGGCCAGTCGAGCAGCGCCAGGATCAGCGTGATGCCGAAGTAGATCAGCAGCGGCGACCACGTCACCGGCAGCGCCGCGGACAGCGCCAGCCATAACGGCAGATGCGGGAAGCTCTTCAGGATCTCGGTCAGGCGCTGGACGACGAGATCGACCCAGCCGCCGTAGTAGCCCGCGAGGCCGCCCAGGATCAGCGCCAGGGTGAACGACAACGCAATGCCGATCAGGCCGATGGTGAGGGAGATGCGCGCGGCATAAACGATGCGGCTGAACATGTCGCGGCCCAGCCGATCCGTGCCGGCCAGGAAGAACGTGCCGCCTTCGGCCGGGCAGACCAAGTGGAACGATCCTTCGATCAGATTCCAGAACTCGTACTTCTCACCGCTGCAGAAGAAACGCAGTGGCTGCGGCTTGGTCGTATCCGGCTTGTAGACGCGCTGCAGCGTGTCCATGTCGCGCGAGATCGTGAGCTCATAGACGAACGGCCCGACGAACTTGCCGTCGTGGAACAGGTGAACGCCCTGCGGTGGCGCAAAGATGTACTTGATGTTGCGCGTCTGCAGATCGTAGGGCGCGACCCATTCGCTGATGATCGTGGTGAAATAGATGAACGCCAGGAACAGCGCCGAGACGACGGCCGGCCGATGGCGGCGGAAGCGCCACCACATCAGCTTCCACTGGCCGGCCATGTAGTACTTTTCCTGATCGGCCGTGAGCTTCTCGGAAACGTACGGGTCCCACGGGGCGTCGTTGACGTAGTGCGGCGTGGGTGGGCGGCCCGGGGGAGTGTGGGTCGTGTCGGTCATATCCGTCTCACTTCTCACCGGCGGCGCCGAAGCGGATGCGTGGATCGAGGGCTGCCAGCAGCAGGTCGGAGACCAGCATGCCGATCACCGTCAGCACCGCGACCAGCAACAGGAAGGTTGCGGCCAGGTTCACGTCCTGCGTCTTGAGCGCGCCCAGCAGCATCGGTCCCGTGGTCGGCAACGACAGCACGACCGAGACGATGACCGAGCCCGAGATCACCTCGGGAATCAGATGCCCGATGTCGGAGACGAACGGGTTGATCGCGTGGCGCAGCGGATACTTCACCAGCAGCTGGAATTCCGACAGGCCCTTGGCACGGCCGGTCACGACATACTGCTTCTGAAGCTCGTCGAGCAGGTTGGCGCGCAGGCGGCGGATCATGCCGGCGGTGCCCGAGGTGCCGATCACGATCACCGGGATGATGAGATGCTGCATGATCGAGACCGCCTTGTCCCAGCTCATCGACTTCTCGAGATACTGCGCATCCATCAGGCCGCCGATCGACAGGCCGAAATAGACCTTGCCGACGTAGAGCAGCACCAGCGCCAGCAGGAAGTTCGGCACGGCGAGGCCGATGAAGCCGAAGAACGAGGCCACGTAATCGCCGAGCTTGTATTGATGCGTGGCAGCATAGACGCCGATCACGAACGACACGATCCAGATGAAGGCGATGGTGGCCGCCTCCATGATCATGGTGAGCGCGATGCGCTCGCCGATCAGATCCTTCACCGGCACCGTATCCTGGCAGGAGAGACCGAAGTCCCAGCGGAAGACGCCGGCCACCCACGTGAGATAGCGGTGCATCAGCGGATGATCCAGACCGTAGAGGTGCCGCAGCTCCTCGGCGCGCTTCAGCGCATCGGGTTCGCCGCGCGCGATCAGCTCGTCGATCTGCGAGGTGACGCAGTCGCCGGGCGGCAGGTCGATGATGAAGTAGACCAGGAAGCTGATCACGAACAGCGTCGGGATCATCAGCAGCAGGCGGCGGATGACGTCTTGCAACATGATCAGCCCTCCCGCGTCATGCGAACGTAGTGACCGGGTTCGGCTTCGGTCCAGTACAGCGGCATCCTGCCGTCGTCCTGGAAAGGTTCTGGCCATTGCATCGGATCGGATGCCTTGCCTTCCATCAGCGCGCGCAGGTCGAGCCGCTGTCCCGGATCGGGGATCGGCACGGCCGACAGCAGCGCGCGCGTGTAGGGATGCATCGGGTTCTTGAACAGCTCTCCCGCCGGCGCCAGCTCGACCAGGCGGCCCGCGCACATCACGGCGATGCGGTCGGCGATGTAGTCGACCACGGCGAGGTTGTGCGAGATGAAGAGATAGGTGAGGCCAAGCTTCTTCTGCAGATCCTTGAGCAGATTGAGGATCTGCGCCTGGATCGACACGTCGAGCGCCGACACCGGCTCGTCGCAGATCACCATGTCGGGCCTGAGCGCCAGCGAGCGCGCGATGCCGATGCGCTGGCGCTGGCCGCCCGAGAACGAGTGCGGATAACGGCTGAGGTGGCGGCGGTCGAGGCCGACCAGCTCCATCAGCTCGCCCACCATCTCGCGGCGATAGGCGTCGTCGCCCACCTTATGGATGACCAGCGGCTCGACCAGGATGTCGTAGACCGTCATGCGCGGATTGAGCGATCCGAACGGATCCTGGAAGATGAACTGCAGCTTGGTGCGGAAGCGGTTGAGATCGTCGCCCTGCAGCGCCAGCACGTCGGTCTTGCGGCCCCAGTCGTCGAACACGATGCGGCCGCCCTCGGACGTCGTGTCGGCGTTGATGCCGCGCATGAGAATCTTGCTGAGCGTGGTCTTGCCGCAACCCGACTCGCCCACGAGGCCCAGGCACTCGCCCCGCTCGACGTCGAAGCTCACGTCGTTGACCGCGCGCACGCTCTTGGTCGTGCCGCCGCCCATCAGCGATTCGAGCAGGGTGTCGGCCTTGCGGATGCGGAAGGTCTTGGTGAGATGGCGGACCTTGAGCACCGGCGCCTTGGGATTGAAGTTCTCGGTCGGCTTGACCTCGACCTTCTGCGTCAGCAGATGCCCGGTCGCCGCCTTGATCTCGCGGATCGGCTCGAGCCGCTCGCCCGGCTTCATGTCGAAGCGCGGCACGGCGTGGAGCAGTGCCTTGAGATAATCGTGCTTCGGCTCGCGGAAAATGTCGTTCAGGTTGCCCGACTCGACGACCTGGCCGCGATACATGACCACGACATCGTCGGCGACGTTGGCGACCACCCCGAGATCGTGGGTGATCATCAGCAGCGCCATGCCCAGTTCCTTCTGCAGGTCCTTCATGAGACGCAGGATCTGGGCCTGGATGGTGACGTCGAGCGCGGTGGTCGGCTCGTCGGCGATCAGCAACGCCGGTCGGCACACCAGCGCCATGGCGATCATGCCGCGCTGGCGCAGGCCACCCGACAGTTCGAACGGATAGGTCTTGAGCGCGCGCTTGGGATCGGGGAAGCCCACCATGCGCAACATCGCGATGGCGATCTCGTCGATCTCGGCCCGGCTCATCTTGCGGTCGGGACCGCCGATGCCGCCGTGCGCCCCATGCAGCTCGACCGCTTCGCCAATCTGGTCGCCCAGGGTGTGGAGCGCCGACAGCGAGGTCATCGGCTCCTGGAAGATGATCGAGATCTCGCCGCCGCGGATCGCGCGCATCTCGGGACCGGCGGGCGAGAGCTTGGCGATATCGATGGGAGCCGCGGAGTCGCGCGGATCCTGGAACAGGATCGAGCCGGAAGCGATCGTCGCGGTGCGCGGCAGCAGGCCCATGATCGCCTGGCTGCAGACGGACTTGCCCGATCCCGATTCGCCCACCAGCGCCAGCGTGCCACCCGGAGGGATGGAAAAGGAGACGTTGTTTACGGCCCGGAGCGTCCCTTCGTGGACGCCGAAATCGACCGTCAAGTTCTCGACGCGCAGCAGATCCTTCATACCGACTCTTCCAGCTCCGCCACTGCGATCCCCATCGACTTGAGATTGGCCCGCGTTGCCGTCACAAGCTCGACCTTGTTTGCCTCGGCCGCCGCGGCCGCCCGTTCGACAATATCGTAAAAACCGTCGAGCGCGGAATCGATCTTGATGGTCCGCCCGCCCGCCGAGCCGACGGCAAGTTGCATCCAGCCGTCGCTGCGGTCGCGTTTGGTGGAATAATAGCTGAGCTTCAGCCGATCGAGCCGATTCCACTCGACCAGGGTGCCGGCCGGACCATCGGCGCAGAGCGTGTCGGCCGCAAGCACGTAGCGCGTCCTTTGCCGCAACGCAGTCCGCGCCAGAAAGACGATAAACAGCAGGAAGCCAGCGGCCAGCAGCATCGCCATCCAGCGATTGACGTCCAGCGCCACCAGCGGCGCGCCGCACAGCACAACGCCCGCCGTCGCGCGGATATAGTCAGCCCAGAGCGTCTGACGCGGATAACGCAAATCAGCGGAACTCAACCGCGCGCCTCCCGTGACGCGAATAAGTCGTGCGCCGGGCTGATTTTTGGTCCCGACATTGTTCTTAGTCTCCCCAAGAGCGACATTAGGAAATCCCAAGCCCCTTCGTCCATCGCAAGATGATGACTCAGGATGCCGACCGGCTCCCGGTTCTGTGTACGCGCGTTGCCCAAGGCCCGCACCAGCGCATCGAGCGCCGGTCCAGCGCCCACGAACCCGCGCCCGCCCTTCCAGTCGATCAGATCCACATGCGTGTTGACCTGGCGCAGGCCGCGCACGGGTTCGGGGCGCTTGCGGGCGCCGAATGTCGACAGGCCGCGGAAGCCGATTTCAGGCAGGGTCGGCACAAGCGGTGGCGCAATTCGGTTCCATGGCGGCACGAGGACAGGTAACGCCTTGCGGCCAAACAGCCTCTCCAGCGCCATCCAGCCGGTGCCGAGATCGCCCAGGACGAACATCGCCGGCCGTTGCAGGCCGAGCTCCATCTTCTTCTCCGTATGGCCAGCATGGTTAACGTGCGCGTAACCGTGCTGAAGCACATCGATCATCGGCTCATCGGTCAGCCGCGCGGCCAGTGCGGCCGTCGCCTGGGCCGGCACCACGGCGAGCGCGAGGGGCGCCGCCGTCGCGCGATGAACCTGCAGCAGCCGGTCGAGCGCAGGCCCGACATCGACGGCGTCGTCATCGCGCCACCAGAATTCGGCCTCATGACCCATATCGCGCCAGCGCGCGATTTCATCGTCGAAAGCGGCCCAGTCGCTCATGCCATGCTCGCAAGCAACGATGCCGTCGCCCGTCCGCCATTGGCGTTGCACCGCGGGAAACTCCGGATCGAGCGCCCGACCAGCGCACGCTCGACGGCGGCGGCCAGCACCGAACCATCGAGCCCGTCGGCCGCCACCGTCTGCACGAGGCCTCGCTCGGCCAGGACTTGGGCACGCCGCGCCTGCTCGGTCTCGCGTCCGGTAGCGAACGGGACGAGCACGGCACGGTTGCCATGGACGAGGGTCTCGACGACGGTGTTGTAGCCCGCCTGGCTGATCGACAAGGTCGAGCCGGCCAACAGTGCGGTGAAATCCGGGCGCGCCGGTTCGATCTCGATGCCGGCGCCGGCGCGAAGAGACGCCCTGTCGGCGTCGGGAAGATTGTCTCCGACAAGCAGCCGCCATGTGTGGCCCGCCAGCGACGTCAGAGGCCGCGCGGCGATCGCCGCACGCAACAGCGGTCCTCCGACCGCACCGCCGCCTGCCGACACGATGACCTCGCCAGAGGAGAGCTCCCCAGAGGGGACCTCGCCCGACGTGGCCGCAGGCGCCGGCGAAGAGTCGGTTTCGACGACGTAGCCGGTGTAATGCGCGCGAGACTTGATGCGCGCCCATCCCGCGAAGCTCTTGTCGAGGCCAACGAGCGCCGGATCGGCATGGACCAGAACGCCATCGAAGTAGCGCTCGAACGTCTCAATGGTTTCAGCGATGCGCTGGGGGCTGGCCGATTCCCGCAGCACGTCCCGCACGGACGACAAAATTCGGGGCGGTTTGCCCAGCGCCTTCGCCGCGTCAAGCAACGGCAGAAGCTCGAAGCGCAACTGCGTGCGGCCGAAGGGGAACTGCTCGGTAATCAGGAAATCCGGCTGCTCGGCGCGCAGCAGCCCGACCAACGCCTGTGTGCGAAGCGCGCGAAAGGCGTCATCGAGCGGCGTGCCGTCGAGCCGCGCCAGCTCGCGCAGGCCTTCGTCGCGTGCGCGCACGGGCGGCAACTGGTGGAACCGCGCGCCGCCAGTATCGAGGCCCGCGACAGGCGCGCCGCCCGACACCAGCAGCACGTCGAAGCCGCTCCGCGCCAGGGCGCGCGCGAGCGTCGCGGCGCGGCGAAGATGGCCGATGCCCAGCAGGTGCTGCACATAGAAGAAGACGCGCCGGCTCATGTGGGGGCTCATGCGGGCGCCAGCGGCACGTTGGGCCGATCGAGGCGCACCGTGCCGTCCCGCTCGGCGTAAAAGAAGTGCGCCGAGCGCCAGTCGAGTTTCACCGGCGGACGGCCCATCATGTCCCAGCCGGTTGCCGCCGCCAGCAGCGCGCGGCTCGCGGCCTTGTGGGAGACGGCAACGACGGGCTCGCCTTTTTCGGCGATCTCCGCGGTCCAGCCGGCGATGCGTTCCATCACGGTGCGCGGCGACTCCCCGCCCGGCGGCTGAAAATCGAGGCCCTTGTTCTCGGCGGCAATGAAGGCGGGGCCCACGGTCTCGCGCAACTCGAGGATGGTGCGGCCTTCCCATGCGCCGAAACTCATCTCGCGCAACCGCTGATCGACCGAGACCGGCGCGGCCGGCTGCAGGAGTTCGGCGGTAAGGCGGGCGCGCTTCAGCGGGCTGCACGCACGCTTCCAGCCGTCGGCCGGCGACGGCAGGCGCCAGCTCCGCGCATCGGCCTCTCCCTTGGGGCTCAGGATGGTGTCCGTCATGCCCTGCAGGCGGCCTTCTTCGTTCCACA
The DNA here is from genome assembly GCA_903839865.1 of Enhydrobacter aerosaccus. Lineage (GTDB taxonomy): Bacteria > Pseudomonadota > Alphaproteobacteria > Reyranellales > Reyranellaceae > Reyranella > Reyranella aerosaccus_A. The sequence goes on along the minus strand of CAIMEE010000142.1, from coordinate 12,701 downwards.
CCGTCGAGGCGTGCCGCACCAGCGCGAAGGCAACACCGCTCATCGGAGTGTGTCCAGTGCGGCTGCCAGCGCGTGCGCCGCCGCGCGATCGTCGTGGCGCGCGGCAATGCGGCCGGCGGTATTGCCCGCCAGTCGCGCGCGCTCCTTCGGATCGTCCAGCAGACGGCCGATCGCCGCCGCGAACGACACGGCATCGCCGATCGGCGTCAGCACGCCCGCGATACCGTCGGCCACGACGGCCGGCACGCCACCGGTGCGGCCGGCGACGACGGGCACGCCTGACGCCTGCGCTTCGAGAAAGGCCATGCCATAGGCTTCGTTGATCGCGGGCCAGACGTAAAGGTCGGCCGACGCATAAAGCGCGAGAAGCTCGTCCTGGCTGACCGCGCCGGCAAAGCGGATGCGTGACCCGAACGGCGCCATCAGCACCTCGATCTCCGCGCGCGCGGCGCCGTCGCCCACCAGCACGGCCCGCCACGGCCGGTCGCCCAGCAGGTGAAACGCCGCCGCCAGGACGCGATAGGATTCGAGCTTGTCGCGCGTGCGCATCATGCCCACGGCCATTAGCAGCGGCACGTCGCTCTTCTTTCGGTGCGCGCGCGCCGCGAGATAAGGACGGACATCGATGAACGGCGGCAACCAGACCTGTCGCGCGCCCGGCCGCAGGCGCGTACGGACGCCCGCGACATCGCGCGGATTGACGGTGATCACGAGGTCGGCGGCGGCCAGCGCGCGCTCGGTCGCACGATGGCCGAGCCGTGTCGCGCCGACCGCACGCTGCGGCGCATGCGAGGCCTCCGCGATCACGTAGGGCATGCCCAGCGCCTTGGTGACGATCGGCCCCAGCCAGTCGGGTTTGCGGTAGTAGCAGTGATAGGTGAACCACAGGTCGAAGCGCTCGGGATGATGCGCCGGTAACGACCGCCAGCGTGCGATCAGGCGCGCTGCCTGTCTGCGCGCGCGTCGTTCGAGCCCGAGATGCTCTTCGGGTTCGGGCACGCCCTGGGCCACGCGACTGCCGGCCGGCATGATGACTTTGTGACCGAGGCGCGTGAGCAGCCGCGCCAGCCCGCGTGCCATTTCACGGTCGCCCGACGGCACCGGATGATCGGGCGGCTTGAGGGGCGTGTGCAGCAACACACGCATGGTTATTCGGCCGCTCGGGCCTCGGGAATATCGAGCTGCGCCGCAAGACTGGCGCCCCGCGGCTGGGCAAGGGCACGCGCGATGAAATCGACACCTGCCTCGTATGAGAACTGGGTGCGCACGATCTCGTTGGCGCGGCGGCCGAAGCGCGTGCGCAGCTCGGGATCGCGCGCGAGCTTCTCCAGGGCCACGGCAAGCTGATCGGGCGCGGCGGCATCGGCCATCAGCCCGTTCTCGCCGTCGTGCACGAATTCGCCGATCGCGGCCGAGCGCGTCGAGACGATCGCCATGTGCTGATAGCCCGCCTCCTGCAGCACGTTGGGCATGCCCTCGCGATCGCCGTCGCTCGCCGTCTTGCTGGCCAGCACGAAGATGTCGGCGCGCTGGTAGGCCTCGAAGACCGTCTTCTGCGGCAGCGCGCCGTGCCAGATGCAGCGATCGGCGATGCCCGCCTGCTCGGCCATGTGCACGACCGAATCGCCCAGCACGCCGGCGCCGATATGCTCGAAGCGCCAGTTGAGGTCCTTGGGCAGCATGGCAAGGGCTGCGATCAGATCGTCATAGCCCTTCTTCGCGACCCGCCGGCCGACCGACAGGATCACCACCGGATCCTTCGGGTCCGAGCCGTCGCGGCGTGAGCGTTCGAGCGGCGGGGCAGGCAGGTTGGCGAGATCGAGCCCGTGATAGACGAGGCGCAGCCGGCTGCGGTCGCTCACCAGCTCGTCCAGCCGTGCGCGCGCATATTGCGTGCAGGTCACGATCCAGTCGATGTCTGCAAGCTTGGTCTTCAGCTCCCATTCCTGGCTGGTCCAGATATCCTTGGCGTGCGCCGAGGCGCTCCACGGCAGGCCGCGCATGATGGCGGCGTAGCGCGTGGCCGACGCCGGCGTATGGATGAAGTGCGCGTACATGCGCTCGATCGCGGCCGGCATCTCCGCCGCCAGCACCATGCCCTGGCCGAAGCGCCGGATCCGGTTGGGCGTGCGATCGCGCTTGAGGTCGTGGAAGAAGCGATCGCGCGCGGCCTTGTAGCCCGGCAGCTTGCGCGCCTTCCACCACGCGCGGATCACGCGCAGCGGATCGTTCTTGAGATATTCGGGCAGGTAGACGATCGGCGCCTTCACGCGCGCATGCACGGGATGGATCGCGGGATCGGTCGGCAGGCGCAGCGAATAAATGACGAGCTTCAGCCCGCGCGCCTCCAGCCCCGCCATCTCCTGGGCGATGAAGGTTTCGGAAAGGCGCGGCCAGCATTTGACCACGACCGCAATCTGCGCGTCTTTAGACTCAACCATGAAACACCGTCGTCGTCAGGATTAGCTCAGGATTTTGCCCGCAACGCCTCGAGGGCGAGCCCATCTGCGATCGGCGTCTCGAGCGCGGCGGGCGGCTCGATCGACGCGGGGCCACGATGGGGATTGGCAAGCGCGCGCGCCACGAGCTTGATGACGTTGGGCAGGCCATCGAGCAAGCCGGGCACGATGGCATCGCTCGGCGCGCGCTGCTGCGGCAGATGGCGCAGCGCCGTCGCCATGAAGTGCGGATCGCGGCCCTTCTCGGCATCGAGCATTTCCATCAGGCCGAGATTGCGCGCGGCGCGCGTGCGGATGAACTGTTCGAGGCGCGGCCGCGTGCGCGGCATGATCAGCGCCTTCTTGTCGAACGACAGGATCTCGCAGAAGGTGTTGTAGCCACCCATCGCAACGACACCGGCGGCGCGCTGCATCAGGGCGCCGAGGTTGTTGGTGAAGGTGAGCGTGCGGATGTGCGGGAACTTCGCGGCGCGTTCCTTGAAGCCCTCGCGCGCCGTGGCAGACATGAACGGACCGAACACGATGACCGCACCGTACGGGATGTTGGGTTCGCTCTCGTAGGCCGACAGCACCCAGTCGACCAGAGCGTCGCCGTCGCCGCCGCCGCCCGGCGTCACCAGGATGAACGGACGGTCGATCTCGTCGCCTTCGTGCGGCACGTCGGTATGCAACGGCAGCTCGCGGCGCAGATAGCCGGTGTAGACCATCTTGTGACGCACCGACGGCGGCACGACGATGCCCTGCAGCGGCTTGTTGATCTGCGGCAGGCCGTAGATCCAGATCTCGTCATAGAAGTCGGCGAGCGCCGGCACGATGTTCTTGCGCTCCCACTCCCTGGCGAGCTGCTCGGGATCGTCCATGACGTCGCGCAGGCCCATGACGATCGGCGTGCCGCGTTCCTTGAGCATGCGCAGGGTCGGCTCGACCTCGCCGCGCAAGCCGAGCGGCTCCTTGTCGACGATAAAGAGGTCGGGGCGATAAATGTCGGCCGTATCGCGGATGATACGCGTGCGCATCTCCAGCGTATGCTCCACGCCGACGCGCAGGTTCGCGGAGTCGTACTCACCGGTGTCGATCTGCTTCACGACGCCCGGAATGCGCACGAAATCGATACCCGAGCGAAATTCGTATGATCCGATGACCGCCGATCCAGAGATGATCAGAACGGAAACCGAACTGTCGGCCTCGACGATGGCGTTGGCGATCGTGCGGCATCGGCTGACGTGTCCGAGACCGTACGAATCGTGGCTGTACAACAGCACACGCTTTGACCGGCTACTTGCGGGCATCCAATGCCTCTCCCCCTGGCCGCTTGATATCCGCCCGGCCGGCACTTCGGGCGGGACTATGGCACACTGCGTCGGCCGCGCGAACCCCCACCCGGTCGCACCCTGCGGCACCAAAAATCGAATGTATTCAAGGGACTGATCGAATATAGGGTAGACTCCCGGACACTGATGCAGCGCAATCTCTTCTCCTATATCTGGCGGCACAGCCGGCGCGAGCAGATCGTGATCCTGGGTCTCGTCGTGCTGGCGCAGATCTTCTACTTCCTGTCGCTCAGCGTTCCCAAGTCGATCGTCAACAACGGCATCTCCGGCAACGCCTTCAAGGACGCGCCGACCGTCCAGATGCTGTCGATCACGATTCCCCTGCCGCGCTTCATCGGTCGCGACATCCATCTGTTCGACGGCTTCACGGCCGACCAGCTCACTTATCTCGTGATCATGAGCTTCGTCTTCCTGGGTGCGGTGATCATCAACGGCCAGTTCAGGAAGAGCATCAATACGCAGAAGGGCCGCATGGGCGAGCGCATGCTGCGCCGTCTGCGCTACGAGCTCTACGATCGCATCCTGCGCTTCCCGTCCGCGCACTTCCGCAAGGTCAAGCAGGCCGAGCTCGCCACGATGATCAAGGACGAGGTCGAGCCGCTCGGCGGCTTCATCGGCGACGCTTTCGTGCAGCCGATGTTCCTGGGCGGCCAGGCGTTGACGGCGATCATCTTCATCCTGATGCAGAACTGGATCCTGAGCCTCGTGGTGATCGTGCTGCTGGCGGTGCAGATGATGATCGTGCCGCGATTGCGCAAACCCGTGCTGGTCCTGGGCCGCCAGCGTCAGCTCTCGGCCCGCCTGCTGGCCGGCCGCATCGCCGAGACCGCCGACGGCGTGAACGAGATCCATATCCATGGCTCGTCGAACTACGAGCGCGCCGACATCTCGGAGCGTCTGGGCCACATCTTCAGAATCCGCTTCGAGCTCTACAACAAGAAATTCGTCGCCAAATTCTGGAACAACATCCTGTCCCAGGCGACGCCGTTCGCGATCTACCTGCTGGGCGGCTACTTCGCGATCACCGGCAAGATGGACGTCGGCGCGGTCGTGGGCGTGCTGCTCGCCTACAAGGACCTGCCCGGCCCGATCAAGGAGCTGATCGACTGGGACCAGCAGCGCCAGGACGTGCAGATCAAGTACGAGCAGGTGATCGACCAGTTCCAGCCCGAGGGCATGATGCCACCCGAGCTGCAGGCAATGCCGGAGGGCCCGCCGCCGCCGCTTGGCCACGAGCTGGTGCTGGCGGGCGTGACCGTCACCGAAGACGGCCGCGTGAAGCAGCTCGACGGCGTGTCGCTGGTGGTGCCGACCGACGCGAAGATCGCCGTGATCGGCGCCTCGAGCTCGGGCAAGGACGTGCTGGGCCAGGTGCTGGCGCGCCTCGTGCTGCCGAGCGGCGGCTCGATCAAGATCGACGGTAAGGATTTCCTGCAGCTTCCGGAATACCTGCTGGGTTCGCGGCTGGGCTACATCGGCCAGGAGACTTATCTCTTCCCGCAAAGCGTGCGCGACAATCTGCTGTTCGGCCTGAAGCACCGCCCGATCTCGCCGGCGAAATACGAAGGCGACGTCGCCACGGCGCGCGAACTGTTCTGGCTCGAGGCCGCGCGGTCGGGCAATCCGGCACTCGACCCCAACGCCGACTGGATCGACTACGAGCTGGCGGGCGCCACCGGCCCGGCCGACCTGCTGCCCTGCATGGTGCACGCGCTGACGCAGGTCGAGCTCGACGACGACATTTACTCGCTGGGCCTGCGCGGCGCGATCGACGCGGCGCTGCGGCCCGATCTCGCCGAGAAGATCCTGAAAGCGCGGCATACGCTGCATGAGCGCCTGAAGGACCAGAAGAATGCCGGGCTGATCGAGACGTTCGACGCCGACAAGTACAACAAGAATCTGTCGGTCGCGGAAAACCTGCTGTTCGGCACGTCGGTCGGCACGGATTTCGACGGCGACAATCTCGCCGCCAATCCCTACGTGCAGACCGTGCTGTTGAAGACCGGGTTGGACAAGGACCTGCTCAGCATGGGTCTGTCGATTGCCGAAACCATGGTCGAGCTGTTCTCGGGCCTGTCGCCCGACAACCCGTTGTTCGAGCAGTACAGCTTCATCTCCGCCGACGAGCTGCCCAATGTGCGGCTGTTGCTGCAACGCCTCGGCGGCAAAGGCGTTGAAGCCGTCCCACTGTCCGACCAGGCGCGACTGATGACCCTGCCGCTGCGCTACATCGAGGCCCGGCATCGCCTTGGCCTGATCGACGGTGCGATGGAAGACCGTTTGCTCGCCGCCCGGCGGGCTTTCGCCGAGAATCTCCCGGCGAACCTGCGCGGCTCGGTCGAATTCTACAATTTCGACCAATACAACAGCGCAGCGACGCTGCTGGATAACATCCTCTTCGGCCGTGTGGTCTATGGCCAGGCGCAGTCCGAGAGCCGCATCCGTGCCCTGCTCACCGACGTGCTGGCAGAATTGCATCTGCGCGATTCGGTGATCGAGGTCGGGCTGGAGTACAATGTCGGCGTCGCCGGACGACGCCTGCCGGCGACGCAACGTCAGAAGCTCGGCATTGCCCGGGCGTTGATCAAGCGGCCGCAATTCCTGATCGTCAACGAAGCAGTCGCTGTGTTCGACGGCCGCACGCAGGATCGCATGCGTGACAACATATTGGCGGCGGCGGGAAGCCGCGGCGTGGTGTGGATCGCCAGCCGCCCCGGCCAGTCCGAGCCGTTCAAGCGGATCGTGGTGATGCAGTCCGGCAAGGTCATCGAGCAGGGAACGCCCGAGGATCTGGCCGCGAAGGGCAAGGTATACGCCGAATTGATGTCGTCGGCGTAGGATTGGGAACAGGAGGATACGATGAACCTCAACGAGGAAGTCGAGCTTCTGAAGGGCGTGCCGATCTTCGCCAAGATCGAGCCGGCCAAATTGAAGCTGCTGGCCTTTACGAGCGAGCGCATGAACTTCGCTGTCGGCCAGGAGCTCTGCCACCAGGGCGATCCGGGTGACGCGATGTATGTCATCCTGGGCGGCGTGGCCGACATTCTGATCGATACCTCGGGTGGCCAGATTCGCGTGGCCGAGCTCAAGCGCAACGACTTCGTGGGCGAGATCTCGGTGCTGTGCGACGTGCCGCGTACCGCCACGGTGAAGGCACGCGAGCAGCTCAACACGCTCAAGATCTCGCGCGATACGCTCTACCGGATGTGCGAGGAAGTCCCGCAGATGGCGATCGAGATGATGCGCGAACTGGCGCACCGCCTGGAAGACACCAACAAGAAGCTACAGGCCGCCACCAAGGCCGCCGCCTGACCGCCGTTCGCAGATGAGCCGTCTCGACAGTTTCATCGCGCGCATGCAGGCGCAGCGCGACTGCCTGAACTACCTGAAGCCCAAAGTGGACGTGCTCGCTGGCCCGATCCTCGAGGTGGGTCTCGGCAACGGGCGCACCTATGATCATTTGCGCACGCTCTTTCCCGGCCGTGACATCTACGTGTTCGAACGCAAGGTGGCGGCCCATCCTGACTGCATCCCGCCGGACGATCGGCTGTTCCTGGGCGACGCGGACAAGACAATTCCGCAGGCGGCACTCAGGCTCGGCGCGACGGCGGCGCTGATCCACACCGATCTCGGCACCGGCGATCATGCGGCCAACCTGGAGATGGGCAAGTGGCTGGGCCCGGCGCTCGACCGGCTCGCGGCCTCAGGGAGCTACGTTCTGGCCAACCAATCCCTGACCGTGGCGCGCTGGCACCTCTTGCCCGAACCGCCGGGCGTACCGAAGGACCGCTACTTCCTGTATCGCGTGGCTTAGTGTCCGGTGAGACGGACGAGGGCGAGCAGGACGATCGCGCCAACGACCGAGCCAATGAAGCCCGCCGGGCGTCCGACGCGATAGATGCCCAGTGCCTGGCCGCCATAGGTCGCCAACACCGACCCCACGACGCCGATCGCCACTGTGATCCAGAAGCCATGGATGTGCGGGCCGGGACCGAGCCAGCGTGCCACCAGACCCACCAGGAAGCCGATCAAGATAATAAAGATGATATGCATGGCTCTCTCCCCTCAGACGTCAAACGTCGCCAGCACCGGCACGTGATCCGACGGCAGCTCCCAGTCGCGCAGGTCGATGTCGATCCGGTAGCTCTTGATCGCATCGCCCAGCGCCGGACTGGCCAGGATATGGTCGAGCCGCCGGCCGCGGTTGGAAACGCGCCAGTCGTTGTTGCGGTAGCTCCACCACGAATAGAGCTTCTTGTCGGCCGGCTCGAAGCGCCGCGGCACGTCGATCCAGTCGAGCGATGCCATCATCTTGCCGAACAAATCCACTTCGATGGGCGTATGCGAGACAATCTTCAGAAGCTGCTTGTGGTTCCAGACGTCGTGCTCGAGCGGCGCCACGTTGAGGTCGCCGACGGCGATGCGACGCTTGCCCTTGCGCGCGCGCGACGTCGGCTTGCGGTCGGCGTACCACCGGGCCATTTCGCGATAGAAGTCGAGCTTGTGCGCGAACTTCACGTTGGCCTCGGGATCGGGAATGTCGCCACCGGCCGGTATATAAAGGTTGTCGAGCAGGATTGGGTCGCCCCCGACATCGAGCGCGGCCTCGATGTGCCGGCAGTCTTCCTTGCCGCACCGGTGGTGCACGTTCATCGCGGTGAAGGGAACCTTCGAGAGGATGGCGACACCGTTGTAGGCTTTCATCCCCTGGATCAGGCGGTGCTTGTATCCCAGGGCCTCGAAGGGCTGGTGCGGGAAGAATTCGTCGGGACATTTGGTTTCCTGCAGGCACAGCACGTCAGGCTTGCGCAACTTCAGGAACCGTTCGACGTTGCCGATCCGCAGGCGGACCGAATTGATATTCCAGGTGGCGACGGTCAGGCTCATTCGCGGACACTATAGTTAGGGAACGGAGACGCTGCCATGCAGTTGGATGGCGACGAGAGCAGTAACATCGAGGATCGCCGCGGCGAAGGCGGCGGCGGTGGATTTGGCGGCGGCGGATTCGGGGGCGGCGGCTTCGGCGGCGGCGGCATCCCGATCCCGCTGGGCGGCGGCCTGTTCAAGGGCGGCTTCGGCCTGATCGCCATCGTCGTGATCGGCCTCATCCTCGGCGTCAATCCGCTGACGCTGCTGGGCGGCTTTGTCGACGGCGGCGGGGGCAGCTACGTGGCGCCGCAGACGCAGCAGCGTACGGCGTCGCGACCTGTAACCAATGACCCCGAGGAGCGCTTTATCGCGCGCGTGCTCAAGAGCACCGAGGACGTATGGGGCAACCAGTTCCAGCAGATGGGCCGTCAGTACAGGCAGCCGCGTCTCGTGCTGTTCCGTAACGCCACGCAGACCGCATGCGGCCAGGGCCAGGCGGCGATGGGGCCGTTCTATTGCCCGCCCGACCAGCGCGTCTATCTCGATCTGTCGTTCTTCGACGAGCTGTCACAGCGCTTCCATGCACCGGGCCAGTTCCCGCAGGCCTATGTGGTCGCACACGAGGTCGGCCACCACGTACAGAACCTGCTGGGCATCGAGGGCAAGGTGGCTCAGTTGCGCCAGAACATGAGCAAGCGCGACGCCAATGCGATGTCGGTGAGAGTCGAGCTGCAGGCCGATTGCCTGGCGGGCGTGTGGGCCTATCACGCCAGCCGCGATCCCGACGCAAGGTTGAAGCTCACCGATCAGGATGTCGAACAGGCGATCAATGCCGCCACATCGATCGGCGACGACACGCTGCAAAAGCAATCACAGGGCCGCGTCGTGCCCGACAGCTTCACCCACGGCTCGAGCACGCAGAGGGTGCGCTGGTTCAAGACCGGTCTCGACAACGGCGATATCCGCCGTTGCGATACGTTTAACGCGAAGCAGCTATAGACAACTCCAGCGTTGGCTTGAGTTGTCTCGGCGGGCGGCAGCGCCTTCTGAGGCGCGAGAGCCCGCACCCACCAGAAAGAGCATAGGTCGCGTATTCCTGTCTTTCCTGCACCGCGCGAGCTCTCGCGCATATGAATGCGCTGCCGCTCGCCCGTGCAGCGCTACGCGCTATACGTATTCCACACTCACGGTGCCGCACTTGTCGACGAAGCCCTGCAAGGTGTCGCCCTTGACCACGGCGGCGACGCCTTCGGGCGTGCCGCTGTAGATCAGGTCGCCGGCAGCCAGCGTCACCAGGCCGGAGAGATACGAGATCGTCTCCGGAATGCTCCAGATCAGCGCGTTGAGGTCGGACTTCTGGCGGGTCTTGCCGTTGACGTCGAGCTGGATGGTGCCCTTGTCGATGTGGCCGACTTCACTGACCGGAAAGATCACGCCGATCGGCGCGGACTGGTCGAACCCCTTGCCCATGTCCCACGGACGGCCCATGTCCTTGGCTTGGTTCTGCAGGTCGCGGCGGGTCATGTCGAGGCCGACGGCGTATCCGTAGACATGGTCGAGGGCCTTCTCCACGGGGATGTCGGCGCCGCCCGATTTCATGCAAACGACCAGCTCCATCTCGTGGTGGAGGTTCTTGGTCGCGGGCGGATAGGGGATCTTGGTCGGGTTCTTGGGGTCGGCGCAGAGGACGACAGCGTCGGCCGGCTTGGTGAAGAAGAAAGGCGGCTCGCGGTCCGGATCGTGGCCCATCTCGCGGGCATGGGCGGCATAGTTGCGGCCGACGCAAAAGACGCGGCGGACGGGGAAAAGGTCCTTGCTGCCGTGAACCGGAACGCCGACGGTCGCGGGCGGGGTGATAACGTAAGCCATCGTTTTCTCCTTCAAGAGACCGGCTTTATGAAGGGCTGAGGAGTTCGATTCAATGTCAGCTGATGGCGTTTTGACGGTTCAGGCGGATACGGCGGATTCGTCGCTGGGTTGGGCCACCCTGGGCCGCCATCGCTGGCGATGCGTGCTGGGCGCGGGCGGTATTCGCGAGGACAAGGTCGAGGGCGACGGCGCCACGCCAGTCGGGGAATTCCCGCTGCGCCGCTTCTATTTCCGCAACGACCGGCTGGTCCTGCCGAAGGTCGGCCTGCCCGCCCGGCCGATCTCCCGCAACGACGGCTGGTGCGACGACCCGCGCGCGGACGCCTACAATCGCCTGGTCCACGTCCCCAACGACTGGAGCCACGAAAAGATGTGGCGCGAGGATGGGCTCTACGATCTCGTGGTCGTGGTCGGCTACAACGACGATCCGCCCGAAGGCGAGTGGGGCAGCGCGATCTTCCTCCACATCGCGCGCGACGACATGGGCGCGACCCGGGGCTGCGTCGCCTTTGCCCGCGCCGATCTGCTGGAACTCGTGCCGCTGATCACCAGGGACACGCGCCTGCGCGTGCTGTCCCATCCAGCCAACGAACAGGCGCCGCCACCCTCCGAGGAAGAAGAGCTCGTGAAGGAGTTCGAGAACTTCGACGAGAAGGAGTGGTCCTAGCCCACCATCCGCCCAATGGTGCGGGCGGTGTAGTCGACCAGCGGGATGATGCGCGCGTAGTTGAGGCGCGTGGGCCCGATCACGCCGATCGCGCCCAGGATGCGTTCCTGCGAGTCGCGAAACGGCGCCACCACCATCGAGCAGCCGGTGTTAGCAAACATCGGATTGTCGGCACCGATGAAGATCTGCACGCCCGCCGCGCCATTGGCGAGTTCGAGCAGGCGGGCGAAGCTCTCGCCGCGCTCCAGCGCGTCGAACAGCGTGCGCACGCGCTCGAGGTCGGACAGCGCGGTGATGTCTTCGAGCAGGCGCGCCTGGCCACGCACGATCAGGTTGCCGCCTGGCTCTCCAGCCCAGCTCGCAAGACCGGACTCGATCACGCGCGCGGTGAGATCGTTCAGCTCGGCGCGCTTCAGCTTGAGATCCTCGACGATCAGGCGGCGTGCATCCTCGAACGTCCGCCCCGTCAGCCGCGCGTTGAGATAGTTGCTGGCTTCGATCAGCGCGGAGGCCGGCATGCCCACCGGCGTATCGATGATGCGGTTCTCGACATGGCCCGATTGCGTGACAGACACGACCAGCGCGCGGCCGGGACCCAGGTTCACGAACTCGATGTGCTTCAGCGGCTGCTCGGTCTTGGGCGCCATGACCAGGCTGGCGCAGCGCGACAGGCCGGATAGAAGAGTCGTCGCCTGTTCGAGCGCTTCGTTGACTGAGCGGCCGACGGCGGCGCAGCGCGACTCGATGCTGGCGCGTTCGTCCTCCGAGACGTTGCCGACCTCGAGCAGGCCGTTCACGAACAGCTTCAGCCCGGCATCGGTCGGAAGGCGGCCGGCGGACGTGTGCGGGGCATAGAGCAGGCCGAGGTCCTGCAGGTCCGCCATGATGTTGCGGATGGTGGCGGGCGAGAGCGCTTCGGTGATCTTGCGTGTGAGGGCGCGCGAGCCCACCGGTTCGCCGGTCTCGACGTAGCTTTCGACGACCCCGCGCAAAACCTCGCGGGCCCGGTCGTTAAGCTCTGTGACGGAAGCGGTTTGCCGCTGACCTGGCGGCGAGTCGGTCAGGCCCCCGGGCAGTCCGAGACGGTGAATGGCCATGGGCAAAATGTAGGAACTACAGCAGGGCGGGTCAACGCGCCGCTCCCCCGAATCGCAGGTATCGTGTAAAAGAACCCCATGATGCGGCCCTATCGATTTGAGCACCCGAACACGGAAGAGATGGAGTTGGTGACCCGCGGGTCGCACCTCGCCGCCGCCTTCCTGGGGCCGCTGTACATTATGTACCGCAAGACGTCGGGATTCTGGCCTTCGGTACTCCTGACCGTCGTGCTGACGGGCGGGATCGTGGGCTTCTGGGCCGTCTCCTTGACCTTCCTGTCGAACCGGATGCTGCTCATCGCCTTGCCGGCCGTCGTCGTTGTCGCCCTGATGATCCAGTCGTCCTTCGTGATCCGGCAGGTTCGCCGGCACTTCCGTCGCCGTGGCTGGCTGGTTCGCGCGCCCTCCT